>VXPO01000117.1 GCA_009839505.1 Gammaproteobacteria bacterium
CCCACCACCTTCACAATCCCGCTTATTTTGGGGGGCGTGGCAATTTGTTTATATGAGACACACTTACACTTGCCGTCCACGTCGCCGGTCGAGCGCTCGACCGGCGGTGTTCATGTCATCCTCCGTGGTGGCCGCCACCACAGCCTCCACCAGGTGGTCGACCACCGGATTCGCGATGCCCGCGTAGTTCGTCATGTTCGGCCGATCGGCGTAGCGGGAGGTGAATTGACCACGAATCCGCGCCGGGCGCGGAATCCTGAAGGTATACAGTTTCCGCATGGTCGCGTCGTAGTCGTAGCTACGCAGGCGGTTGACCATCAGGTTGTTCTCCATGCGCCGCAGCACCGCACGGATGCCGAGGCGCTCGAGGTTGTCCACGAACGGCGTCAGCATGCGTTCGTGGGCCCCCGAGGAGACGGCCAGCTCGAAGGTGAACGGTTCGCCGGTTTCCTCGTGGACACGGACGAAGTCCTTGACGACCCAGCCGGCTTCGACGAGAAGTGCGTCGGCGGCCTTGAGGGTCTCGCGATTGCGACCGAACGGCTCGTTCTTGGGCAGGTCGACGGGATGCGTGAACACCCTCTCGGGAACCTGGTCGCGGAACGGTTCGAGAAGCTCAAGTTCGGCTTCGCTCGGCAGCCCCTTCGCCTGCATGCCTGATCGCATGAAGTAGCTGTTGTTGCGGTCCATGCCGTAGTGCCAGAAGACGCGGTTCGCCCACTCGAAGTTGTAGGCCAGCGTCATCGCCTCGCGAACGCGAATGTCCTTGAACACCTCCCGCCGGGTGTTGAATACGAGGGAGTAGTGCATGCCGTAGGACGTCCCCATCGTGTAGGTCTCCGTAAGGAAGAGACCCTCGCGATGGGCGTCGAAGTCGTAGGCGGTCGCCCAGGTACTCTCGTTCTGATCCCGGTAGTAGTCGAAAACGCCCGCGCGGAGCGCTTGGAGCATGACGTTCTCGTCGAAAAAGTAGAGGACCTCGATGCGGTCGAAGTTGTAGTGGCCCACCGAGACGTTGAGGTCACGGCCCCAATAGTCCGGGACCCTTTCGAAGACGATCTTGTGGCCCGCCTCCACTTGCGCGATCCGATACGGGCCGTTGGCCAAGGGCGGCTCTAGGGTGGTCTCGTCGAACGGCCGCTTCTCCCAGTGGTGTTTGGGGAGCGGCGTGAATCCCGCGGTCGCGATGATCAGTTGCGGCGTCTTCTCCGCTTCCTCGCCGATGACGAACTTGAAGGAACGCGGCCCCACCCGGTGGAGCGCGACGATGTCCCGGTACACGCTTCGCCAGCTTATGGAGGCTTCGGTCTTGATCTTGTCGAACGTCCAGACGACATCGTCCACGGTCACCGGCTCGCCATCGTGCCAGTAGGCATCGTCGCGAAGCGTGTACGTGACCCAGCTGTAGTCGTCGGCCACCTCCACGCTTTCCACGAGCAGACCGTAGTAGGACGCCAGTTCGTCTTCCGACGCGAGCATCAGTGGCTCGTAGATCGCGGAGCCGATCCGGGGATCCATGTAGGCCGAGAGAATGCCCTTGTCGACGTAGGGGTTTAAGTTGTTGAAGGTCGACACCAGCGCCAGTCTGGCCGTGCCTCCCTTGGGCGCGTCTGGATTGGCGTAGTCGAAATGGACCATTTCCTTTGGGTATTTCAGGTTGCCGAAGTACGCGAACCCGTGGCTCGGCTCACCCGCCGCCACGAAGGACGAAACGCCGACGAGAAACCCGGCCAGGTAGCCGCGGGAGCTCCGCGTCATCGGAACAACCAGCGCGCCGCGTTGCGGCGCGTTCGAGTTTTCGCTGCGCGAAAACTCGGGATGATCGCTAGCCACTCTCGTGTCACCGGAATAGCCACTTTAGGGTGTTAGCGAAGAGGGCACCGCCGTGGCGGAGGTTGTGGCCGCCGGTTCCGAACTCGAACCGGTAGTCGTATCCGGCGAATTCCAAGGCAGCCGCCATTTCCTGGTTGGCGAGCGGCCAGCTGCCGAAGAGGATGTTGGCGTCGTTCTCGCCGCTTTGCAGAAACACCCGAAGCGGCTTGCGCGGCGTGCTGCGGACGAGGTACGGGAAGTTGTGGCCGCCGCGAATCGCCGTGAACGAGCCGCAGTGGCTGATCACGAGGCCGAACAGGTCCGGACGATGCCAGGCGGCGTTGAAGGCGCAGATGCCCCCGCTCGAGATGCCGCAGACGGCACGCCGGGAAGGATCCGGATCGAATGGCCGCGCGACGGTTTCCTCGGCGAGCGGAAGCACGTCCTCGGCGAGGAAGCGCACGTAGTCCTCCTTCAGCGAATCGTATTCGATGCTGCGGTTGTCCCGGCGGGCACGCTCGTTTGCGGGACCGTCGACTCGGGTGCCGGGCATGACGAAGACGGCGACCAGCGGATCAAGTTCACCGGCGGCGATCAGGTTGTCGAGCACCCGCGTGGCCCGTACCGGACCGTTGCGATCCAGGTAGTACGCACCGTCGTTGAAGACTAGGAGTCCGGGCGACGCCTCGAGCTGGCCGAGCCCCGCCGGCGCGTATACCCAGATGTTCCGGCGCGTGCCCGGGAACACGGAACTCGCGTCGTAGCCCCGAATGCTGTGCATCTGACCCTCGGCAACGCCTTCCCGCTTCATGGCCTCGGGACAGGGGTGGTAGTGGGCATCTCCCTGCACCGCGAGGGCTTTCGCGATCTCGGCATTGGCGCGGTTGTTGACGATGCCGTCCGGGTTCACCTCGTTGAAGTTCAGGTGCAGACCGTGGCGTTGATAGGTCTCGATGTCCATGGTCCTCCCGTTCCGTGCCGCAGGTGGTGCATTATTGTCGCCTTTGCTCACCCGTAGCGAGGCTCCATGGTCGCACCATTCGATGGTCTGCGCGTCGCCGATCTCTCCACCCGCCTGTCGGGCGCCTTCGCCGCGCGCCTGTTCGGCGACTTCGGTGCCGAGGTCGTGCTGGTCGAACCTCCGAAAGGCCATCCACTGCGCGCCGAGCCGCCGTTTCTCGACGACGAGCCGGGCCAGGACCGAAGTGTCGTCCATGCCTATTTCAACTGGAACAAACACTCGGCCATCGCGGCGTCGCAGACCGAACTGACCCGTGCCGTGCAGGGCGCAGACGTGGTCGTGACGACCGCGGTGGAGCCCGGGCCGGACCTCGCCCCGGTATTGGCCGCCCTGCCCCCGCAGACCGTACATCTCTCGGTGACGCCCCATGGTCTGGACGATCCATTGACCGGGGTTCCCGGCAACAATCTCACGACCAGCGCGCGGGTCGGATGGTCCTACCTGAACCGCTACGCCGACGAGGCGCCGCTGCAGTTGCCGCGGGACTCGGTGGGAGTCGTCGGCGGCGTCACGGGATTCATCGCCGCCGCTGCCGCCCTTCGGCGTCGTGGCACCACGGACGAAGCGGAGCGGGTGGACGTGAGCGAACTGGAGGCGTTCGCCCTCACCGTTCACCCGTGGGGTGTCGCCTCCGTCTATCACGGTGCCGATGGCTCCAGGCGGCCGGGCGGACGCCCCCGCGGGCATCCAGGGCCGCTTTGGGATCTCGCCGACGGTCGCATGAACCTCGGTCTCGCGGACTTCCACAACTGGCAGGAAGCGATGAACGCCTGCAACCTGCCGGAGATCGGTGCCCGGGAGGATCTCATTCCGGACATCGGGCGGCACTCCCGGGATCTGCGCGACGCGGTCTGGGGACTCGCCGAAACGCTTCCCAAGCTCAACCGCTGGGACGTGTTCCACGCGCTCGCCAAGTTGCGCTGCGTCATCGGCGTCGTGCAGGACGTCGAGGACATGCCCGCGAACGAACAGTTCAAGGCCCGCAGCTTCTTCGTGACGACCAAGATCGACGGCCGCCAGGTTCGTGCAGGTGGCGCGCCGGCGAAGCTGTCCCCTTCGCCTTGGAGAGTTCACCGCCCGGCGCCGCGACTCGGCGGATGGGAACCGAGCGCAGCCGCACCACCGCCGGACGCCGGACCGACCGAGACATCGGCAGCCGACCTCCATGCCGGACCGCTCGCCGGCATCCGCGTGCTGAGCTTCGGCCAGGCCTGGTCGGGCACCTTCGGTACCGAACTTTTCGCCCTGCTCGGCGCGGACGTCGTGCAGATCGCTTCCACGAAGCACCCGGACTCGTTCCGCCGGATCAGCAACCGCGTGCCTGCCGGGGTCGTTGACGAGTCGCGCCGCCAACATGTCGCCAACACCCAAGGGCAGTACAACTCGGTCAACCTGCACAAGCGAGAAGTGAATCTCGACCTGACCCACGAGCGGGGCCGGGAGATTCTCTGGCGCCTGTTGCCTCGGTTCGACATCGTCGCCGACAACTTCCGACCCACGGTGCTGCCGTCCTGGGGGATCACCCTTGAGAAACTCCACGAGATACGACCCGGCATGATCTGGGCGTCCATATCCGGCTACGGCGAGGACGGTCCCTATCGCGACTACCCGGCCAACGGCAACACCACCGAACCCATGGCCGGGCTCGCCTCGCTGAACGGCTACGAGGGCGACAGCGGCATGAACACCGCCGGCTTGATCCCCGACCCGATCAGCGGCTACTTCCTGTGCGCCACCGTGATGGCCGCCCTGGCACACCGCGACCTCACCGGCGAAGCCCAGCGGGTTGACCTGTCCATGATGGAGTCGGTCGCCTCGTCCATCGGCGACGCCGTGCTCGAATACGACGCCACCGGCCGCAAACCGGGTCCGCGCGGCAACCACCATCCGCGCATCGCACCGCACAACACCTACCCTGCCGTAGACGGCGAATACCTGGCCCTCGCCGCGGAGACCGAAGCGGCCTGGGATGCCCTCAAGACGTTCGTCGGCGATGCCCGACTCCACGAAGACCGGTTCGCGACGAACCGCTCGCGCAAGGCGAACGAGGCGGAACTGGACGCGGTCCTGGAGACCTGGTGCCAGCGGCAGAACGCTGAAGAAGCGGCGGAAAAGCTTGGCCGCGCCGGGATTTGCGCGGCCCGTGTCGTACCGCTCGCGGAGGTCTACGCCCGGCCCGATCCGCATTTCGCCGCTGCGGGGTTCATTGCCGGGGTGGAACATCCCGAAGCGGGCCGCAACTGGATGCCGGGGAGACCCTGGCGGTTCTCGGCCGCGCCTTGTGAACCCATCCGGCCGGCGCCGTGCGTGGGCGAGCACAGCCGCGAGGTCTTTGCCCAAGAGCTCGGCATGACCGACGCCGAATACGGCGAGCTCTTGGCGGCGGGCGTCACCGGCACGCTCGACGAAATGGACTCTCTCCGGAGTTGACGGGCTGGAGCGGCCCCGAATGCCTTCGCCGGAGTCGCATCTCGGCCGTGCCATCGACGCGGGCAGCGCGTGGTTTGCTTGGTTGGCAGTCGCAGCAGCGTCCGCCACTACGTCCGCGGTCGCGGCGGAGCCCGAAGACGCCTGGCAGCGCGTCGTCGAGCAGACCATGGCGGAAACCTGTGCGATCCGCGGCCTACCGCTCAAGAGACCCGTGGACGTGCGTCCGATGTCGAGATTCCAGGGCGGCTACACCGAGGGCATCGGCAGCACCGTGTGGGAAGCGGAGTATGCCGATGCGTGGCGGGATGGGTGGTGCGCCTTGGGGGTCTACTGCGCACCGCGGGGCAAGACCGGCACCGGCCGCGGCGGCACGGCCTCCAACCGACCAGGACTGTACGACGTCGTGGAAAACGCCCTGTACATCGACACCGCGGCCGACGCGCGCAGCACCGTCGCCCACGAGTTCGTCCATGCCCTGCAGCACCAGAACTTCCCGGACATGAACGCGCTCCATCTCTGGTACAACCGCGACCTGTCCGCCGCAGGGAACACCGTGATCGAAGGCGGCGCCCATATCGTCGGATGGTCGTTCAGCGGACAGGAACGGGTGCGGCTGTGCCTCATGGCGCCGGAACCGGGAGAGTCGAGACGACCCCGCTGGTGGGATTGGGAACCCAACGCCTTTCGGGCCCACGAGGTCTTTCCCCACGCGTTCGGACCGGAAATCGCCCTGGCGAACCTGCTCGACGGGGGCACGGACGGACTCGATAGGATGCTCGCTGATCCGCCGCTATCGACACTCGCCGTGCTGAAACCCGCTGCCGCCGGACCCGTCGACTTCATCCACCTTCCCGTCGACGTTCTTGCCGCCGCCCTCCCCGAGTCGAATTGCGAGATTGGCCTCAGAAACACCGCGGGAGCGGTGGGTATCTGGGGACTGCTGCGCCAGCACGGCGACGCGGTCGCGGCGGGCGACGAGATTCCCGACTTCCTGACCCACTGGTCGGGTGATCGATTCGTGCACTATCGATGTCCGGGCGAGCACGACGACGAACTCGCTTGGCTCACGCGCTGGCGCACGACCGAGGCGGCCTTGGCGTTCGCCGCACACTTGAGAGGAGTCGTCCCGTCGATGGTCGAGTACGGCGGCGTTCTCGGGGCCGAACCCGTCGTCGTCGTCCGCAACCGTGCCGTGGTCGTGCTTACGCCCGGGTTTGACGGGCTGCTGGACGCCGTGGCCGAAGCCGAGACCCGCACCTTCTCCCGCTACCGCGAATGGATCGCAAGCGGATGCTTCCCCCAAGGTGTCTGCTACGACCCGCTGGACAAGACGCAGGCCACGTCGAGCGGCGAAATGCCCGAGATGTGTACGCAGAGCGCTCCCGCTCCATCGAGTTTCGTCGACTGGGTGGCGCGAGTCCGGCAGGTGCGGAATGTTCCCGTCCCCCGGATCGCGGACACTCCCCAACTGTCCGAGGACGCCGGACGGTTGGCCGTTTTCTGTACCCGCAACGCGGCGCGCAACACCGACCTCAAGACCGCCTGCCGCGCCGCGTACGGCGGCGTCAGCTACCTGCTTCGCCTCGACGCCGAGCCCGATTGGCGTCGGCTCACCCGCTGCGTCGACTTAACGGACCTCCGCCCCTGGCTTGAAGACGCCTACTTCGCGGATTCGCAACGCGCTTTCGCATCCCCAACCGTCGTTCCGGCCACGTACGGCCCGGTACTAGCCGTCCGAGCCTTCGAACGCGATGGCGCGTCCGGATTGAGCGAGCTGCTCGCCGCTCCGCCCATGTCTTCCTTGCAGGTACTTCGACCGGATCTCGCGGCGCCCGTTGAACTCATCGGCCTACCGCACGCTACCCTTGCCGCCCATGGTTGCCGGGTGGACGCATCCGAGTCACAGGGCATCCTCGGCATCTGGAACCTGTCGATGGACTACGACCTTGCGCCGGAAGACGACGCCATGCCTGCGTACCTGCTCGATTGGCGTGGTGACCGCCAAGCGTTCGTCCGCTGCGACAGCGACGATCGACCGTCGAGCGGCTGGGTCTGGATCAGCCGCTGGCAGAGCCCCGACGCGGCTCGGAGTTTCGCCAGAACCTACCGAGCCCTGGCACCGGCGGCGTTCGAGGAGACGGGGCTCGATGCTGCCGCCGATGTGCAGGTCGACGAGGAGACCGTGTGGATCGTGCCTTCGGAGCTCGCCGAACTCACGCCCCTTCTGCAGGACGAAACCGAGATCCGGTCGTACGCCGACTTTCGGGACTGGGTTGCCGGCGGCTGCTTCCCCCAGTCCTCATGCAACTGACGGTCGCCCATGGCCGCTGACCGGGACACGGACGTCATCGTCCTCGGCGCAGGCCACAACGGACTGGTGTGCGCGTGCTATCTCGCCAAGGCGGGCTTGAGCGTGCGCGTATTGGAACGGCGGTCCATCGTCGGCGGCGCCGCGGTCACTGAGGAGTTCCATCCGGGCTATCGCAACTCCACCGCCAGTTATACGGTCGGCCTGCTGTCGCCCGACGTGATCCGCGACCTCAACCTCAAGGCCCACGGTTGCCGGTTCGTGCCGCGCCCGGTGGCCAACTTCCTGCCACTCTCGGGCACGGAGTCGCTGACCGTCTTCAACGGCGATGCCGAGACCGCGCGCGAGTTCGCCCGCTTCTCCGCTGCCGACGCGCAGGCGTTGCCGGGATTCCGGGCCATGGTTCGAGAGATTGGCGACGTGGTGCGACGACAGATGGACCGCACGCCGCCAAACGTCGGTGGTGGCGTTGCGGACCTCATGAACGCCGGTCTCGCCGCACTGGACGCCAAGGCACTCTCCATGGTCCGGCGTCGCGACCTCGGGGATCTGTTTCTGAAATCCGTCGGCGACCTGCTCGGCGCCGTCTTCGAAAACGAGCACGTCAAGGCGGCCTTGGCCTTCGACGCGGTGGTCGGCAACTTCGCCTCGCCCTACGCCTCCGGTACCGCCTACGGACTACTGCATCACGCCTTCGGCGAACTCGACGGCGTGCGCGGCGCGTGGGGACACGCCATCGGCGGCATGGGGGCCATCACCCAGGCGATGCTGAAGGAAGCCCACGCCCTAGGCGTGCTCGTCGACACCGAAGCCGAGGTCACCGAAGTGCTCGTGGAGCAGGGCCGAGCGGTGGGTGTCGCGCTCGCCGACGGCACGACGCACCGGGGACGCGCCGTCGC
Organism: Gammaproteobacteria bacterium; assembly: GCA_009839505.1. Classification (GTDB taxonomy): domain Bacteria; phylum Pseudomonadota; class Gammaproteobacteria; order Pseudomonadales; family Azotimanducaceae; genus VXYL01. The sequence continues at coordinate 8,471 of VXPO01000117.1, forward strand.
CGCCAACGTCGCTCCCAAGCTCCTCTACCTCGATCTCGTCGAGGACACCCACCTCGAAGACGAGTTCCTGCAGCGCGTGCGCGCCATCCGCACCGAGTCCGCGACGCTCAGGATCAACGTCGCCCTCTCCGAACTGCCCGACTTCACCTGCCGGCCCGGCACCGACGCGCAGAACCACCATCGTTCGGGAATCGTCATCGGGCCGACACTGCGCTACCTGGAGGAGGCCTACCTCGATGCACGCCAGGGTGATTGGTCGACGTCGCCGGTCATCGAAATGCTCATCCCTTCAACGGTGGACGACTCCCTGGCCCCGGCCGGCCACCACGTCGCAAGCCTCTTCTGCCAGCACTTCCCCCGGGACCGGGATTGGGACACCCACCGTGATGCCGCCGCCGACACCGTGTTCGCCGCCATCGATCGGTTCGCGCCGAACTTCTCCGACGCCGTCATCGCCCGAGATGTGCTGACGCCCGCCGATCTTGAGAGTCGCTTCGGACTTCCGGGCGGCGACATCTTCCACGGCGCCATGACCCTGGATCAGCTCTGGACCAACCGGCCCGTGATGGGCCACGCCGCGTACCGGGGACCGATCAAGGGGCTCTACCACTGTGGCGCGGGCGCCCACCCCGGCGGCGGCGTCACCGGCATGCCGGGTCGCAACGCGGCGCGCGAGATCATCCGCGATGTCGGTCGCTGACGCCGAATTGCCGAGGACGCGACGCGTTGTATATGGTGTTGTCTGACGACAACGGGGGACACCAAGGTGAGCGAATTCCTGCAAAGGCGTGAGATCGGCAACACGGGCTTGATGTCGAGCCGGTTGGGCATCGGCTCCACGTTCAACGCGCCGACGCACGTGATCGAAGACGCATTCCATCGCGGCATCAACTACCTCTATTGGGGCACGGTCCGCCAGCCGACTTTCGCCCAGGCGATGGTCAACCTGGCGAAGGAGCACCGCGACGACATGATCCTGACGATCCAGTCCTATTCTCCGGACGCGAGTACCATCGAGGGCGAAGTCGAAGAGGCGTTGAAGGCCTCCGGCGTCGACCGTTTCGACTTCCTGCTGCTGGGGAATCGGGCGACCGTACCGACGCTGGCGTTCGTCGAAGTCTTCGAGAAGCTGCGCGACCGCGGCATCGTGCGGTTCATGTCCTTGAGCAGCCACAACCGGCCGATGCTGCCCGAGTTGCTCGACCTCTACGCGCGGGGCGAGAGCCCGTACCAACTGCTGATGCTGCGCTACAACGGCGTGCACCGCGGCGCCGAGAAGGATGTCTTCCCATTCGTCCCGGAGTCCGGACCGAAGCCCTCGATCATGACCTACACGGCGACGCGCTGGGGGCACCTGCTGGATCCCGAGAAGATGCCGGACGGTGAACAGCCGGTCAGCGCTCGCGACTGCTACCGCTACTCGATGTCGCACCCGGCCGTGGACATGGTGCTGTGCGGGCCCGCCAACGCCGAGCAGATGGATCAAGCCATCGCGGCGATGGAACGCGGACCGTTGGAGCCCGACGAGCGCGCACGGATCGAACGGATCGGCGCGCACCTGTACGGCCAATACGCCCCGGCGTACCCGGACCAGGGGGATGCCCAGGACGTGGCGGCGGGACGGGCCCTGTAGCGGCGACCGGGGCGCTACGGGGGTACGTAGTTCTCGATCGGGCCGCTCCACCAGTTGCACACCCGACCGTCGAGATAGTGGGTCGGGATTGCCGCCTTGAACCGCGCGGCGCGGGCTTCGCGGTCGGTGTCCTTGCCGTAGATCGCCTGCATCCGCACCTCGATGGTCGAACGCATGGGCGCATCCTCCGCCGTGTTGGGATCCGCGACGGCGGTGTGGAACACGGTGCGTAGGTTGAGGATCTCCTGGCGCGTGTCGTACTGGCGGAACAGCAGGACCTCGTCGGGGGTCATGTCGGGAAAGTAGTACCAGCGCTGGTGCGAGCCGTGGATCAGCCGCTGGTCCACGACCTTGGTGTACTGCTTGATGTTGCCGGTGTTCTGGCCGTCGCCGAAGACGATGTCGTCGGGTCTAACCGAACGCATGTCGCACACCGCGAGCGGCATCATCCGCACGGTCTCGGGGATGGCGCTGCGCCATATATTGATGCTCTCGAAGTGCCGGGCGTCCGGCACGATCCGGTGGAAACGGTCTTCCGCCGCCGGCGACATGTCCGCGTGGATGCCCTGGGCGTAGGCGCCGCCGCTGCCGTTGGGCGTGGGCTTGACCCCACGGGGACCTTTCATGCCGCCGAAGCCGTTGCGGTACTCGTGGCCCCCGCCTCTGACTTCGTCGCAGCCCGTGACCCTCTTCAGGAGTTCCCGGCATTCGGCGTAGAACTCGCCCAGCACCACCTCAGTGTTCAACAGGTCGAGTTCCGTCGGCGCGAAGACGAGTTGAAAACCGTGGCTCGCGAGCGTGGGGGCCGGATCGAGCAGCCGGGCGTTGTGCACGACGATGTCCTCGCGGATCCCAAGGGTCTTCAGGTCATCGGGGTGCTTGGCCGAATAGTGGTTGGGAACGCGGAAGCCCCGATGTCGGCTGTGGGCGAAGTTGGCCGCGGTCTCGATCGACACGGGCTCGGAACCGGGCATGTTCGTGACCTCCGCTGACCTTGAGGGCACCAATGCGATCCACAAGTATAGACCGCCGCCGTCTATACTGACGGGTCGACGACCGGCGAAGCGCAACGCAGGAGGCTTACAGTGGCCGAGCCCCAGGACCCGCAACTCGCGACCAATCCGACGTACCTGCAGCGCGCCGAACGCGCCAAGGCGGACAAGCCTCCCTCACGTTCGACACCGTTGGGTGCGGTTGCCCAAGTCCGCTCGCCCGCCAGCAGCCGACGGCAGATGATGGAGGGGATCTTGGCCCAGGATCGCGATCTCGTCCCAGGGACGTTCGGCACGGTCTACTACAAGCCGGTCACGGTCTGCGGCATCGACTTGAAGCTCGAACCCGTGCAGCCGTCGATCGGCACCGTCGTACACGGCATCGATCTGGCCCGTGACCTCGACGATCCCGAGATGGTGACGTTCCTGCGCGAGTTGTGGCTGGAGCGACGGGTCATCATGTTCCGCAACCAGGCGCATCTGACGCGCGATGGAATGGTTAAGTTCGCGGAACACTTCGGCGAAATCGGCGCCCCGTTCGGCGAGCGCGAACACATGCCGAACTCGCCCCACGACCTGAACCAGCAGGTCAAGGTGGAAGGCATCCCGAACATGCTCGTACTGCCGTCCGACGAGACCGTGCCCAACGCCGCCACCGGCTGGCACGCCGACGCCACCTGGCAGCCGCGACCGCCCATGGGATCGATCCTGATGTGCCGCGAAGCACCCCCCGTCGGCGGCGACACCTGCTTCTGCGACTGCCACGGCATGTGGGAAGGACTGCCGCTGGACATCAAGGAGCGCGTTGAACACCTGAGGGCCGTCCACATCGGCAGCGTGGGTCACCAGATGGACGGGGTCACCCCGGTGGCGGTTCATCCCGTCGCCAGAACGCATCCGGAGACCGGACGGACCACGCTCTATGTCCAACAGGGCTTCGTGCGCCGATTCTCGGAGGAACACGGCGTACCGGAAGACGAGGAGAAAGCGATACTGCGGCAGATGAAGCTGCAGGAGGGGCGCCCCGAGTACACCTGCCGGTTCCGCTGGCAACCCGGGTCCGTCGCCATGTGGGACAACCGCTGCGTGCTGCACACCGCGAGCGCCGACTTCTGGCCACACCGGCGGCTGATGGAGCGTCTGACGATCCTCGACTTCGACGAGTCGCGCCGGACGCCCTACTACGCCCCGCAGGAGCACTGACGCCAAGCGTCCCACGCCACGCCAGAGCGACCCGTGGAGGCCGTCCTCGACCAGTTGAACCTCGTCGTCCGCGACATGGCGCGCTCGATCGACTTCTACCGGGCGATCGGACTGGAGATTCCAGAAGACACCGTATGGCGGACGGAAACCGGCCCCCACCATGTCGAAATCAAGATGCCCAACGGCTTCGAGTTGGCGCTGGACAGTGAAGCCCTGGCGAGGGTCTACAACGCGGGCTGGCGCGCGTTCAAGGGCGAGGGCGATCGGGCCGTGCTGAGCTTCCGTGTCGCCGATGCCGACGAAGTCGACGCGGTCTACCAGCGCGTGGTTGCGCTTGGGTACGCCACCTCCCAACCGCCCTACTACACGTTCTGGGGCTCACGGTACGCCATCGTCGTCGATCCGGACGGCAACCATGTGGGGCTGATGAGCCCGCCCGATCCCACGCAACGGGGCAGCCCGCCGGAGATCTAGCGGAGCCTCATCCCCCAGTCGTTCCACGGTTTAGCCGTGCTCGCCGTATGACCGGCTGCAAATCTCGCCCCGTTTCAACGCGGCCCAGAGGCTGATGGCCCCGAGTCTTACTTGCTGTCCTGCAAGTGCCGCTTGAGAAAGTCGAAGGCGAAGTCGATTTCCTCCCCCGGCACCTGGGGATGAAGCCCCGGATTCGCGTGCAGTCGCTTGTCGGTGCTGGCCAGGGCGTCGAAGAGTTCAAGACAGCCGCCGCGGGGAAAGAGTTCGTCCTCCAACTGCATCAGGAACAGCGCCGGACAGCGGATCTCGCCGGCGTCCCGGAGCACCCGTTCCGCGAACGGCCGGCCCGCGCGTGTCGTCCCTAGGAGACCGAGGACCGCCGCCTTGGTTTCCGAGAGCCTGGCGAGGGTCGGAATGCCGAAGATCGAACCCATGGACAATCCGAAGTAGCCCAAGTTGCCGACGTCCGCCTGCTCGCGCAACGCCGCGAGCGCGTGAAGCCAGTCGTCCACCATGTCGTCGATGAACGTCTCCCGGCGCATCTCGTCGCCGAGCGCCTCCCGGCCGCCTGGACCCACCTGCCGCAGTCCGTGCACGGGGCCGTCGATCGACAGCGCATGGCACCCTAAGCGCACGAATCGCGCCGCCAACTGGCAGATCGGCACCTGGTAGCGGTCTCCCGATGCGCCGTGACCGAACAGGATCAGCGGTGCCGAAGTCTGCCCGTCTTCGCCGGACCACAGCGCACCCGTAACCGGTCGTCCACTACCGGCGCGAGCAAGACGGAACTCGCGCACCGACCGGCCGGCCGGGTCGTTCGCTGGCCACCACTCGTCCATCCACGCCTCCTCCGTGTCCGGGAACTCCGCAATATACGCGTCGACGGTCCGGGGCTCACAATCGTGATCTGCGATACTTCGATGTCACCGATGCAATGGGACTCGAACATGCTCGATTTCGCTGGTCTGAACTGGTTGGCGATCCTGGTCGCCACACTCGCCGCTTTCGCGCTCGGCTACGTCTGGTACGGACCCGTGTTCGGCAAGGCATGGCTCGACGCCCTCGGCAAGACCGAGGAGGACATCCAACCCTCGCCCACGCCGTTCGTCGTGAGCTTCGTCGCCGCACTCGCCACCTGCATCGTGGTGGCCGCGTTGCTGAAGGGCCTCGGCATGGCCGGCGTCGGCGACGGTGCCGTGCTGGGTCTCGTGACCGGCGTCGCGTTTATCGCCGCTTCCATGGCGTCCGACACGGCGTTCTGTGGTTGGGGATGGAAACTGTGGGCCATCCAGTCCGGCTACCGAGTGGCCTACTCGGTCATCATGGGCGCGATTCTCGGCGCGTGGCCGCCCGGCTAGAGCCTGGGCTAGTAGGCAATTCGCGGTCGGGATTCCGCCCCGGCCGTCAGGGTGCGGAGGACGAGTTCAAGAGACGTGCGCAAAACAAAACCGCGCTTTTGTTTTGCTCCTGATCAAGCCCATGGACGGGCTTGATCAGAGGTTCTTAGAGGCATGCCGACACCGACGCCAACTCCTTGTGCCATCTTGAGAAGTTGACACTGCCTGCCGGTGTCCGCATACCGACAGCAGTGGTGCAGTGGTGCCAAGCTCTGCGTGGCAGTCGCTACCCCACTAGCGCGAGCATGACGCGAGAAAGCACCAAGCACACCTACACATAAGTTGACTTGATGATTGGATTATCTCGTAGTAGCAATCGAGGGGACGGATTTGGGGCGCTACGGGGCAAGGGTTCGCACGAAGTCGACGATGGGCTCGGCCAAGGATTGACTCCGACGAGTGAACACTCCGCAAGGGTTGCCGCGCGGGACGTCATCCAGTTGTCGGGAACGCATGCGATCCTTCTCGGTGATGCAGCAACTGGGGATCACGGAAATGCCTTGGCCGGCCCGCACGAAGGACTTCAATAGGGTCCAACCACTGGACTCCACGGCGACTCTCGCAGCAACCGTCAACCGGTCGCCGACCATCTCCTCGAATCGATGTCCGTATGTCCCGATGGCGGGCATGATGGCTGGATAGACGCTCGCCTGATCCAACTGAACCGACCGTTGCCTAGTGAGGGGATGGTGCTCTGCCATCACGAGCATCAGATCGTAGGAGAACACGTCGCGGTAGTTGAAGTCCGCATTCGCCACTCCCGGTCCAACCACGACGTCGACTCCACCGCTGGCAAGTCTCGACAGGCCTTGCCGCAGCGGGCAGTTCGTCACGCGGACGCGGACGTGCGGGTGGTGATCGAGGAACCCCTTTACGAGAAGCGGTAGCGTGACCGACGCCACCGGTGTCACCGCGACTTCGATGTCCATGGACGCGGGTCTGTCGCGCTGCTCGGTGAACACTTCGTACAACGAGTCCAGCTCTTCCACGAGCGGCTCGGCAAGTCGACGGAACGACCTGCCGGCATCGGTGAGCGTCAAGACCGGTCCACGACGCTCGAACAGATCGGAGTCGAGTTCATGTTCGAGACTCCGCACCTGCAGAGCCACGGCGCGCTGGCTGAGGTCGAGAGATTCGGCCGCCCGGGTCATGCTTTCGAAGCGTGCGGCCGCGCAAAAGACGCGGAGCTGCCTCAGGCGGTCGCGTTTGTTCCTGCGCGGACGGTCGACCATGGTTCAGTGTTCCGCCGACGCGAGCTCGTCCACGACGTCGATGAACAGCTCGGCGGGCAGGGACGGTGGCGCACCGCGGCGAAGCAACATGCCGTAGACGAGGGGAGACGCGTAATCCGCAATGGGAATCGTGCTGACATCGTCGGATTCCGCGACGCAGACCTCGGGCACGATCGCGATTCCGACCCCATCTTCCACGTACGACTTGATCTCGCTCCAGCCATCCACTTCGACGATACGGTTCGGCAGTTGACCGTACTGCTCGCTGCTGTGGCAGACCGAGTTCGACAGTCGGGGCGTAACCACGGGATGTTCTGCCGCTTGTGCTATGGACACGGATGTCTCGGCCGCCAGCGGATGAAACCGTGGCGCGATCAAAACCATCCTGGAAGTGAACACCGGCCGGAACTCGAGATCGAGCTGTGGCAGGTCCGCCGCGGAGAAGGCAATGTCCGCTTCGAAGTCCCGAAGCCGGCGGACCCTCTCTCCGTCACTAACAATCGCCACGTCCACCTCGGTTGCCGGGAAGCGCTCTTGAAACCGGTGCAGGTAGCCCGGCAAGACGCTCTCGGCCGTCGTCGGACCAACGGCGATGCGCAGCGCACTGCCCGCTAAACCCCGATGCTGTTCGCCGAACGCATCCGCCAGACGGTCCACACCGGCCACTAGCGGCATGGCCAACCCGTAGAGGCGTTGCCCTGCGGATGACAAGGTGAGGCGGGGCCCGTAGCGCTGGAAGAGCGCGGTACCCAGTTCCGCCTCCAGATGGCGCACGAGCTGCGAGACGGCCGGCTGACTCAAGGCCAGGATCTTGCTCGCCCCGGTCACCGACCCGACACGCGCGACTAGGCAGAACGCGCGGAGTTGCTTCAGCCGGTTTCCCTTCCTAGTGATCGAACACACTTGCAATGACGTCTCTGTGGTCGCCGGTGTGCGCACTCGTTCGATTATAGACAGCCACCGCTGCTGCCCCGCCTACCGGACCCTGGCCGGGGCGTCGTCTACCACGCCGACTACGTTGCTGCGATACTCGACCGATTGCGGCAACACCAGTCAGGGACAAGCACATGTCCGAGTTCGCTTGGCTCAGACGGCGGGCGATCCCGGTCCGCGTCCGGTCACGCCGATAGCCGCGTAACGTGGCTCGGTCGCACACCGAACTAGGCGTTCGCGCCGGCATCGCCGCGGCACGGATCGTCGCCAAGACGCTCTCGCCCTTGGACATCCGGTCGTTGCGCCGCCTGGGGATCGCGCTGGGCGATCTTGCGCTACGCGCCGACGGCCGATCGGCGCGGGTCACGCGGACCAACATCGACCTCGTCTATGCCGAAAGCGAAGCGGCTTGGCGCCAGGAGTTGGTCCGCGACAGCCTGCGCCACACGGCGATGACCCTCGCCGAGGCCGTTGCCATGTGGACCTGGCCCGTTCCCCGCGTGGCGGACCTCCTGCAGGGCGTCGAAGGCGATCTTCGACTTCGCCCGGGCACTCTCGTCATCGCACCGCACCTCGGCAACTGGGAGTACCTCGGCTACTACCTCAACACGGTCGCGCCCCTCACCGCCCTGTACCAGCGTCCTGCATCCGACGCGGTGGACCGGGCGCTCACCGCGGCGCGCGGCCGCTTCGGAACCCGTTCGGCGGCTGACTCCGTCGCGGGGTTGCGGCGCATCGTCAAGGCGTTGCGGACGGGCGGACTGGTCATTGTCCTGCCCGACCAGGTCCCGAACGGGTACGCCGGGGTGAGCGCACCGTTCTTCGGACAGCCGGCAATCACCATGTCACTGGTCTCCCGACTGCTGCAGCGCGTCGACGCCGATGTCGTCATCGCCGCGATCATGCGGGTGGATGGCGGTTTCAAGCTCCACATCGATGCAGTCGACGACGCGTTGCGGGATCCCGACCCGGCCGTCAGCATCCGCACCATGAACGCCGCCATCGAATCCCTCGTCGCCCGCGATCCGGCGCAGTACCAGTGGGAGTACAAGCGTTTCAGGTCACGGGAGCGGCCCGGCCTATACGACTGAGCGATTCTGCAATCTGCATGGGGTCGACCAAGCGCCCCGGCGGGCGTGTTGTGGTCGCAGGGCGGCCACAAGGGTCGCCCCTAAGGGGAGCCTGTCTGTAGCTCCACGTAGCGCCGGTAGGGGCCGTCGGGGTTGGCCATCAGGGTGTCGTGGTCGCCGACGTCCCTGATCTCTCCGTCTTCGATGAAGACGATGCGGCCAGCTTGGCGGATGGTCGACAGGCGGTGGGCGATGACGATGACCAGGCGGTCTTCGGAGGCCGTGTGCAACGCCCTCACGAGAGCGTTTTCGGTGCGCGGGTCCAGGGCGGCGGTGGGCTCGTCCAGGATGAGGATCTTCGAGTCGCGCACCAGTCCGCGGGCGATGGACAGGCGTTGCTGCTGGCCGACCGACAGGGTGTCCCCGGAACGGCCGAGGACGGTGTCGATGCCTTCCGGCAGACTCTCCACGAACTCGGTGCAGCCTGCGGCGCCGAGGGCTGCGAGAACCTCGTCGTCGGTCGCATCGGGCTTCGCAAAGCGGATGTTGTCACGCACGGATTCGGCGAGGAGTTGATGCTCCTGGAAAACGTAGGTGACTTCCCGGCGCAGTGAGTCGAGGGCGTAGTCGCCTACGTCGACGCCGTCGATCAACACCCGGCCACGGGTGGCCCGCAGGAACGCCGGGATCATGTATGCGAGGCTGGTCTTGCCGGCGCCGGTGGGGCCGACGAACGCCACGAGCTCACCCGCGGCGAGTTCGAGGTTGATGTTCGTTAGCGCCTTGCGACCGTCGGGGTAGGCGAAGTCGACGTCCTCGAAGCTGACGCCCCGACCGATGGCGGCCAGCTCCCGGTCGCCGTCGGTGTCGTCCTCGGTCCTGTAGTCGATGAAGAAGAAAACCCGTCGCAGCGAGGCGACCGCGCCCTGCAGTTTCACCCAGAGTCCGCCGAAGTCGCCCGCGGCACCCCGAACCGACTCGTAGAGCCCTAGCAGCGCGAAGAAGTCGCCGGCTGTCAACTGGCCGGTGATGGCGAAACCCGAGGTGATGTAGCCAGTGATCAGGCCGATGGCCTCGCCGAAGATGCTTATGAAGAAAATGAGCGCGACGCCAATGACCATGGCCAGGCGTTCGCGCCAGAACTGATGTGCGCTGCGCTCGGCGAACTTGCGCGTCTCCTGGCGCATGCCGCCGAGACTCTGCACCGCGCCGATGTTGTTCATGGTCTCTTCCATGGCGTTGGTGGTCGCCGCACCGGCGGCGCGGTTGTTGTGGTTGGCGCGGCGGATGACACGGGTCATCGGCAAGGTGGAGAGCAGCACTACCGGGAACATCACCCAGGCGAGCCAGATCAACTCCGGGGCGACGTTGGCGTAGGTCTCGAGCTGATACATAGTGATCAGGTAGCCGAGGAACACGAAGAACGGCTCGAAGGTCGACTGGTAGACGATCTCCGGCACCTCGGAGGAGTCGTAGATGACCCGGTATATCTGATCGCCCACCCGTTGGTCGTCCACGGAAGTCATCGGTACCCGGGTCAGGCGGTTGAACAGGCGTGTCCTCAAGGCGTTGGCCACACGCTGGTTCATCCGCACGTTGACCCACCATTCGGCGAGACCCCAGATGGAACCCGCACGGCTGCCGCCGCTCGAGATGGCGTTCTCGGCGTGGGAAGCCGCGTCCCTTCCGCCGTGCACGCCGGCACCGGTGCCGCCGGCGCGCGTGCCGATCACCAGCAGACCGATGAAGAACATGATGCTGACCATCAGCATGATCTCCATGGGCTCCCGTCCCTCCAGGAACCGCAGGATCGGCTTCATGTGCGGTGGAAAGAGCGCTTGGTCGGCATCGAGTTCCCGCGCGAGGATCACGTGGTCCATGATGATCTTGCCGAACCAGCCGAGGAACAGTCCCGGAATCCAGATCGCGGTCGACATGAGGAACTTGGTGGCGAACAGTCCCTTCGCATGGCCGAGGAGCTTGACGGCCCGCCAGACGATCTTCACCGCGTCGACGTTGCTGATCTCCGGACCCGTGTCGATGTGGTCGTCGAACCGCTCGCCGCGCTTGTAGCCCGACAGCAGTCGGCGGCGCTGGGTCGTGACGACAGAGTGATCGGGCCCGGGACGGGTCGGCTCGCTCATGCTCACGCCCCTGCCTCCGCGCCGAGGGTCTCTGCAAGCACGAAGTCGCGGTAGCGCCCTTGGGCAATTCGTATCAGCTCGTCGTGGGTGCCCGTCTCGACAATCTGGCCGTCCTCAAGGAAGGCGATCTGGTCCGCGCTCCTGATCGTTGACAGACGGTGGGTGATCAGGAAGACGACCTTGTCCCTACCCCACTCGGCCAGGTTCGCCATGACCCGCTGTTCGTTGACGGCGTCGAGAGAGGCGGTGGGTTCGTCGAGAATGAGAATGGGCCGGTTGCGGATGACCGCCCGCGCGATCGTCAGTCGCTGCCTCTGTCCCGCCGACAGCTTGCCGCCGCGGTCGCCGAGTTCGCTGTCGTAGCCTTCGGCCATCGCCTGGATGAACTCGTCCGCGCAGGCGACCCTCGCGGCCGCCTCGATGTCGGCGCGTGAGGCTCCGGGTACGGCGTAGCCGATGTTGTCGGCGATCTTGCCCGTGAACAGGATGTTCTTCTGCAGGGCGATGGCGCTGTTGGCGCGGATGTCGTCGACGCGCAGATCCTTGAGGTCCACGCCATTGATGGCCACGCGCCCTGCTTGCGGGTCGTAGAGCCTCAGCAGCATCGACATGAGCGTCGACTTGCCCGAGCCGGTCTCGCCCACGATGGCGGTGACGGTGCCGGCACGCGCCGAGAGGTTCGCTCCCCTGATCACCGGCTTGTCCGGCTTGTAGGCGAAATGCACGTCCTGCCAGGCCACCTCGCGGACCGGTGCCGGGTAGTCCTCGGGATTCTCGCTCTCGACGACATCGGGTTTCAGGTCGATGAAGTAGAACGCCCGCTCGAGGCCGATGAACAGATCCTGGAGCATGCTCCACCAGCGGACGATGCCGTAGCTCGTGCCGACGACCTCTCCCACCCGCCCGTTGGCCGCGTTGTAGGCGCCGAGGTTCCAGATCCTGAAGCCGAGCCAAGCCACGAACAGCCAACCCAAGTAGGTGGGTCTCTCCGGCTCGCCCACCGTCCAGCTCACCATCAGGTACTCAAGCCCGATGACCGCAGCGCCGCCCATCAGCATGACCAGCATGCTCAACAGCACCATCTCCAAGCGGTAGTAGATGGCCGCATCCAGCGCCCGGTGCGAGTCCCGGTCGAAGCGGTTGAGGACGATTTCCTCCGCCCGATTCGCCTTGACGATCTTCATCGCGCCGAAGGTCTCCTGGAGGCGCGACGTAAGGTTGCTGTTGGCGACGCGGTTGGCTACCGACCGTCGTCTCAAGCGCGGCGTGAAGGCGATGGTGAGGAGCACCATCGGCACGGTGACGAGCACGATCGCACCCGCGAGCAGCGGGTCGAAGGCGACCACGAACGCTGCGGCGATGGACAGCCCCCAGAGCGTCCTGATCGGATCGACGATGGCCTCGTTCACGGCCGAATTGATCTGGTTGCTGTCCTGGTTGACGCGGTAGATGGCATCGCCCACTCGCGAGTCGCTGTGGAACTGCAGAGACACCTGCTCGATCTTCTCGATCATGCTGACGCGCAGGTAGTGGATGATGTTCTGCCACGTCCACGACGAGTAGTAGGGAATGACACCGATGTAGACGACGATGCCGAACAGGGCGCCGAAGGCGAACCAGCCCAGCGAACGATTGCGCACGGCACGCCGCTGGTCCTGGTTGAGTTCATAGACCCTCGGGGCGATGTCGCCGTTGTCTTCGGCTAGGGCCAAGGCGATCCCGGTCAGCGTATCCCGATTCATGGCGCCCGAGACCGTCAGCATCGCCTCGCCGAACAGTTCCGACGTGTCTGACGTGGGCACCGGCTCGGCGGGTTGCCGCCAGGCATCCACCGAGATCGCCTGTTGGTACACGGTGGCGCCGGCACCCGCCTCGCCCGTGGCCGTGATCGCCTGGTCTACCAACGCCCCGAGCGCGGCAGCATCGAGCACATCGATGGTCTGTACCATTGCCGTGGCGTAGGCGATGCGTTCGCGGTCGACCCAGAACCAACGCGGTGGATCCTCCTGGATCTCCCAGTCGATCTCGGGCTCGACCAGGTACGGCGCCAGGGCTTCCTCGACACGATCCATCAACGCATCGCGCCCGGTTGCGTCCACGGCCTGGTGCCCGTGCAGGCGAATCGCCGCGGTGCGTTCGTAGAAACCCTCGAGGGCTGCGGCGTATTCGTCGAGAAGCTCTTGGTGCTCTACGGCCTCAAGGTCCGCTGGGCCGACCAGATCAAGGGCGAAGTTCTGCTCTGAGGGCGCCGGCTCGAGCCTCTCGTCCGCCCTGGCGACTTCGACGTCGTGCTTCAGGTAGGAGTCGTCGAGAAACAGCACGACCGACTGCAACGGCTGCAGCCGCTCGCCGTTAAGAATCTTGTTGAACCAAAGGTCGCCCGTGATGGCACCGGTGAAGGTGCCGATGGCCATCATGACGAAGGGCCAGACGAGCACCAGGAAGATGACATGCACCAGCATCGGCCGCATGAACGGCCAAGTGCGCAGGAACAGCCAAGCAAAGCGGCGGAGCGAGATCTCGGGCGGCCGGGTCTCGTCCGCGAGTTCCCGGGCCGCCCACTCGGCGGTCCCGGTCTTGTCGCCTTTCTTCAAGAGGATCGCTTCACGAAGTCGTCCCAAGGACCGGTAATCGCGAACGTGATCCCCGGGATTTGGATGTTTGCGAACACCCAGTCGCCGGCCTGGCAGACCCCGCACCACTCGGCATCGCGGAAGTCGCCCTGAAAACTGTTCCTGCCATCGAGCACGACGTTGTTCTCGGCGACCACGCCCAAGGAACCGGAAGGTGTCAGCATGGCGAGACGCGTCGGCTTGCCGCCGTCTTCGCAGAGCAGGAGGGCGCCGTTGTCCAGCTTCGTGACGTTGTCCGGCTCGTTGAGCACGTCCGCTCCCGGCGACTCGTGGAGCAGCCGCAAACGTGACGATTGTGGGTCGAGCTCCCAGATCTGGCCGGAGCGTGCCGAACCGCCCGTGGTGGAGACGAAATAAAGCCGTGCGCCATCCCACCAGCAGCCTTCCAGGCGCTTGAACTCCATGCCGCCCCGGTCGTGGCCCTGGTCGAATACGGACGTTCCCTCCCCGCCTTCCGGATCGTCGATGTCGACCCAAGCGACGTCCCGTTCGAGCCCAACGGGCCATCGGCTGGTGGACTTGGGTCGGCCTTCGACGGCGAGCATCTGCAATCGGCCCGGATGCCGGAGCGACTCCGGACCGCGCTTCCCGGCGCCGGGAACGAACCGATACAGACCCGCTTCCGATTCATCCTCCGTGAGGTAGACGATTCCCGTAGCCGTATCGACGGCGGCGGCTTCATGCTCGAAACGGCCAAGACCGGTCAACGGTCGGGGGTCGCCCATGCCGAGCGCCGGAACCTCGAACACGAACCCGTGCGGACGGTCTATGACACCGGGCAGCCAACCGGTCGTGGTCTCTTCGCAACTGAGCCAGCTTCCCCACGGCGTGGGGCCTCCGGCGCAGTTCTTGTACGTGCCGGCCAACGTCGCCCGGGCGCCGAGCCACTCCCCACTGCCGAGGTCGAAGTTCAATGTCGTGGTGCCCCCGCCGCAGTGCCGGTCGTACACCGCCGCCGCTCCGTTGAGAGGCGCCCGGGTGATCTCGTGGTTGCGCACCAACACCGCCGTCCCGTCGTCCTGCACGAAAGCCCCCATGCCGTCGTGCAGACCGGGCACGCCGTTGCCGTCATCCATTCGATCGCGTCGCCAGCTGTACGAGACGTAGCTGAAGTCCGGGGGCAGCTTGAGCAACGGCAGTCCCGTGGCCCGGTCAGCGACCGGCACGAGATCGCGGGCCACCGTGCGAGCCCGAGGCCGCCAGGCGAACGCCGCCAAAGCACTGGCTGTAGCCGTAAATGCGATGAGTTCGCGTCGCGTCGGCATGATGGCGCGCCATGTTAGCAAGGACAGCCGGGGCGCACTGCGTCGTGCACGAAACAAGCTAGACTCGCCGCGTAGCGGGACCGAGCGGAGACACATTGAAGGTCGTTCAGGTGCTGCCGGCCTTGGAGAGCGGCGGCGTCGAACAGGGAACGCTGGAAGTCGCCGAAGCTCTGGTGGCCGCCGGGCACGAGTCCGTCGTCGTCTCGGCGGGCGGTCGCCTCGTGCAACGGCTCGAACGGGACGGCAGCCGCCATGTCACTTGGGACATCGGTCGCAAACATCCGGCGACGCTCTTCGGTGTGCGGCGGTTCAGGCGCTGGCTCGGCGACGAGAGGCCGGCGATCCTGCACGTCCGATCGCGTATGCCCGCCTGGGTCTGCTGGCTGGCGTGGCGGGCCATGCCCGGGAACGCGCGGCCGCGTTTCGTCACCACGGTGCACGGCCTCTATTCGCCCGGCCGCTACAGCGCGATCATGACCCGCGGTGAACGGGTCATCGTGGTATCCGACACCGCCCGCGACTACGTCGAATCGAATTATCTCCACACCGATACGGCCCGCGTGGTACGAATCCATCGGGGCGTGGATCGGCGGCGATTCCAGCGCGACTTTCACGCGAGCGCGGAGTGGCTCGCGGGGTGGCGGCGCCACTTTCCCGAATGTGATGGCAAGGCCCTCGCGGTGCTGCCTGGCCGGCTGACGCGGCTCAAGGGGCACGGCGACCTGATCGACGCCATGGAACTGTTGCGACACAGCCACCCGAACGCCTTGGGCGTGGTCGTCGGGGGCGTCGACCCAAGGCACCGACGCTACGCGGACGAACTGCGCCGGCGGGGCCGGACCATCGTGTTCACCGGCCACCGAACCGACCTGCGGGAGATCATGAGCATCGCGACGGCGGTGCTGTCGCTGTCGCGGAAACCCGAGTCGTTCGGACGCACGACGCTGGAGGCCCTGTCTCTCGGCACGCCGGTGGTCGGCTACGACCATGGCGGCGTGGGCGAGATTCTCGCGGGGGTCTATCCGGATGGGCGGGTGCCGGTCGGGGACACTGGCGCGGTTGCCGCCAAGCTCGCCGCGATCATCGACGATCCGGCTGCGGCCAGGGGTGCGGTGCGGGACCACGACTTCGACGTCGAGCGGATGTGCACCGAAACGCTTGCGCTGTACGCAGAACTCGCAAGGCCGGACGCAAGATGACCAACACGCTCGTCGCTCTGGCCGGCCTCGCGCTTCTCGGTGCCGTCTTCTTTTCCCTGCGCTACGCGTGGTGGCGGACCGGGGTGGACTACCGGCATCCGCGCATCCTCATGTACCACATGGTCCGCGAACGCCTTCCCGGCGGACGCTTCAACAAGCTGCGCGTGGCCCCGGGGGAGTTCGAGCGCCAACTGAAGTGGCTGCGGGACAATGGCTGGCGCTTCGCCTTCCTTTCCGAGCTGGACGGACGTCCCCTCGAACCCAAGACCGTCGTTTTGACCTTCGACGACGGCTACCGCGACAACTACACCGCGGCGCATCCACTGCTCAAGAAGTACGGTGCCAAGGCGACCCTGTTCCTGGTGGTCGACCGCTTCGACCGCGACTGGTCGACCACCAAGAAGGCTCATCACGACTCCGGCGAACTGATGCGCGAACCGAAGCTCAGCGATGCCGAGGTGCGCGAGATGCTCGACTCCGGCGCCTGGGAACTCGGCGCGCACACGCTCACCCACGCGCTGCTTCCCGGTCTCGACGACGAGGCCAAGCGGCACGAAGTCGTCGACGCCAGGACTGAGCTTGAGAGAACCTTCGACACCACCGTGTCGAGCTTCGCCTACCCGTTCGGAATCTTCGGCGACGACGATGTCGCCGTTGTCGCGTCCTCCGGCTACCGGCACGCCGTGACCACCGACGCGGGCATCAACACGGATCTCAACACCGCCGCGTTGAGGCTCGAACGGGTCAAGGTCAGTGGCAAGGAAGGCCGTCTCTGTTTCTCGATCCGCCTGCGCACCGGCCGGCGCGGCGTCTTCGACTGATGCGGATTTGCGAAGTCATGGCCGGCGACGAGGAGGGAGGGCTCGAGACCCACTTCGTCGACTTGGCGAACGGCCTCGTGGAAATCGGCGAGGAAGTCACCGTCATCGCCCACCAACGCTACGCGGACCGGTTCGTTCCGGCGGTGCGGTTCCGGCCGTTGGACCTGACCCGATCTCGCCGCGACCCGTTCTTGCGCCGCCGCCTGCGGCGCTTGATCGAGGCGTGCAAGGCGGATGTCGTCCACGCCCATGCCGGCAAAGCCGCCGCCTTGGTGAACGCCGTCTCTCCCCGGGCACGAACGGTGGGAACCGTTCACGGCCGCAAGCGGGACTTGCGCGCGTACCGACCGTTCGATGCCGTTATCGGCGTCAGCCGGGGCGTGCTCGGCGGTCTCGAACATCCCGCGAAATCGGTTGTGTACAACGGCGTGAGCGCGCCGCCGAAGGCACTCGACCGCGACGAACTGCGAGCCGCGTACGGCATCCCGCCGGACGCCGCCATCTGCCTGGCGGTTGGTCGCCTGGTTGCCGTCAAGAGATACGATCGCCTGATCGAACTTTGGGACCATGGCCTCGGCCACCTGCTGATCGCCGGCGAGGGGCCGGAGCGCGATTCGCTCGAAGCCCTTGCCGGGGACAAGCCGGTGACCTTCACGGGGTTCCGCGCCGACGTGAGGGCCATGATGGGCGCCGTGGACCTGATGGTCTTCACCTCCGAACGGGAGGGTATGAGCTACGCGCTCGCCGAAGCATTGCGGGCCGGGTTGCCGGTGGTGTCCACGCCGGTTCCCGGGGCCGAGGATCTGCTCCCGCCAAGTCATCTGGCTGCGCCCGGCGAACTCAAGGCGGCCATCGCGAACGGCCTCGCGGATCCCATCGGCGCGCGGAAACGGATGGCCGACGTCTTCGACTGGGCCGATCGAACGTTGACGGTCGAACACATGGTGCTCGCCACGCGCGACGTCTATCGCGGCGAGACGATTCGCCCGGGGTCTCTTCCGAACCCGCCGCCAGACGATGCGGCGGCATCCCGATGCTGAAACTCGACGAACTCGATCCCTTTGCCGTCGGCGGAACCCGGCGCTGCTACGTGCATCCGGACGACGACACACGCTGCGTGAAGGTACTGCGCCCTGACCGCACGCCCCGCGCTCGTCGCGCGGCCGTTACCGGCTGGCGGCGGCTGAAGCGGCTGGCGAGCTTCGACGACCAGCGCAAGGAGTGCAAGGCATACCGGCACCTCAAGCGCCGCGGTCAACTCGACTGGAGCCATGTTCCCAAGTTCCACGGCACGGTGGAAACCGATCAGGGCATCGGCATCGTTACCGCGCTGTACCGCAACTGGGACGGTGCCTATCCGCACAACCTCGAGGAGCTACTGCCCTTGGGAATGACCCCGGTCCTCCGAGACGCCGTCGACGAGTTCAAGGACTGGCTGCGGCGCGAGCGGTTCCTCAGCCGCGACCTCCTGCCGCACAACATCATTGCCGTGGCAGACAACCCGCAGCGGTACCGGCTGGTCATCGTCGACGGCATCGGCAACAGCGAGTTCATCCCCGTATCCCACTGGTTCGGCTGGTGCGCGCGCATGAAGATCGAGCGCAAGATTCGCAAGTTCGACCACCGCATCGCCATCCTTCTGCCGAGGGAATCCGGTGAGACTGCTTAAGGGGTTGGAGTCGCGGGTCCGGGGACTGCGCCGGCGTGCATCACCGCTGTTCTGGGCGGGCGACGCCGTCCACTGCCCGGTCTGCCAACGGTCGTTCCGGGGTTTCCGACCGGCTGGAAAACGGCAAGTCCGGCGCGAAAACGCCATTTGCCCCTACTGCACGGCACGGGAACGCGACCGCCTGGCGTATCTAGTGCTGTGCGGCCCCAACGCGCCGCCCGCCGGTTCGCCGATTCTCCACATCGCCCCCGAGGCTTGTCTGCAACCCCGGCTGCGGGAACTGGCCGCCGGTGACTACGTTTCCGCCGACCTCGTGCGAACCGATGTGGACCAGCGCTTCGACGTCATGGCCATTCCGCACGCGGACGCGAGCTTCTTCGGAATCTACTGCAGCCATGTACTGCAGGACGTCCCCGACGACATCCTCGCCATGGAGGAGCTCTTTCGCATCTTGAAGCCGGGCGGCTGGGCAATCCTCAACGTGCCGGTTACCGCCGAGAAGTCGGTGGATCATCCGGACAGGCCCGGCCGCCGGCGCCAGACCTTGGACAGTCGGCCCGCCGAGCACCTCCGAACCTACGGCCACGACTTCGAGCAACGCATGGCATCCGTGGGTTTCGAGATGCACGTGACTCGCTCAGGGGATATGGTGCCACCCGACGATCAGGCCCGGTTCGGCATCGCCGGACCCGCTGCAGGTGCCATCTTCATGGGGATGAAGCCGTCGTGAGCAACCACCGCCGCCGGCGCAGGTGTAGCCCGCGACTGCGGGCTAGACGCTCGTTCGCACGCTGTGCCGGGCTGCTCGGCCTACTCGCCGCCACTGCGACCCTGGCCGAGGACCTGCACTACGAAGCCCAGGTCGCCTGGTTGCAGGCAGGCGACGTCACCCTGTCGCATGAGCGCGACGGCGACGCCTACGAACTATCGGGGACGGTAGTCACCTCGCGCGTCGTGAACCGGTTCTTCAAGTGGCGTGGTCGATTCGCCTCCGTCGGACGCTTCGTCGACGGCTTTCCGCAGTCCCGGGCGTATCTGCTGTTCGCCGAGGACCGGGACGACCGGGAAATCCTGCTCGCGTTCGACGGCAAGACCACCGTCCATACGAGCGATGGCGACTTCGAAGAGCTGGTCGCTCCAAGAGGCTCGGACCTGATGTCGGTCATGTTCCTCGCCGACCATTGCCTCACCGATACGATCGTCCACGACGGCGAGGACGCCTACCACCTGGTTCCCGTGAGGTCCCGCGAGCGCGAACTGCACCAAGCCGGAACCTACTACTCGGGCGACACGCTACGCTGCGACTACCGCTTCCGCTACGTGGACGGCAGCACACGGCGGGTAACCGTGTGGATGGCCGAGGTGAACGGCCGCCGGCTGCCGGTACGCATCCAGGTCCGGGTGCCGCTGCTGCCCGACGGTATTCTTCGACTGAGGGTTGATAAGGTAGCGGATTCGCCCGCCTAGGAAGGTAGACGTTGCCCCTCCGCCTCGCCGTTCTCGATCAGTCCCCCATCGCCCGCGGCGAGGTGGCCGCCGACGCGGTGGCCAACACCATCAAGCTCGCCAAGCGTTGCGACGAACTCGGCTACCACCGCTACTGGGTGGCGGAGCACCATGCCTCGGACAGCCTGGCCAGTTCGTCGCCGGAAGTGCTGATCACCCGGCTGGCCGCCGAAACGGAGCGCATCCGGGTCGGCTCGGGCGGCGTCATGCTGTCGCACTACTCGCCCTACAAGGTGGCCGAGAACTTCCGCATGCTCGAGGTCCTCTATCCCGGACGCATCGACCTCGGTGTCGGTCGCGCACCGGGTAGCGACGGTCTGACAGCGGCGGCGTTGGCCTACGGCAACCCGCTCGGCATCGAGTACTACCCGGCGAAGGTCAAGGACCTGGTGGCCTTCGTCTCCGGCCAGAGGCCGATCACCGAGGCGTTCCACGACTTGAAGGCCACGCCCAAGGCTCCGACCGCCCCGGAGGTCTGGATGCTTGGCTCGAGCTACGACTCGGCGGCCTACGCGGCACGTTTCGGCTTGGCGTATTCCCATGCGCATTTCATCGCGCCCCAGCTGGCCGTCGAAGCGATGCGCCAGTACCGCGAGCGCTTCGCTCCCGAACATCTCGCGAAGCCCTATTCCTCCATCGGTGTGTTCGCCATCGCCGTGGAGGACGCTGATCGGGCCGACGTCTTCCGCCGCATGCGCGAGATCCAACGCATCCGCCGCGACCGCGGTGAACGCGGACCCGCGCCCACTCTGGAGGAAGCCGCGGCCTGGCCCTTCACGGACGAGGAACTCGACGCCATGAAGAGCCGCCGCTCGCGGCAGATCATCGGCACACCCGACGAGGTCAAGGCCGGCATCGAGGATCTCGCAGTAAAGTCGGAGGCGGACGAGGTTGTGCTATTGACGATCACGCCGACGTTCGAGGACCGGCTCAAGTCGTACGAACTCATCGCCGAGGCGTTCGCTTCGCCCTAGCGCGCCCGGCGCGCGCGCTGCCCTCCGAGGTCTCGGCGGATTCCCATCGTGTCGTAGTGGACACGGGCGACCACAACGCGCCCGAGGCCGTCGCCCCACGGCCGGATAGGCCATAATGTGCCGCGAATCACTAGGGATCATGGTCATGCGTAATTTGGTCGCCACGTCGTTCGTGGTTTGCGGCCTGGTGGGTTGCGAACAGGCTACCGTGCAAGTGGAGGAATCGACGTCGGCTCCGCCCGGCACGACAGCGGTGGAGGCTGCCCCCGCGCCGGACATCCACCACTGGACGAACGACAAGGACATCGGTGGCGGCGGTGGGCCCGTCACGTCGGAGCATCTGCTGGCGTCGCCGTCGAACCCCGAGCAATGGCTCCTCTACGGGGGTGACTACGGCAACCACCGCCACTCGCCCATCGACGACATCACGCCGGAAAACGCATCCCGGCTCCAGGTGGCCTGGGCGTTCCCCACCGGCACTACCGAGCAGTTCGAGGTCTCGCCCACGGTCTACGACGGCATCATGTACGTCACCACGTCGTTCAATCGGATCTTCGCCCTCGATGCGGCCAACGGCGAAATCTACTGGCGCTACGACCACCAGCAGCCAGACGATCTGCGCCTGTGCTGCGGCAACGTGAACCGAGGTGCGGCCATCGCCGGCGACCTGGTGCTCATGGCCACTCTCGACGCCAAGCTGATCGCCTTCGACCGCCTGACCGGGACGATTGCCTGGGAGAAGACCATCGCCGACTACACCGGCGGCTTCAGCGCCACCTCCATGCCTATGATCGTCAAGGACATGGCCATCATCGGCGTGGCGGGCGGCGAGTTCGGCGTGCGCGGTTTCTTCGATGCCTACGACGTCGCCACGGGCGAGCTGCGCTGGAGACACTACACGCTCCCGGCCGAGGGTGAGCCCGGCAGCGAGACCTGGGCCGGCGACTCCTACAAGACCGGCGGGTCGCCCGCCTGGACGAGCGGTGCCTACGATCCCGAGACGGACATCCTGTACTGGACCACCGGCAATCCCTCCCCCGACTGGAACGGCGATCTGCGGGCGGGCGACAACCTCTACTCCAACAGCCTGCTGGCGGTGGATCCCGATACCGGCGAACGCCTGTGGCACTTCCAGTTCACGCCCCACGACGTCTGGGACTACGACGGCAATACCCAGATCTTTCTCACCGACGTAAAGCGCGGCGAGGACACGGTCAAGGCCATCGTCCAGGCCAACCGCAACGGCTACTTCTACACCCTGGACCGGGCCACCGGCGCGTTCATGTCGGCGACGCAGTACGTGGAGCAACTCAACTGGGCGACCATCGACGACAACGGGCGCCCAATCGTCGACCCCCGTGCCAATCCCACCGAGGAACCGGACTTCCGGGTCTGCCCGGGCAACCTCGGGGGCATGAACGGCGCCTACAGCGGTGCCCTGAATCCCGATCTCGGCCTTGCCTACATCCCGGTCATCGAGTCGTGCCAGCAATTCCAGAAAGGCATCGTCGCGTTCGTAAGAGGCCAGCCCTTCATGGGCGGCGAGCCCATCGTCGTCGACGTGACCGCCGGCACCGACTACGGCCACCTGTCGGCGGTCGACATCAACACCGGCGAAGTCCGCTGGCGGTACAAGGATCCCGAACCGATGATGGCCGGCGCGCTTTCCACAGCCGGCGGGGTCGTCTTCACCGGCACCCGGGACGGCTTCGCCCTGGCGCTGGACGCCGCGACCGGAGACGAACTGTGGAAGTTCCGCATGGGGGGTGGCGTCCGCAGCCAGCCCGTGGCGTACCGCGCGGATGGCAAGACCTACGTCGCCATGGGCTCCGGCAACGACATCAACATCGCGAGCTTCGCCGCGGGATCCGTCGCCATCCCCGAAGGGGGCCATCTGTTCGTCTTCGTGTTGGCGGATTGAGATGCGCACGACCGCACCCGCGCTGGCCGCTACTGCGTTGGCCCTCGCCGCTTGCGGGCCACCGACGGAGCAGGGTGCGGAGCAGGACGTTGCCAAGGACGAACTGCGGGTCTGCTTCGCCGAGAACGACCCGCCACGCTCCCGGCGCGGGGGTAGCGGGTTCGATATCGACGTCGCCCGGGAACTCGCCGCGCAACTAGACCGGCGGTTGGTGGTCGTGTGGATTCCGGAAGAGGAGCAGACGGACATCGAGTCCACCGACGCCGACTACATGCCACTGCTTACCGGCCAGTGCCATCTGCAGCTTTCCGTCCCGGGCGCCGGCGCGATCGAGCGCTTTCGTGGCTGGCTGGTGTTGAGCGAGCCCTACTATGGCGCGGCGTTCGAGCTGATTCCCGCCGACGCATCCTTCCGCTTCGGCGAGCCCTATTCGGAAACCGTCGCCGTGCGCGCCAACACCGTGGCCCACGTGGCCCTGGATGCGACCGGTGTGTCCTGGTCCCAGCAGGCGGCCCACGAAGGCATCCTCCGGGCGGTAGCCGACGGCACCGCCGCCGTCGGACTCGTCTGGGGACCGCAGCTCGCACTGTTCGACGTCGAGCGAGCAGCCGACTTCGAGGTACCGCCCGTTCTTCGCTGGAACCTCCACGCGACACTGCGCAGGGACAATCCGTTACGCGCGGATGTCGACGGGATCCTCTCGAGCACCCCGTTTCGGGAACGCGTCGCCAATCTCCAGGCTCGCCACGGCATACCCGTGCGCGGGCCGTTCCCGACCGTGCACACGGCAGCACTGCTGCAGTCGCTCTGACCGTGCGAGTTTTCCTTCTCCTGGCCGCGCTGGCTGTTTCGGCTTGTGGTTCGAAGAGCCCCGCCGACACGTTCCGGGCCAGTCCTGACGATCTCTCCCGGGGAAAGGCAGTGTTCATCGGTACCTGCGCCGGCTATTGCCACGCGACCACGCCGAGCGGTCGAGACGCGCCTTTCCTGTTCGACGACCAGTGGCTGCACGGCGGCACCGACCAGGAAATCTTCGACTCGATCGCCCAAGGCATCCCCGGCACCACCATGATCCCCTTCAAGGACAAACTGCCGGAGGGGGACGACGACATCTGGCGGATCGTCGCCTACCTCACCACGACGCCCGGGTAGGAGTGCGCTGGACAGGGTGCCGGTGTTCACGGTCACGGGCGACCACAAGGGCGCGGGGGGCCCCCACCCCCCCCCCACGGCCCGCGGGCGCCCCCCCGTGGGGTGTTGGGGGGGTTATTCGGCGGCGGTGGAGTATTAAAAAAAACGGGGCCCCCCGACGGAGAT
>VXPO01000087.1 GCA_009839505.1 Gammaproteobacteria bacterium
CTCGAACAGATCGCCAGTTATTCGGGGCTAGGCCCGCGTCGCCCTCCCCGCCCCTCCCGAATTCTCTGCACTCCCGTCCGCCCAGCCACTACCGGTATCGAGCCTTCTGTGGTCTCGCTGACACTCTTCAGGCCTCAGATCGCCCCATCCTCCACCACCTTGTCGAGACACACTCCGCGCCGTCCCTACTGCGTGGAATCACGCGTGGACTTGCCCGTTCCAATGAACAATAAAAACTGACGCGCTCCAGACATCGGCTACCGTCCGCTGGATCAGGCCGTGCCCGCGAAACCAGGAGGCGCGAACACGATGATGAGTGAGTTTGTCCGTAAAGCTCTAGTGAGCTTGTGTCATGTTTATCTATAAAAAAACTTGACTATTGGAAGCCAGAGAAGATAGGTTGCAACACATCAGGAGACCACCATGAGCATCGCAGCCTCCGTCAATCGGATCATCGACCGAACGCCGACCGGGCGGATATTCGGCTACGAGCTCTTTCCGCAATACCGGGAATCTCCCGGCGCGGTCGTGCGCGCCGTCAACCGAGGCGTCGATACCGGGCGATTGGAGCGCATCGAGAAGGGACGTTTCTACAAGCCCCGCAGCGGCGTGCTCGGCGACGTTCCCGTCAGCGACGAGGAACGCCTACGCGATGCGTTGTATCGCAACGGACGGAGGGTTGGCTACGTTACCGGACCCGCGCTCTACAACCGTCTGGGACTAACGACTCAAGTGCCCAAGACCGTCGCGATCGCGGTGAACCGCGCCACCCAGACCAAGGATCTCGGCACGATACGAATGAAGTTGCTGTCGAGGCGCGCGCCCATTTCAGATTCGACGGTGCCACTGCTCGAAATCCTGGACATCCTGCGCGACGCACGAAGGGTGCCGGACGCGAACGTCGAACGCGTCATTCAGGGAATGTCGAAGCGTTTGACGGAGCTCACGTCGACCGAGCTGAAGCGACTGCAGCAGTTTGCGCTCGACTACTACAACCCGGCCACGCGAGCCCTGCTGGGAATGCTGCTGACGCGGTGCCAGAAAGAGGTATTGCCGACGCTCAAGGCGTCACTCAACCCCACCACGCGTTTCGACCTGGGCATCGATCCGAACGAATGGCCGGAATCCCGAGCCTGGAACATCCGGTGAGGTTGCACGAGGCACCCGACACGTACCTGGAGTTCATCCAGGCCACGGCCAACCATATCGGGATTCCGGCCGTCCATGTCGAGAAAGACTACTGGGTCACCCAGGTACTCAAGCGCCTCCACGACTCCGACCACAGCGAGAAGGTCGTCTTCAAGGGCGGGACATCGCTCTCCAAGGCGCATCGCCTCATCGAACGGTTCTCCGAAGATATCGATCTCGCCCTGAAACGAGATGAGAACCTCGGCAACTCGGCGCGTCGCAGGCTGATCAAATCGATAGAGGCAACAATCACCCGGGATCTGGAGTATCGGCCCGACCATCCCGGGGAGTCCAAGCACGGACGCTTCCGAAAGACCGCGCATGCATTCCCCATGCGAACCGACGCTGCAGGACTCGGCCAGGTCTCCTACACCCTGTTGGTCGAAATCAACTCGTTCGCGGATCCCGAGCCATCGTCACCGATGCCAATCGCGACACTCATTCACGACTTCCTGGTCGCAACCGGTCGGCCAGAACTCGTCGGGCGCCACGAGCTCGACCCATTCAGCATCCAGGTGTTGAGTGTGGAGCGTACGCTCTGCGAGAAGATCATGGGTCTAGTACGAGCTGGCCACGAAGCGAATCCTGCTCAGGAATTTCGGCACCGAATTCGCCATTTCTACGATCTCGTCATGATCATGCGCGTTGACAGTTACCGGCAGTTCGTGTCCAGCGATGCATTCGTCGACTTGGTGACCGAAGTAAGGGAGTCCGATCGAGCATCAATGCCGGGCGCGCACGCGTGGCTGTCCCCGTCACTCAGCGAAGCCACTATCGTCACCGACGCAAGGAGCCTCTGGAGCCAGGTGCGGTCGGAGTTCCAGGGCAGTTTCAGAGACATGGTATACGGCGACTCCATTCCCGATGACGCCGAGGTTCTGGAGTGCCTTGCTTCGATTGGCGCTTCGTTGACCAGAGTCTAACGACCGCGCGGAACAGTCCGTGTGGCCGCCTGACACTTGAAGAGCAGCACATCGACATGATCGGCCGACGCCGCCGCGACATCGGACTTGGCTCCTACCCGACAGTCTCGCTCGCGAAGGCCCGCCAACACGCCACCGCCAACCGGCTCGCCGTCACCAACGGCGGCGACCCGCTTTCCGAGAAGAAACGCGCCTCGACGCCCACGTTCCGCGAGGCTGCCGAGGCCACCCTCGAGTTCCTCGTCCTGACCGCCACCCTCAGCGGCGAGGCGCGGGGCGGGCGCTGGGACGTCAGCCGATGTCTCATCGGCGTCGGCCGATCGTGACGCGCTGGATCCAGGACTTGGAGCCGGTCTTGGAGACCTGCAGATACAAAGTGCGGCCAGATCGAACGGAGGCCGGATTGCACGTCGCCGAGTGCATCAACGACACCTGCCCCAATGCCACGCGGTTGGCCAGTGGCGCGCGCGGGCCTTGGCGAGCGAGACGACGGGAAGACCGCCAGGCACGTTCGCGCTATGCGAATCTGTCCTTTCCCGACTCCGAGGATCCGGTCGATCTTTCCAACTCGGCCCGGTAGTGGTCGATCCATTGGGCGTTGAGTTCGTCGGCCAGACGCCGGTGGCGTGACTCGATCAGGCGCCCGGGCGGTAGCTCCAGGCCGAGCGGGTCAAGGATTTCACGGGCCAAACCGACGGGGTCGGCATCAAGGTCTTCGTATCGCACCGTGTGGGGTTGAATCCCGACGGAAGCAAACCACGCCCGCCATGCCGAATTGTGCGCTTCTATCGTCTGCACCAGCTTGTGGATTTCGTCGAAGTCGAAGCGCGGTTCCTGTTCCGGCTGTTTCGACTCTTCCCGATCGGCCAGGTGCCAAACATCGGTTTGCTCGGCCCGGTGCCACGACACGGCCTGCGCCAGAACATCGTCGCGATGCAGATAGACAAAGCCCGTATGGCCGAACGCCAGTTTCAACAGGTCGAGGTCGCCGGCTGCGGGAGCGGCATGGACGCGGCCCAACCTTTCGACCAGATAGTCCAAGGTTCCCCACATGATCCTGGCGGCGAACACGCCGTTGTCGGTCCTGCCTGCGGAAACGGCAGCACGAACGAATTCGGAGTATTCGAAGTCCCCGTCGGAGCGGACGATGTCCCATCGGGCGGCCCACAGCTGCTCGTCGGGCTCGCGGAAGTACGACTCGGGTCGACCCGCAATCGTCGTGGACGCCATCAGGTCACACAATAACGTACTGCCCGTGCGCGGGGTGGTGCAGATCAGGTACGAATCGATGTGTCCCATCCGGAAAAGGCTCTCCTGACCGCTTCTTGGTTTCGTGACTCGTTTCTTCATAGAACCCACATCCAACCTGTCATCGAACCCTTGTCATCATTGAGACCGGCAACGAAAGCTGGCATCTCACCAACGGTTCCTGATTACGGAAAACCGCTCGAACTCCGAATCGACGCGGCCCGCCCTTCGGACCCGCGCATCCTAGCTTCGCCCAGCCGTGGTGCGCCGGCAACAGCCGGTGGGGTCCGACAGGCAGGCACCTGCCGCCAGGACAGGGCGACGTTCAGCGGACGAACCGCTACGCCATTGCGAGTGGGTGATCGTTCCAGGTTCCACCCAAAACCTCGTGGATGCGAGGTCTTTGAGAGCAAGAAGCGAGATGCGGACAGCGCGGGCGAAGTGTCAGAATCGGTCATCATTGGCGCCGACG
>VXPO01000012.1 GCA_009839505.1 Gammaproteobacteria bacterium
TAACGTAGGGTGGATGTCCCTTTCTTAACGTAGGGTGGATGTCCCTTTCTTAACGCGTGTCGGACTTCGCCGGATGCACCGAAGTCCGACAGGCTGCTAGGGTGGATGTCCCTTTCTTAACGTAGGGTGGATGTCCCTTTCTTAACGTAGGGTGGATGTCCCTTTCTCAACGCGCTTTCTCAACGCGCCTTTCTCAACGGACGATCTGGCGCGATCGGAAGTCCGTTATCTCGTCATCCGAATAGCCGGCCTCGCCGAGGATCTCGCGGGTGTGCTCGCCGAGTTCCGGGGAAGCGCGGAAGATGCCGGCCGGCGTTTCCCCGAACCGAGGCGGCGGCCGGGCCTGACGCATGGGACCGGCGATGGGATGTTCGAACTCGATGAGTGCGCCCATCGCCTTCACCTGGGGATCGTCGATGACCACGTCGCGGGGATTGATCCGGGCGAATGGCACCTCGTGCTCTTCCAAGCGCACGGCGAGGTCGTCGGTGTCGAAGCTCGCGTAGGCCTCGTTCAACGTTCGCTGGAACAGTCCGGAATCCAAGGCGGCCTGGCTACGGAAGCGTTCGTCCTGGAACAGGTTGGGAAGCTCCAAGGCGGCAAACAGACCTTCCCACTCCCGAGCCTGAACGGGCATGGTGCAGATGTGCCCGTCGCGCGTCTCCCGCACCATGCCCACATGGGACTTGCCGCCCCGGTGCGGCTTCTCGTCGCCGACGAAGGTGTAATTCAGCATGTTGTCCGGCCACAGGAAGAACAACGCCGCGTCCAGCATGGCGATGTCGACGCGTTGGCCTATGCCCGTGCGCTCGCGCGCGAGCAACGCCGACGTGATCGCCTGCGCCGCCGTCATGGAGGTGATCTTGTCGCAGATCAGCGAGTTGATGAGGATGGGGCGCTCGCTCGCCGGATCCGCCTGCAGCGAACCGATGCCGGAGATCGACTGGATGATGGCGTCGTAGACGCGCCGTCCGGCATAGGGCCCGGTGTGGCCGACGCCGTTGATGGACGCGAAGATCAGCCGCGGGTTGATATCCCTCAGCCTCTCGTAGCCGATCTTCAGCCGTTCCATCACGCCGGGACGGTAGTTCTCCACGACGACGTCCGCCCCTTCGACGAGCCGCTCGAAAACCGCCCGGCCTTCGTTCGACGTCAGGTCGATGACCACGGAACGCTTGTTGCGGTTCATCATCGCGAACGCGCCGCCCACGCCGTTCCGCTCGGTCGCACCCGGACGGCGCATGAAGTCCCCGTCCGGCGACTCCACCTTGACGACGTCGGCACCCTGGTCGCCCAAGATCGACGCGGCGATGGGGCCGGAATAGATCGTGGTCAGGTCGAGGACGCGGATTCCATCCAGGGAACCGGGCATGTGCAGCACTCCCGTCGTTGGGGCCGGTTGCAATTACCGTGAGGCGGTGGAGTATATGCAACGCGCGACCGCTCGCGGTCGCCGACGCCGTGCACGAAGGCGCGTCGTTGGCGACGCGGCCGGCCCGGCTATGGGGCGCTTTCTCTGCAACAGGAGCGGGTCACCTGCCCAGCCGTGATCATTTCCCACCGCCACCGGTTCATCTTCTTCGCCGTACCGCGCACGGCCACGCACGCGGTCCGCATGGCGCTCGGCCCCCGCCTCGGCGACACGGACTGGCAGCAGCAGTCGCTGACGGAGGTAGTCCGCATTCCGGTCGCCGCACTCGCACGAATCGGCCACGGGCATGTCTCGTTCCGGCAGGTCCAAGCGTGCCTCCCGGGGGAGGCGGACAGCTACTTCAAGTTCGCCGTGGTTCGCAACCCGTATGACCGGTTCGTTTCGGCTTGCGCGATGCTGAACAAGCGGAACCCCGCCTACCGCGGCAACGAGACTGCCTTCATGAAACGCGCGCTCGGCTTCCCGCGGTTCCGGGCCCGGGTGCTCGTCCGACCGCAGTGGGAGATGCTGGCGGACGACGGGGACGAACTTCGAATGGACTTCGTCGGACGCTACGAGACCCTGCAGCAGTCCTTCGACGAAGTCTGCAGGCTGATCGGCCTTCCTGCGGCTACGCTCGAGACGAGCAACGCATCGGAGCACGGCGTGTTTCCGAGCTACTACGACGACGAGTTGCTCGGCCGGGTGACCGACCTCTATCGAGAGGACTTCCAGTACTTCGGCTACGAAACGGCGACCACGGCGGGGGCGCTCAAGTGCGCCTGAGCAAGCCCTTCATTCGCCTGCCCTTCCGGTTCGACGCCGAGGTGCTGGCCGGCGAAGTCCGTCAGTTCGGCACCGAGGCGTGGATGGCGCATCCGAGTGCGCTGCCGGGAAACTCGGCCATCGCCCTCATCTCCAGCGGCGGCGGCGACAACGACTCCTTCGAGGGCGAGAAGAAGCCCACGCCCCACCTCAAGCGGTGCGAATACCTGCCCCAGGTCATGGCGAGCTTCGGCGAAGTCCTGTCCCGTTCCCGCCTGATGAAGCTCGACGCGGGTGCCGAGGTGAGCCTGCACGTCGACTTCAACTATCACTGGTTCAGCCGCGTCCGCATTCACATCCCGATCATCACCACTCCCGCCGTCATCTTTCACTGCGGCACCGAAGCGGTGCACATGGCTGCCGGCGAGTGCTGGATCTTCGACTCCTGGCGGCGGCACCGGGTGGTCAACCCCGATGATCAGGACCGCGTTCACCTGGTCATCGACACCAGCGGGTCCGCGCGGTTTTGGAACTTGGTCGCGCGAGTCGAGAACCAGGATCCGGCAGACACCCAAGCGCAGGCACGGTTCATTCCCTTCGAACCCGGCAAGTCCGTGGAACTCAAGACCGAACGGTTCGCCAGCCTACCGGTGATGGCGCCCGGCGAGTGCACCGCCCTGATCGAGGATCTCATCGCCGACTTCACCGCCAATCCGGGCAACGACGCGAGCCTCGTCGAGTCCTACACCCGGCTGATGCGCGACTTCGCCCACGACTGGCGCGAGGCCTGGCTGCTCCACGGCCATCGTCCCGAGGGGCTGCCGCACTATCGGGGAGTCATCCGCACCGCCCGCAGCCGTCTGCATCCGAACCGGCGGGCGCTGACGGCGTCGAGCAACGGCATCGGCGTCAACGCGATCTTCGCCCAGCGGGTGCTGAACGCGGCACTCGCGCCCGATGCCGAGGTTGATCCAGAATCGAACCCACGATCCTGATCCGGAGCGCAGATGCCAGACGCCGCGACACGCCAAACCAACCGCAACACAGCCATAGCGGAACTCGGGCTCGAACCGTACATCCTGGAACTGGAGCTGAATGGCTACGCTGTCGTGCCGCCGACCGTTACCGGAGTCTCCGAAGAGGCCATCGACCGGCTGACGCAACTGCTGCTCGACAAGTCCGAGGAACTCGTGGGCTGCCGGTTCACGGTCGAGGAGGGCGCGGAATGCGAACTCGACTACGGCGGCTACAAGGGCATCATCGAGCGCATGTCGGGGGTCGAGCCCAGCCAGTTCCAGCTCATGCAGTTGTGCACCTTCGACCGGGCGTTCCGCGACCTCGCGGTGAACCCGGTGGCCGTCGCGCTGATGCGTCACATGATCGGTCCACACGCCGCGCGGTTCAGCTCGCACAACTGTTTCATCAAATGGGCAGGCGACGGCTACGGCGATTCGCTCGGCCTGCACTGCGACCAGGGCGGTGTACCGCAACCCTGGGGCCGCGTCGCGCTGAACGCCAACTGCAACTGGTGCCTCACCGAATACACCCTGGACAACGGCGCCTTCGCGTGCGTGCCCGGATCACACCTGCGGTCGAGCCATCCGGTGCAGCCCGCGGCGGCTCGCGAGGCAGTCCCGGTGGAGTGTCCCAAGGGGTCGCTGATCGCCTTCCACGGTCAACTCTGGCACGGCGCGTATCCAAAGAAGACGCCGGGCCTCCGGGTCACCATCTCCAACTACTTCCGCCACTCGGCGATTCAGCCGCAGGACGACATTCCCAATCACTTCCCCCGCGAACTCGCCGACGAATGCGACGATCCCGAAACCTTCAAGCAGCTTGCGGGATTCGGGCTGCCGTACCAAGCGCAGGTGCTGCCAGTGCCGAAGGCGGTAACCGTCAATCCGACCTGACGACCGATTGAGTCCAGTCCGGGCCGTCCGCCATTACGCTGGCGTGAATGTCGAGAAGCGTCTGCTTGAGCCTCGCGAAGGTCTCGGGCTGCTCGGCGGATTTGTCCGTCTGCTGGGAGATGTCCTGCTCTAAGTCGAACAGTTGGAATCGGTCGAAGCCGCCGGCCTTGAGCGCCGGAATCCAGCTCTCCCGGAACTGGTTCAGGAGGATGAACTGAATCCTCAAGCGCTCGGCCTCGGGGTTGTCGAAGCCGTTGAACATCTGGGTCCAGAGATCACCGTGGGTGAGCGCCGGGTCGTCCCCCGCCTCGAGCACGGCCCTGACCTGCTCGTATAAGTCGTTCATTGCTTCCCGGTCCTTCGGTAGCCGGTAGCCAGGGAACGCGACCAGCGAATACCTGCCGTCCCTCACCGCGGCACCGGCATCGGGGGAGAACCAGAACAGCGGCTGCTCGCGCTTGAACTCTCCACGGCCGGTCAACAGCGGGGACAGGTCGGCACCGTCGAGATGAACACCGGAGGGAGGGTCGATGCCGAGCAGGCCGGCGAACGTTGGTAGCAGGTCGACCACGCCGGCCGGTTCGGTCTCGACGCGCCCTCGGGCGATGCCGCCAGGCCAATGGAAGATGCCCGGCACGCGATGCCCGCCCTCGAAGTTCGAGCCCTTCTTGCCGCGCAGTTCGCCGACCCGATCCTGACGGTAACTGCCGTTGTCCGAAGCGTAGACGATGAGCGTGTTGTCGAACTCGTCGTCAACCTTGAGCTTCTCGACGAGGCGGGCGATGGCGCGGTCGGTGTTGTCGATCGTCCCCGAGTAGATCGCGGCCGGATCGTCCAGATCGCCGTACTTTGCGACGACCTCGTCGGGGGCGGCAATTGGCGCGTGGGGTTCGTGGAACCAGATGTTGAGGAAGAACGGTTGGTCGGGCTCCTTCCCATGGGCGCGGGCGTGAAATCGTCTGGCGTCTAGCCAAACAATGGCCTCGTCCACCATGAGGTGGCTGGAGTAGCCCTCGAGTTCGCCGACACGCGTCCCGTTGCGCACGAAGTTCACCGGATTGCGGTGGCTGGGCCAGGCGTTGTTCTCGGTCACGAACCAATAGTCGAATCCGTGCCGGTCCGGGGTGGGTTTGTCGCGGCCGTGGAACGGCAGGCCCATGTGCCACTTGCCGATGTGCGCCGTCGAATAACCCGCCGACTTCAGGAGTTCGGCGATGGTCACCTCGCGTTCCAGCAGGTGCATGTCGTGGGAGCGGTCGTTGATGACGTGGTAGATGCCCGCGCGGATGTGATGCCGGCCGGTCATCACCACGGCGCGCGAGGAGGAGCAGACGCCACTGCCGGAGTGGAAGTCCGTGAACCGCACACCACCCGCGGCGAGGCCGTCGAGTATCGGCGTCGACACGGGACCGCCGTAGACGCCGATGTCGCGGTAGCCGAGATCGTCGACGAACAGGATGACGATGTTCGGCCTCTCGGCACCTAGTGCCAGCGGGAACAGGAGTGCCGCCGCCACGACGGCAGAAACACGCCGCCCAACGCCCATTTTCGCTTCCTCATCTCGCTCTGCGCCCGGTATATTAACCGGCAGGCAGAGCGTGCTCCTTCGATGTTGGATCCCGTTGAATTGCAGCGAATCGCCACCGCCGCTCTCTCGGCAGGTGCCATCGTCCTTTTCGGTGCGTTCTACGCGATCTGTCTCGCGCTGGGGCGTCTCAAGACCCTGGCGTTCCTGTTGCGTATTTCCTATGCCGCCTACGCCGGGCTGGTGGTCGCCACCGTGCTGTTCGCGTGGGCGATGAATCTCACCGGCTGGTGGCTTGCGCTCGTCGTGGTGCTGCTGGTGGGCTAC
Organism: Gammaproteobacteria bacterium; assembly: GCA_009839505.1. Taxonomy (GTDB): domain Bacteria; phylum Pseudomonadota; class Gammaproteobacteria; order Pseudomonadales; family Azotimanducaceae; genus VXYL01. Next base: position 5,939 of record VXPO01000012.1, read on the forward strand.
TTCGTTGCGCCGCGCGCCATCTGGCGGCTGTCGGTGGCCACCCACGAACCCACGGAACCCGAGCCCGGGGCCGGAGGAGCTAAAGATGAGTGAACAGGTCTGGTGGTCGAACCAAGACTTCTGGCGCAAGTGCGCGATCTTCGTCACCGCGTTCATGTTCGTCGTGCTGATCCTGCTGACCTTCCATTCGATGGCTGCGATTTCCGGCGGCACGGATCGAGTCCCGGCGTACTCGGTCATCAACCACCGCATCGACTACCGCTTCGACGAGGCACGCAACATGAAGGTGCCCGTGATCGGCGAGGTGGCGCCGCTGTTCGGCAAGGTGCTGAGCGAAGACGAGGCTCGTGAACTCGTGGACCTCGGCAAGCTCACCGTGCAGGCCAAGAACTGCATGAACTGCCACACGCTGCTCGGCAACGGCGCCTACTACGCGCCCGACCTCACCAAGGCCTGGCTGGATCCCGGCTGGGGCAACGAGCAGGCACGGGAACTCCTGATGACGATGTTCCTCAAGGATCCGAAGACCAACGCCCGCACCTACGGCACGAATCGGAAGATGCCGGATCTCGACATCACCGATGAGGAGGTACGCGGCATCATCGCGTTCCTGAAATGGATGTCCGCCGTGGACACCAACGGATTCCCCCAGGGCTTCGAGCCGTTGCCGCAGGGAGGATCCTAGTGCTCCGTCAACCCTCAAACGTCGTGTCAGCGCGTCCGCAAGCGTTGACGGAGCACTAGCCATGCCTGCCGAAGCCGTGATCGATGCCGGTGTGACCGTCGGCGAAAAGACCGCCAAGGCGGTAGACGACAAGGCGTTGTCGGCCGGACAGCGCCTCGCGCTCAAGTACTTCACCGTCGCCATGGTGCTGTTCCTGGCGCAGATGCTGTTCGGCCTGTTGGCGGGGATTCAGTTCCTCTACCCGGAGTTCCTCTACGGAATCCTCGACTTCAACGTCAACCGCATGGTGCACATCAACGCCATGATCGTGTGGATGCTCTACGGCTTCATCGGCTCGGTCTACTGGCTGGTGGAGGACGAGGCGGGCGTCGAACTCGTCGGGGCGAAGCTCGCCAACATCAACTTCTGGGTTCTGACCAGCGCCGTGGCGGTGGTGGTCGCGGTCTACCTCGTCGTGCAGGTGGGACCCGGCAAGCAGAGCACCATCTGGCTGATCAACGAAGGCCGCGAATACATCGAGGCACCGCGCTGGGCGGACATCGGCATCGTGGTGTGCATGCTGACGTTCTTCTACACCGTCGCCGGCACGTTCATGAAAGGGCGCTGGAGCGGCATATCGGGAACCCTCGTGCTGGATCTCATCGCGCTCGCCGGACTCTATCTCGCCGGCATGTTCTACACGACCAACCTGTCCGTGGACCAATTCTGGTGGTGGTGGGTGGTGCATCTCTGGGTCGAAGCCACCTGGGAGGTGCTGGTCGGCTGCATCATGGCCTGGGGACTCATGAAGACCCTGGGCGCCCGCCGGGAGATCGTCACCACCTGGCTCTACATCGAGGTGGCGCTGATGTTCGGTGCCGGCATTCTCGGCCTCGGGCACCACTACTTCTGGATCGGCACCCCGGAATACTGGCTCGGCATCGGCGGCTTCTTCTCGGCATTGGAGCCCATTCCACTGGTGGCGATGGTCGTGCACGCCGTCTACGATGCCGGACGCCACGGCTTCCAGAGCAGAAACCACCCGGCGTTGGCGTGGCTGATCGCCCACGCCTTCGGCAACTTTCTCGGCGCCGGCGTGTGGGGCTTCATCCACACGCTGCCGCAGATCAACCTCTACACCCACGGCACCCAATGGACCGCTTCCCACGGCCATCTGGCGTTCTTCGGCGCCTACGCGACCATCGTGATCGCGATGATCTACATCGCCCTGCAGCGCTGGCGGGGCGAGGTGTGGATGTCCGCCGACCTGCCCGACCGCGGCTGGAAGTGGAAGTGGTCGCTGATACTGCTCAACCTCGGCATGATGGGCATGACCATCGCGCTTTTGATCGCCGGCTACGAGCAGTCGTTCATCGAACGTGCCATCGGCGGCTCGACCTGGTCCGCGTTCTTCGAAGGCCAGACTCAGCCCTGGTTCGTCCAAGGCATGCAGTGGCGGATGATCTTCGGGGTGGTCATGACGGCGGGCCTCGTGCTGCTGCTTTGGGACCTGCTCACCATCGGCCGCGGCGAGACCCGTCCCGCGAAGGAGGTCCACGACCCTGCACGCCCGTAGCGCGCACTTAGGCGTCGCAGTCAGGTCAACGCGTATAGATCCTCGAGCGAGTACCAGCCCTCGGCGTCCACCCTGGAGGAAGGCTTGTTGCGGGCGAAGTAGCGCTTATTGAGGGAGGCACCCTGGGGGTTGCGGTAGAGGCCGACCTTCCGGGCGAGTTCCGCTTCGAGGCTGGCCGGAGATCGGATCGGTCCCCACTTGCACTCGCCCAGATCGGTCCAGTTATCGGCACGCAAGCCGACGACGTCGATCTGCGTCTCCCTGCTCCAGAACTCACCGATCTCGAACGACGCGTCGACACGTTCCCGGGAGTAGATGAGGGGTAGAGCTTCCCGGCAAAGACGTTCGAAACCTTCGCCGTACCAGGCATCGAGCGAGGGCTTGATGGCGTCGGCGAACGTACGCGATACCCCCGCGCTCTTCAGGGCACTGGTGTTGGGGAACACGAACCGGAAGTAGAACCGTAGCAGCGGGTCGTCAACGATGAAACGCACCTGCTTGGAGTTCCTAGGTCCGCCGTCGAGCGGGTGTCTGCGCCGGACATAGCCCAAGCCCACGAGTTGATCGAAGTAGTAGTGCAGGTTCCGCTCCGGCAGTCCTGTTGCAGTGGCGATTTCACCTGCGGTATGCGAGCCGGAAGCGATGGCGAAGAGCACCGCGTGATAGGGAGCGACTTCGCGGACCTCCTCGCGCAGCAGGAACGTGGGCTCGTGGAACAGCGGCGCGAAGTCGTCCAGAAGATTGGCGCGGATGTTGGCGTCGATCGACCGCCCATCATCCAGACAGAGCAGGTACTGGGGCAGCCCGCCGACGAGAAAATAGGCCTTTGCCTGATCGACGGGCGACCATCGCGGGTGGAAAAGAGCGGCTTCCCGATAGTCGAAAGGTTGCAGGTGAATCTGCGCGGTGCGGCGTCCGAACAGGGGGCTGGACCGCCCGAGGACTTCCCGCTCCATGAATCCGACGTAGGATCCGCACAGCAGCAGGACCACCGCACCCGAGGGTTTCCAGTCGCGGTCCCAGCACTCCTGCAAGGCAGCGACGATCCGAGGATCCGAAGCCGCGATCCACTGGAACTCGTCCAACGCAAGGACCAGCTTCGCCCCAGGTTTGGCCATGATCGACTGCTCGACAACCACCGCCAGCGCACGCGACCAATCGTCGATGCGCAATTCGGCGAGCACCGGGATGCCCAACGCGTTCGACGCCTGCCGCAGGAACTCACGGACCTGGAGTTCCGGAGGCGATTGTTTGCCCACGTAGTAGACGCCGCGCCGGCCAGTCATGAACTTCAGAATCAGTTCGCTCTTGCCTACGCGCCGACGACCATAGATGGGTATGAACGCCGAGTGGGCCGAGTCGACAGCACTCGCGAGCAGTCGGAGTTCCTTCGCGCGTCCAACGAAATCGTCCATGCCAACGAGGGTGCCCGCCTATCGGCGTCTCGTCAAGTCATATTACGACAAGTTATGTTACGACAAGTCTAGATTTGGCAACTGACCGATAACCGGTGAACGACAAGTGGCCGCGTCTGCTAGCATCCCGCCCGTCCGTTGGAGGAGGCCGCGCCATGAGACTTCGCCTGACCATCGCTTCCGCCGCCGTGCTGGTCGCGGCCGTGCTGGTGTACGCCTCCGTGGCATTCGGCGCTGGGTCGAAGGAGGCCGGGGCGTCGAAGGCCGCGCTATGCGCCGCATGCCATGGCGTCAACGGCATCAGCGTCAATCCGTTGTGGCCCAGCCTCGCGGGACAGCAGGAGGCGTATCTGGCGAAACAGATAAAGGAATTCCGAGACGGGGTTCGGGTGGAGGCCACAATGCAACCGTTCGTCGCCAATCTGACCGACCAGGACGCGGACGACCTAGCAGCGTACTACGCGTCGCTGTCGCCCTGTCCGTGATGGCGCTGGATGCCGACGGCGAACGCCAGGCGTTTACCGCTATGGTTCAAGGGGGTGCGTCGACGCGGATTTCGTCGGTGAAGGCGGCGAAGTGGCGAACGTTCCAGGTCAGGATCGTCGATGCACCCGCCTTCAACGCCGCCATTGCGACCAGTACGTCGTACATTTGACCGCCGGCCAACGAGCGGCGCCGCGCCTGGTGCAGCGCACCCCAGGTTTCGGTCGGCGTGAGATGCACCAGGGTCGTGTCGCGCCAGTTCGCCTCGATCAGCGCAATCGCATCGTCAATCCGCAGTCGGCCCTGCCCTGGCAGCCGCGTCAGCACGGCGTAGGTTTCGACCAACGAGTGGGCGGCAAGAACCAGTTCCTCTCCGGCGTCGGTTCGCCGTTGGAGTTCGATTCGGGTTCTGTCGTGGTGTTCGTGCCAAGTGCAGACGGCAGCCACCAGGCCGCTCGTATCGCAGAGATACCGGGTCACTCGGCGGACGTCGACGATGTCCCCGCGCGGATAGCCGCGACTGCCTCGGCGACATCCGATTGCGTCAAGGCCGGGGGTCGCTCCTCGGTGGGCACGGCAACCACCAGCGATCCCGACCGTTCAAGCTTCACGGTCATCGGCACCGGTTCGATCTCAACGCGACCGTCCGCCACACGGAAACGCACTTGCGTACCGGCGTGCAGGTGCGCCGCTTCGCGGATCGGCTTGGGCACTACGAGTCGGCCGGCACGGTCAATGGTTGCATTCATGGGGTTGAAAGTACCATTGGATTTGCCATCTCGCAAGGCAGACCCCATCCGACCCGACTGATCGGCGGAACCGGCGTACAGGCGTGCGGTGTGCCGCACGGACGTGTCAGGTCGCCGCGATGCCGTAACGCTCTCGAATTTCGGGACCCAACGCGTCCTTCAAAGGGTCGAGCCAAGGTTCGTAGTTGCGCCACTGCTCGAGGCTCGTGCGGAAGATCGGCTGTCGCACCTGTTCGGAACTGGGCGTTCGGATGCTGCGCTCGGTCTGGTGGTACTCGACGCAGGCTTGCTCGAAGGATAGTCCACAGAACTCCAGAATCCGCCGCACCTGGCCTTCGAGGTTGTCGACCACGTCCTCGTGCTGGACGCGCAGCACGAAGCCGGGCAGCGCCTGGTCCCAGTGATCCATGAGCTTGACGTACTGGCGGTAGTAGTTGCCGATCTCCTTCAGACCATAGGAGAACTCCTGGCCTTCGCCGAACAGTTGCTTGTAGCCGCTGAAGCAGCACGCCATGGGATGCCGCCGGGCGTCGATGACCTTGGCGTTGGGCAGGATCAGGCGAATCAGGCCGACGTGGAAGAAGTTGTTCGGCATCTTGTCGACGAAGAACGGCGATTCGCCGCGGTACGTCCGGGTATCGTCGATGAACTGTTCGCCGAAGCGCCGGAAATAGTCGTCGTCGAGGTCGTTCAGGATCGCGGGATAGCGGGGCTTGCCGCCTGGTTCGTCGCGCCCGCGAAGCCGCTTGGCAAGGTTCAGGATGTTGTGCAGTTCCATGGTCCCGTCGACCTGCGAGTGGGACGACAGGATCTGCTCCAACAAGGTCGAACCCGCGCGGGGCAGACCGACGACGAAAATGGGATCAGGCGCGGGACACCCCAAACCGGTCCTGCGCGTGAAGAGATCCGCCGTACAAACCTCGAGCTGACTGTCGATCCTCACCTGGAGGTGTTTGGGGTGGTGATACGTGTGGAGCTGCTTCAGGGCATTGCCCTGCCGGTAGTATCCGAACGACCGCTCGTAGTCGCCGCGGCCTTCGTGGGCGTCTCCCAGGGCGAAACAGATCTGGATTCGGTCGGCCTCGTTCGTGTCGGCGTCCGCCGCCAGTGACTCCATCCGCGCCAACTCGTCGTCCGTGAACTCGTAGGACTTCGTGTTCGCGAGACTCCAGTAGGCATCACCGTGATCCGGCTTTGTCTCGTAGGCCTTGCGATACAGCGTAACGGCCTGGTCGAATTCACCGTCCGCCTTCAGCACATGGGCCAGCGACACCGGGAAGATGGGGTTGTCGGGATGGGCGCGCAGCAAGTGCTCGTAGCTGTCGACGGCGTCGGTGTTCCTGCCGACGCCAGCGCAGGCCGAGGCGTAGAGCGCAAGGATGTGTTCGGTGTCATCGGGATAGTCGTCGAGCAGCCGCCGGGCCTCGTCGTACGCCTTGGCGAACTTCTGCACCCGCATCAGAATGTTGACGTACTGGATGCGCGCGTTCTTGTGCGCAGGATGAAACTCGACGCAGCTTTCCAGCAGGAACTCGGCCTCATCGTAGGTCTTGTTGCGGGTGGCGATCTCGGCGAGCAGGCGCATGCCTTCGGGGTGCGTCTTGTTGTCGCGCAGGAAGTGCTTGCAGGCCCGCTCGGCATCGCCCAGGCGGTCGTCGGACAGGTAGCTGATGACCGTCAGCAGTTCGACCGGCAAAGACTCGAGGAAGACGAGCTGGTCACGGACCGCAACGAGCCGTTTCTGGTTGCCGCTGTCCTCGTACAGCTTGGCAAGACACTTCCAACTGTTGACTAGCGACGGGTCGTTGTTGACCGCGCGCTCGAACGCGGCACCGGCGCCGGGGAAGTTGCGCATGGCGATAAGGTTGTAGCCGGCCTCCTGGTGGGCACGCCCGAAACTGGGCTTGGAACCGAGGATGCCACTCAAGGTGTCGAGGGCTTCGGTCCACCGGTGCTGATGACGCTGGGCAACCGCCAACGCGTAGGACGCCTCGAGGTTGTCCGGTTCCTCCGCCAAGATTTGGTGCATCAATAGGGCGGCCTCAGAGTGGTCACCCTGACGCAACATACGCTGGGCTTCCTTTATCTGCGAGTGGCTATCGGACACGACGAACGATCACGTGGGACATGGTTGAAGCGTACAGTAACAATGTGAGGGTTGTGTATAGGAAGGATGAACGGCAGATCCTTGGAATGGCCACGTGCCCCCGACCGCCCCCGAGACATGCTGCCGCCGCCGCGCCAAAGCCGGGTCAACGGGCAGGATCGATTTTCAAACTGACCCACTACCACTCTTCCGCGCTTATTGATATAAGGCGAGCATACTCGCGATGCGTGGGAGAACTCAGATGAGAATAGGACGAATTGCAGGGGTTGTCGCCAATGTACTACTCGTTCCGGCACTAGTTCATGCAACCGAGCCAGATTTAGCTAGTTCGCTGGCACCACACAACCATGGTGCCGCACTCAGTGGAGAGTCGGTGTTTGAACTCAACGCACCTTGCGACGGGTGCCTTTCCGCAACAGCAGCGATTGATATTGCTAGCGTATACCTAGATCAAGCCCATATTAAGTACATTGACGTGCGGGCGGAGCTACTAGGCGACTTTCCCTGGCGTGGTGGCAAAGGACTGAGGTGGTCATTCACGGGTGACATTCCAGATCCATGGTCCGGAAAGAAGAGATCACTCGAGTATCTTGGCGAACGAGGGGTGCCTAGTGGTGAGTCGAGAACACCAATGCCTGACCAGACTTGGCAAGTTTGGTACCAAACGGGCTGGCTGGGAGTCGACCGGATCAACGAACGAGTAGAAGACGGTTCCCTACCCTTGGAGGCATTGGCATGGCCACCGATAAAGCGAGAGAGATCCTTGTTGGTTCATTCGCTTACTGGTGAGTTGGCAAAGACCCGTGATGAAGTCATAGACCACGAGTCCGATGCCTTCTACAGCCTACATGCGGACGCAAAGACGGCTGCAAGGGAACGAGCAAGGACACTGCTACTGGTAGCTACCGGTCAGTCAGCTCAGGATGAGTCAGAATGGGCAGAGTAGCGTCGTACGTTCCGTTGTCGCTGCTGTTGATCGGTTCCTCTGTCACGGCTTGGTCTGCGGAAGACGATGCTGGCCAGAAGACCTCAATCTTCGAAGCCAATACCGATGACTGGAACAACGACGATCACGAAGACACAGAACAGACCGAACAGATATGGAAACCTGGAGCTGGATGTCAGGTTCGTGGTAGATGTAGGTATTGGGGTACGAATTTCATAATTCGCCACATAGAGACGGCGGTTAACATAGTCGGAGAAACTTCCTTGGGCGCAGGGGGAAACCTGAACGTAGTCCTTTTCGAAACGGGCACGTTTTTGGCTTCGCGCGACTCCGAGAGTGAGACAATCCGATTACGAGGTTCTTGGAGAGGTGTCCAAGAAGGGGGACCAATCGGGCACGAATTAGGACATGCGTTCTTCGACAAATACTTGCAACACTACAAGGGCGGCGCTTCCGATGAAGCGACAGAAGAGACAATCGAAGCAAGTGGTTTAACTGAAGGTGTGGCATATATTCTGCAAGACAACATGCCCGACTCCAACCCCCGGATCCCAATACCAACTCGAACCGTTCAGCAGACACTCGCCCATCCACACAGCACAACGGGCCGACACCGGGCAAAGCGTCATGAGCTGGGTTATAAGCTTTATTGGGCATACCGACGCTTGGCAAACAAGCGATCAATAGGCCGCGAAAAGGCCCGCGAAGCGTTCTTTAATGCAGTTAGGGACTTCGATGATATCAACGCGGATGGCAAGGCCGACTTCCTAGAGTTCCGAGAGGCGGTGTTACATGCGATGGACGGTCACGCCGCACAGGTTATCGATGCATTTAATGGTGCCAAAATCCCAGGTCCGGAAAGTTCGGCTTCAGGGTACTCTGATGAGGCATACACATGGACATTCGACGGATATGTCGTCCATACGCTATCAATGTTCGATTGGTCGGAATTTGAGTGTACCCAAGAGTTTGGAACCCGGCGGTATCTTTGTCGACGCTCGCATCCTGTCGGCGACTGAGAGGACAGGTTGGTAGGGCACCATAGCTGAAAGTACGACAACGCAGTTTCTTGACAGCCGTAACATTCGTGGTCTCGAGTGTTACTTTGCGGCAGTGCCCTTACCGATCCAGCTCCGCCGAACCACAGACCAAGACCTCCAAGTCGCAAACGTGGTGAACCGCATCTGCGGGTCGACTCGACTTCGACAGGCATGAACCGTTCCTCAACCGGACGAGACAACCTGCTACCGGGATGTCTCCTCGACTCGACAAGCCTTGTTGTGCTCGATAAGTGAGCCCTTTGAACCGGCAACTTGAACGTCTATCGATCGCCCTTGCCTTCGCTATCAAGTGTTTCGCTGCGAGGCGAATCGGTGTTCGCCCCAAAGTCCCTAGTTCCTACGGCGTGTCATTCGAATGCGAACGAGAACCTCAAGCCCATGGTGCGCGGCCGCTGTTCGGACACCACCGGGGTGTAGTGACCGGCGATCTGCATGACCTGGGCCGCCTCGTTGTTGAGGTTGTCGATGTAGAGTTCCGCCCCCCAGCCCTCTTTCTCGACACCTAGCGCGACGTTCATGGTCATAGCGGCGGGGTTGATGAAGCGCGTATTCCTCGGCATCAGTCCGCCCATCGAGATCGTGCCGTAGGTCCCGCCCTCGTCCTGCATGCCGAGTCCCGAGGGGGATCCGGACTGGATGAACAGGGTGTTGTTCATGAACTGGGCGCTGCCGACGATGCCCGAGACGTTCTCGCCACGGTAGGTGATGGCGCCACGGACGTAGGCGTTCGCCTGCAGACCGTCCAAGGTGAAGTCGTAGCGCGCCCGGACGTTGCCGGAGAACGCAGGCGCGAAGGGTAGTTCGCTGCCAACGGGCACGGCGATGCCGCGCAACTGGTCGTTCAACCGGGTCAACTCGGTCGTTAGGAAGCTCGCAGCGCCGGCAAGGGTCAGGTTTTCGCTCGCCGCCCACTGGAAGTCCACGTCGATGCCGCTGCTCTCGGCGTCGCCGATGTTCTCGATGAAGAACAGGAAGGCGACGTTGGACGGGTCGAAACGGGACACCTGCAACTCGTCGATCGCCGTGCGGAAATAGGTCGCGTTCAAGCGCACCGAGTTGTCGAAGAAGTCGCCCTTCATGCCGATCTCGAAACTCGATATCTTGTCGGTGAGAGCCGTGGCCGGGACGACGTAGTCCTTATAGACGCCGGTCTGGTTGGTTGACAGCTGACCCGCGTTCCGATTCTGGGCGGCCGGGCGGTAGCCCTCGGCGTAGGTGGCAAACCAAAGCACGTTGTCGTTCGGCGTGAAGCCAATGGAAGCCTTGACAATCGTGTCGGTCTCTTTGAACGACCCGTCGGACTGCAGACCGTCGAGACTCAGGTGCCCGTTCTTGATCGCCGCGAGGGTCGCCGCGTTGCTGCCGCCGCCTCGGAACATATCGCGGGGAGATCCGTCCTCCCCGTTCGGGCTCCTGGCCTGCAGAATGATGTTGTCGTCTCCGGACTCCTTGTACCGACCCAAGGTCAGCAGTCGCTGGGTGACGTCGTTGCTGAAGTCGTTGCCGCTGCAGCGCCCGTCCGGGGTCCTCAGCGCATTGCTGCCGATTCCATACCGGCAACCGAAGGAGAAATTGGAAGCGCCCTGCAACTGTGTCGTGAGATCGTAGTAACGCGCACTGAACGACACTGTCCATCGATCGTTCAGGTCGAACGCGACTTCGCCGAAGAACGCGACCTCCTCCTCGGTCCGGGTGAAGTCGTTGAAGAACACGGTGAACGGCGTGCGGGGCTCGGCCCCGGCGTTCGTGCCCTCAGTGGGAATGGTGGTATTCCCAAGCAGGAACCCAGCACCCGAATTGTCGTTGGAGTAGCTGCTGATGTGTTCCGCGAAGGCGTCGTTCGTGGAGGCGTACTGGAAGTCGCCGAGGTGGTTGGTCTCGAACGAATTGGTGTAGATGCCCCCTAGCAAACGGACGCGCTTCTCGGGGTCCGTCGTGACCCGGAACTCGTTCGTGAAGCGCGAGTTCGCCGTGTCTTCGGTGTACTGCTTGGTGGGGTCGTAGCAGTTGTTCACGTCGGAGGCATCGTAGATGTTGCCGCTGCACAGGTAGTACGTGATGTAGCCGCCGCCGTTGTTGTAGTGGGTGTAGTCGATGATGCCGTCGACGTCCCGGTTGAGGCTTCCACCGGTATAGATCACGTCTAGGTTGGCGATGCGCCCCGTCAGCGTCCAGGTGGTCAGCCCAAAGCTGTCCCGGTTGTACTCCGGGGAGAACCGGGCCGACGCGTGCTCTTGATCCAGACTCGTGTCGACGACGAACGAACCTTCTCCTTCGAGCGTCTGGTGGCTGTGTTGAACGAGGGCGTCCCAGTTGTCGTTGATGCTGTAGGCAACACCGAAGCGCCCGCCGCGGTAGGTGGCCTCGTTCCAGTCGTCCTGAATGATGGCGTCGTTGCGGGCGCTCTCGACGTTGTCGGCAGCCGCCAGCAACGGTCCGTAGCCGGCGACGTTGTTGCGGTCGACGACTTCGCCGCTCGGCGTGAAGGTGGCCGGAACGTTGTCCACCCAACCCCCTTGGTTGTCGCTGTAGACGACCACCCGGACGGCGAGCGCGTCTGTCAACGGCAGGTTGACAAAGCCGTCCGCGCCGGCGCTCTTCGCGCCGCCGTCCGTGGCTGCGTACCTGGTGTTGAATCCGGCGTCGAACTTGCCGTGTTCCGGCTTGCGGGTGATCAGACGCAGGTTGCCGGACTGGGAGCTGGCGCCGAACAGCGTGCCCTGGGGGCCGGACAATACTTCGATCCGCTCCAAGTCCGCCGCGAACACGTCCAGGTTGCGCCCGCCGAAGGAAACCGGTTGTTCGTCGACGTAGAGGGCGACGCCCGGCGCCGAGCCCTGCGCCGCCGTGATGGTGACCCCCGACTGTTCCGTGGCGCTGCCGCGGATGTAGAGTTCCCGCTTGCCCGGGCCGTTGCCGCCGCTGACGACGTTCGGCAGGTATTCCGCGTACTCGTCGAACGTCTCGATGCCCAGTTCCCGCACCGTGTCGCCGGTCACGGCCTGGACGGAAACCGTCACGTCCTGGGCGCTCTCTTCGCGTTTGGTCGCCGTGACCACGACGGTTTCGATCTCCGCCGCGCTCGCCGCGCCGGTACCCGCCACAGCAGCCGATATGGCTACGCTGAGCGGCGTCTTCTTCCAACTGGGTGGGCCGCCCACGGTACGGTTGTTCATGCGCTTCCGGTCAAACTTGCTCCGCCTCCCCATGGCGTGCCCCCCTTATTGCTCGATTGCTCGATTGCTCGGTTTTGTTCGGTTTGTTCGGTCGAGTCCTTTCCGACGATGTTGAGTCGCGCTTCTACAGCGCGTGGTGGAAAGCAGACCCCTGTCCGTCTAGTACTGCGCTCGTGGTCCGCTTCTTGGTTCATCGCGGCGAGTCGTCCGACAAGCACACATGCTTGTAGCACTACCTTAATGCCAATGCAACGGTCGCTCGGCGTGCCGTCGGTGGTGCGCTGGGGCGCGAACCCCACCCTCGTTCGTTTCGTGGGCGAATCGGCGCAGACTCCACCGCCGCCCGGGTGTCGCCTTTTGACTATTGGACGTCGCCTCTGCAACGGGCGCGCAACACCCCTCGACGGAGCAGCCTGGCGGGAGCACGCGCGCCGCCCTGCACAGCAGCGAATTTTCTCCGGGACCGAGTGTCTACTCCAACGGACCGTCGCCGCGCGCGGTCGAGAACGCACCCGCAGGCGGTGCAACGCAAGATGGCGCACAGGAGTAGGATTGAGCGCGGCGTTCTTCGAGTGACAAGGAGAGACGGCGGACCACCGCAACCGCAACGCAGTACCGACGGCAGCCCGCCCCACCCACGCACACCGTGAACACCGTGCCCTCGGACCAGGCCAGCCGCGACACTTCGGACGCGCCGCGGACCACGCACCTCGCGTTCGTGATGGTGCCCGACTACACCCTGGTCACCTTGTCGAACGCCATCGCAGTCCTGCGTATGGCCAACCGGCTTACCGAGCGTCCCCTGTACCGGTGGTCGTGCACGACGCTCGACGGGGCGCCCGTATCTTCAAGCGCGGGGCTACGGATCATTCCGGACGGCGATGTCCGAACCCTCGAGGCCGTGGACATCCTGTTCGTCTGCGGCGGCTACCACCCGGAGCGACAGAGCAGCCGGGCCTTGATGGACACGCTGCGCCGATTCGCGGCGCGCAAGGTCCCGTTGGGTGCGCTGTGCACGGGGACGCACTTCCTGGCGGCCGCGGGTTTGCTCGACGGCTACCGCTGCGCGATTCACTGGGAGAACCTCTCGAGCCTGCAGGAGCAGTTTCCCAAGGTCCAGGTGTCGTCGAGGCTGTTCGTGATCGACGGCGACCGCTATACGTGCTCGGGGGGCATCAGTTCGATCGATCTCATGCTCAACCTTGTCGCGGATGCCCACGGTCAGCGCTTGGCGAGTGACATCTCGGAACAGTTCATCGTCGATCGGATCCGCACCGAAGAAGACGCTCAACGGACACCCCTGCACTACCTGATCGGGGCGGGCCAGAACCAGACCCTGGTGGAAGCCGTGACCTTGATGGAGGCCAATATCGAAGAACCCCTCGGCCTCGGCGAACTCGCCAGCTACGTGGGCGTCTCGCGGCGGCAGCTCGAGCGGCTCTTCCACCAACACTTGGGATGCACACCGTCCCGCTACTACCTCGATCTCAGACTGCATCGCGGGCGCATGCTGCTGCTGCAGACGGGCTTGAAGATCGCCGACGTGGCATCGCGGTGCGGCTTTTCCAGCGCGGCGCGTTTCGGCAAGTCCTACGTCGAAAAATACGGCAAGCGACCGCGCGAGGAACGTACCCCGGCGGCCTCCTGAGAGCGCCGTTTTCTCGCTGTCGCTTTGCGACTAATCGAGGTCGCCTTAGGCAGCCGCCAAAAAGGGCTCTTCGGGCGCAAGCTCCGCGCAGCGTGAAACCGTCCGCGACCGAGACGGCAATCGCGTCGAGAGGGCAATGCGATGACAAGCGAAAGCAACGAGCGTCAGTACTCGGACGCACGGCAGTGCGTGACCGTCGACCAATCCGACAGACACGTGCCCATCAACCTGCGACAGTCCGGACCGACGCCGGTCGGCTTGCTCATCTCGACCCGTGTGCGCAAGTCGCCGTTCTGGCACCTGTCCATGGAAGCGGGATGCTGGCGGGCCACCGTCTACAACCGCGTCTACCACCCCCGCGGCTACGTGCGTCCGGAAGACGGCGGCGCGATGGTGGAATACGACGCGCTGGTCAACCACGTCACGCTGTGGAACGTCGCGGTGGAACGACAGATCCAGGTAAAGGGCCCCGACGCGGAAGCCTTCGTCAACCACGTCATCACCCGCAGCGCATCGCTCATCAAGCCCATGCACGCCAAGTACGTGATCCTGTGCAACGAGGACGGCGGCGTGCTGAACGATCCCGTGCTGCTCCGCCCCGCCGAGGACGAGTTCTGGTTCTCGCTCGCCGACAGCGACCTCGAACTGTGGCTGCGCGGGGTGAATCAGGGATTGCGCTGCAACGTCTCCATCGCCGAGATCGACGTGGCACCGGTGCAGATCCAGGGTCCCAAATCCGAAGCGTTGATGGTGGACCTGTTCGGCGAGCAGGTTCGCGACATTCCCTACTACGGCTTGATGGAGGGCCAGGTGAACGGCCGCGACGTCGTCATCTCGCAGACGGGGTTCACCGGCGAGAAGGGCTACGAGATCTACCTGCGCGACGCCACGCTCTACGCGGAGGATCTCTGGTACGGCGTACTCGAAGCAGGCGAGCGGCACCAACTCATGGTTACCGCTCCGGCACACCATCGCAGGATCGCCGCCGGCATTCTCTCCTGGGGCCAGGACCTGGATCAGGAGACCTTGCCGTTCCAATGCAACCTCGGCTACCAAGTACCGCGCCGGAAGCGTTCGGACTACGTGGGCAAACGGGCTCTCGAGGCCGCTCGGGACGCAATCGAAGCTGGCAATCCACCGTTCAACAACGTGCTCGTCGGCATGGTCTTCGGCGGGCGACCGGTGACCGACTACGCCAACGACTTCTGGCTCATCAGCGGCGCCGACGGCGGCGAGCCGGTGGGCTACGTCACCTCGCCCTGGCATTCGCCGGAACTGGAAACCAACATCGCGCTCGGCTACGTGCCCTGGGAGATGCGCGGCATCGGCACGCCACTGCGGGTGCACGTACCCGACGAATACGCCGAGCACGCCGGCGAGCCGGTGGACGCCGAGGTGGTGGACGTGCCGTTTCGCGAGTCGGTCAACCCGAACGTGCGCGAGACGGCCCGGAGCAGGGGCCGGGACAGCGTCGACTAGACTCCTTGAACGCCTTGGACAGGACAGGTTGCAAATGGGCAAGTGCTTGATTCTGCTCCTCGACGGCTCACGTACTCGCGAGACGCGCTCGCGGACCCGCGAGACGCGCTAGTGTCGGTTCTGCCCCACAGCGTTCCCGCGTCCGGCCTCCCCGTCGGCACCATCGAACGCGAACTCGCCTGCGGGGCGACCGTGGAGTTGGCCCCGCGGCAGATCGAGTCCGCCGGATGTCTCACCGACCATCTACCCGCCGGAACGTCGGTCTACGTACCGTTCACGCCCGGGGCCACGCGGCACGATACGGTCGCAGCCTGTCAGCGACTGCGTGACCAAGGCATGCACGCCGTACCGCATCTTGCCGCCCGCTCGCTGGCGGGACCCGCCGAGTTGGACGATTGGCTCGGCGCGCTCGCCGATGTCGGCGTCGCCGGCGTGATGCTGGTGGCAGGAGACCGCAGGCGACCCGCCGGACCGTACCGTGACACCCTGGACGTCCTCGAGTCGGGCAAGCTGGAAGAGCACGGTATCGATCGCCTGGGTGTCACCGCCTATCCCGAGGGACACCCCGTGGCCACGACCGCCGACCTCGAAGCCGCCTTCGCGCACAAGGCCGCCTACGCCGCGGCCACCGGGGCCAGGATGTGGATCGTCACCCAGTTCGTATTCGATCCTCGGCCCGCGATCGCCCTGCTCGCTCGCCTTCGCTCACAGGGTTGCACGCTTCCCGTGCGCATCGGCGTGGCCGGACCGGCGCGGCCCCGCACACTCCTGGAGTTCGCCGTGAGGTGTGGCGTCGGGACGTCCGTGAAGATGCTGAGGCGCCAGCCGAGTGTGACCCGGTTGCTGAACAACTGGACTCCAGACGGTCTGCTTTCGGCCCTGGCCCGACATCGCGCCGACTCGGTCGAGACGTCCCTTGCGGGCATCCATGTGTTCACCTTCGGGGGACTGGCGAAGACCTCAGGTTGGCTGCAGGGCCGCCGCGGGACACAAGCCGAGCCGGCTGCGGCCGACACCGCCGACGTCGTCGACTTCCCCACCGCCGACCGCGCATCCAGGTGACCCGCCGGCACGGCGTTCACCGCGCGGTGGCGGGTTCGAACGTATATGCTGCGCACCGCTCAACGAGCGGGAACCGAGAATGATTCACCACCAAGGGCCGACGACCGTGTCGAGGAACGAGCCGTGAGCGGTCACCCGGACGACAACCTTCGGCCAATCCTTCCGCTCGTCGAAGAGCGGTTCGGCATCGCCGCCGACGCACTGACGCCCTACGGACACTACAAGGCGAAAGTCGTACCGGATGCGCTTCCTGCCCCGAGCGGCGAACCGGGCAAGCTGGTACTGGTGACCGCCATCTCGCCGACACCGGCCGGCGAGGGCAAGACCACCACCAGCATCGGCCTTGGCGACGGGCTGAATCGGCTGGGCACACGGGCCACGGTGTGCCTGCGCGAACCCTCGCTGGGGCCGTGCTTCGGAATGAAGGGCGGCGCCACCGGCGGCGGTCGCGCCCAAGTGGCCCCGGCGACGGACATCAACCTGCATTTCAACGGCGACCTGCATGCCGTCTCGGCCGCGAACAACCTGCTCGCGGCGATGCTGGACAGCCACCTCTACTGGAAGAACCCGCTCGGCATCGACATCGACACGATCACCTGGCGGCGGGCTGTCGATCTCAACGACCGGGCTCTACGCGAGATGGACCTGACGCTGGGACGTGGCGCACACCGCATAAGCGGCTTCGACATCACCGCCGCTTCCGAGGTCATGGCGGTTCTCTGTCTCGCCACGGACCGCACGGATCTGCAACGGCGCCTAGGCGACATCGTCGTCGCGTGCAATGCCGGCGGCGTCCCGGTGACCGCCCGGGACCTGGGGGTCGACGGCGCGATGACCGCGCTGTTAACCGATGCCGTCGACCCGAACCTGGTGCAGACCCTGGAGGGCAACCCCGTGCTCATCCACGGCGGACCGTTCGCCAACATCGCCCACGGCTGCAACTCCGTGATCGCAACGCGCGCCGGCCTGCAACTGTCCGACGTCGTGGTGACCGAGGCCGGCTTCGGCGCCGACCTCGGTGCCGAGAAGTTCCTTGACATCAAGTGTCGGCAATCGGGCTTGAGACCCGATGCGGTGGTCCTCGTGTGCACGGTACGCGCGCTCAAGATGCACGGTGGCGTCGACCAGGCCGACCTGGCCGAGCCCGACCCGTCGGCCGTTCGCGCCGGGGCGCCGAATCTCGCCCGCCACATCGCCAACCTGCAACGATACGGGCTCACGCCGGTGGTGGCGGTGAACCGGTTCGCGACCGATACCGACGAGGAAACGGCCGCCGTCGAAGCCGTGGCCGAGGCCCATGGTGCCACCGCCGTCGCCGCCACCCACTTCGCCGACGGAGGAGCCGGCGCCGCCGACCTTGCCCGCGCGGTGTTGAAACGTCTCGAGGAGCCGGTGGAGGTCGAACTGCTCTACCCGGACGAAATGGGACTCGCGGAGAAGATCGAGACCGTGGCCACGTGCATCTATGGCGCCCGGGGAGTCGAAATCGAGCCTGCGGCGGCTCGGCAACTCGAAGAGTTCGAAGCCCAAGGCTACGGCAACCTGCCCGTTTGCATCGCCAAGACCCAGTACAGCTTCTCCGCCGATCCCAAGGCGCTCGGTGCACCGGACGGCCATGTCCTTCCGGTACGCGAAGTGCGCCTGAGTGCCGGTGCCGGCTTCGTGGTGGTGATCACCGGCGCGATCATGACCATGCCCGGCCTGCCCCGCCGTCCTGCCGCCCTGGATATCGGGGTTGACGGGTTCGGCCAGGTCGTGGGGCTTAGCTGAAGTGCGATGACCCGGCTATGACCCAGCACGTCCGCGCCGTTGTCATCGGCGGTGGCGTGGTCGGCGTCGCCACGCTCTACCACCTGGCACGCAAGGGGTGGTCCGATGTCGCGCTTCTCGAGCGCAAGGAGCTGACCTCCGGGTCCACGTGGCATGCGGCCGGCCTTCTGCCGTTGTTCAACATGAGCTACTCCGTGGGCCAGATTCACAAGTATTCGGTGAACCTGTACCGCACCCTCGAGGAGGAGACCGGACAAGACGTCGGCCTGCGCACCGTCGGCAACATCCGTCTCGCCATGACGCCCGACCGCATGGACGAGTACCGCCAGTACGCCGGCGTGGCCCGGACGATCGGCGTCAACGTCGAGTTCCTGACGCCGGAGCAGGTCCAGGAAATCTGGCCGCTGGCGGTCACGGACGGCCTGATCGGTGCGATTCGGCATCCCGACGACGGCTACATCCAACCTGCCGATCTCACCCAGGCATTGGCCCGTGGTGCCCGGTCTCGGGGCGCCGTCATTCATCGCCAGACCTGCGTCACCGGTATCGAGCGGACGGGCGGCGGCGAATGGCGGGTACAGACCGACCTGGGTGATTGGGTCGCCGAACACGTCATAACCGCCACGGGGAACTTTGCACGCCGCACCGGCGCCATGGTCGGCCTCGACATCCCCGTCCTCCCGGTACAGCACCAATACATCGTCACCGAGGCGCATCCCGAGATCCAGGCACGCCACGAGCAGGGCCTAGCTGAAATGGGCGTGCTGCGCGAGTCGGACGGATCCTGGTACATGCGCGAGGAAGCCGGCGGGCTGCTGCTCGGCCCGTACGAGAAAGGCGCCCCCGCCTGCTACATCGACGGACCGCACGAGGAGAGCGAGTACGAACTGTTCGATGCCGACATCGACCGGCTGCTGCCCCACATCGAGTCCGCGATCCACCGGGTGCCGATCTTCGAGGAACTCGGCATCAAGCGCGTCTACAACGGCGCCATCGCCTACACGCCGGACGGCAGCCCCATCATCGGACCGGCCTGGGACCTGCCCAACTTCTGGCTGAACGAGGGACACAGTTTCGGCGTCACGGCCGCCGCGGGGGCCGGCTGGCAGCTCGCCGAGTGGATCGTCGAGGGCGAACCCACCATCGACATGCTCGGCGTCGATCCACGCCGGTTCGGCGACTACGCCACCGGTGCCTACCTCAAGGTCAAGAACGAGGAAGCCTACGCCAACGTTTTCACCGTCCACTACCCGGACGAAGAGCGGCCCGCGGCACGGCCGTCGCGCACCGCACCGTGCTATAGCCGAATGCGCGACCGCGGTGCCGTGTTCGGCCAGAAGTTCGGCTGGGAACGGCCCAACTGGTTCGTACCCCAAGGCGTCCCCGCCGAAGACCATTGGTCGTTCCGGCGCTCACACTGGTTCGAGCACGTCGGCAACGAATGCCGCAACGTGCGCGACAACGTCGGGCTGCTGGACATGACCGCGTTCGCCAAGGCCCGGGTCAGCGGCGAAGGCGCGGCGGCCTTTCTCGGTCGGCTCGTCGCCAACCGGCTACCGCGAACGGGACGCGTCGGGCTCACTCACGCCTTGAACACCCGTGGTGGTGTGCATTCCGAGTTCACCATCCACCACGAGGCCGCGCAACGCTTCTACCTCGTCTCCGCCGGCGCCTTTCAGCGCCTGGACCACGATTGGCTGCGCCGCCAGATGCCCTCCGACGGCAGCGTCCGCTTCGAGAACCTCACCGCGACCATGGGGGTTCTCGTGGTGGCCGGACCGAAAGCGCGCGAGCTCCTGGCACGCGTCACCGACGTCGACCTCTCGAACGAGTTCTTTCCCTGGCTGACGGGCAAGGACGCCACCATCGGACTCGCACCCGTGAAGCTCTTGAGGCTCAACTTCGTCGGCGAACTCGGCTGGGAGATCCACCACGGTATCGAATACCAGAACACGATCTTCGACGCCCTGGTTGACGCCGGTTCCGACCTTGGTCTCGCCCCGTTCGGCATACGTGCCATGGATTCGCTTCGCGTCGAGAAGTCCTACCGCATGGTCGGCACCGAGCTGTCCATCGAGTACTCCGCGCTGGAATCCGGCCTCGACCGGTTCGTTCGCCTCGACAAGGAGAACTTCACGGGGCGGGACGGCCTGCTCGCCTGGCGCGACCGCGGCTTTGCCAACGCCTTCGTGACGATGGCTGTGGACGGTCCGGACGATGCCGACCCCATCGGCAACAATCCGCTCTACGTCGATGGTGAAATGGTCGGCCGCGCCACCAGCGGCAACTACGGCTTCCGCCTCGAGCAGTCGTTGGCGCTCGCCATGATCCGACCGGAGCTTGCCGATCCCGGGACGTCGCTCGAGATCGAGATTCTCGGCGAGCGCTACGCCGCGAGGATCGTCGAGGAGAGCCCCTGGGATCCCGACAACGAGCGGCTACGCGCGTAGGGGCGACCCTTGTGGTCGCCCGTGCCACTCACCCGAGCACGTCGTTTCGCCAGGAGGGCGACCACAAGGGTCGCCCCTACGGCGTTGCTCTCGGCCATTCCCGGGTCGTGTGGACACCCCAGGGTTCGCGTTCGAATAGGCGCTCGACCATTGGTACGAAGTGGTCGATGCCGAGCGTGTCGTAGTCCGGATCGAAAGAGAGCTGATCGTAGTCCGCACAGAAGCGAACAGTCATGTCGTATGCCGGGTGGCCGCGGTGTCGTTCGCGGGCGTTAGGATCCCTGCCCGTCATGCCGAAGTAGTAGTAGCCCTGGAACAGGCCGTGCTGAAGCACCATCCAGTAGGTGTGCTGCGCGACGTAGGGACGCAACACCGAGGCGCCGAGTTCCGAGTGGTTCTCGGGGGCGAGGTCGTCGCCGAGGTCGTGTAGCAGGGCGGCCACCACGATCTCGTCGCACTCCCCGGCCCTGAAGGCGCGGGTGGCGGTTTGCAGCGAGTGTTCGTAGCGGTCCACCCGATAGCCTGGGAAACCCCCACCCTTGAGACCCTCCAAGTAGGCCAGCACGCGGTCGCCGGTGCCGGCGATGTAGGGTTTGGCGAGTTCGTCAAGCAACGCGTAGTCGTCGGCGGTACCCCGATCCATGCGCGTGAAGCTGACGAGTTCGGTTTCTTCTCGATTCTTCATGGCGGATCCTCCGATCGTTTCGTGAGGAAGATCTTCGGCGAGTCTACGACACTGGTTGCCCAATGCCGTCCTTGGTGTGGGCAACGACGAGGTCGACCACCGAACGGAGAGCCTCCTCTTCCGAGTCTCCCTCCAAGCGGCGCAGGCGGTAGTGGTCGACTTGCCGGTCCGCACTGCTGCCTTCGCTGATGATGGACAGTATGTGCCGCAGGTCGTCCTCGCAATCCAAAGCGCGGGCATCGTTCGCCAGTTCGTCGACGAGCCGCTCCGCTTCGTCCGCGATGTCGACGCGTCCCCCGCCGCGCATGTCGCCGAAGAACGCCAGCACGCCGTAGCGCTGGGCCAGCCAGCGGTTCTCGCCGATGAGCTCGGTCGGCGGCTCGGGTGGCAGCGTGCCTTGACGGGCATCCCGGACGAGTCGGCGGACCAGGCACGCATAGAGCGCGACGATGCTCAACGCATCGTCGATGCGCGTGCACGTATCGCAGATGCGCATCTCCACCGTGGGATAGGCCTTGGACGGACGGATGTCCCACCAGAGCTCGCGGGGATCCTCGATGAACGCCATGCGCTGGTACTCGCGGACGAGAGATTCGTACTCGTCGAGGGACCACAGCTCCCGGGGCAGCCCCGTGCGGTGCATCGCGCCGAACAGGTTCATGCGATGGGACTTGAAGCCGGTCTCGCGGCCGACGAAGAACGGCGACGAGGTCGACAGCGCATGCAGCAGGGGCAGATAGCGGCGCAGGGCGGTCATCACGCGGATCCGCGAATCCGGGTCTGCGAAACCGGCGTGGATGTGCATGCCACCGGCGACGAAACGCCGCAGGCTGTCCTGAAACGAGACGGCGAAGCGCTCGTAGCGTTCGTTTGGCGTCGTCAACTGGGCATCCCAGGCGGCGAACGGATGCGTCGATGCCGCCATCACGGCGAGACCACGTTTCCCAGCCGCATCGATCACCAGCGCCCGCGTCTCACACAGGGCCTGACGCACCTCGGCGACGGAACCGCAGACCCGGGAATTGGTTTCGACCTGCGCCCGCAGGAATTCCGGCACGACCTTGTGAGGGGTGGCCCGCCGCTGGCATTCCTCGATGATGGCCGGGTCGGGATCGTTGACGAGATCGCGCGTCACGGGGTCGACGAGGAAGAGTTCCTCCTCCACGCCCAGAGTGATGGCGGGTTCGGCGTCGCTCGTCATGAACGGGTAGTCTTTTGGGCAGCGGTGGTATTTCGCCGCGGGATTATTGCATGGGGCTTTGCGAAATCGACACTAGCGGGGGCTTGTCGCCGCCTTCGTCGACGCCATGGGCGCCGGCGGCCGTGCGCCGCTACCTTCGTACCATCCCCAGTCCTACCGCAGCGTGGACGCCGGTGCGGCTGGCGCGAGCCCGGGTCTCGGAGGGCGTCTCGCCGAACTGCCGGCGGTACAACTGCGCGAACTGGCTCCAGTTGCAGAAGCCATGCGCCGCAGCGATGTCACCGATGGTCGCCGACCGGTCGCCCGCGCCGGCCAGCAGCGCGTAGCGCGCACGGTGGAGTCTGATGGCGCGGAAATAGCGCAGCGGCGTGATCTGGATGCGCTCGGCAAAGGCTAACTGGATCGATCTCGGGGAACCTCCAGTCGCAGCGCTCAGCCTCGCGTAGTCGAACTCCTCCATGACCCAAAGAGCGTCCCGCGCGGCGGCGAGCACGGCGGCGTTCCTTTTGGCGCGTGTTCTTTCGCGGGCGATTCCGAGGCTCGCGTCCAGTTCCAACGCCGCAACGGTCTCGGCGGCCAGAGCGCGCGCCGCATCGCGCGGTCGCCATGTGGCGGGCGCTTCAGCGCAGGTCCGCAACATTGTCCTGCCTCCCGTTTCGATCGCACTGGCCAAGCATGCCGCGCGGGCCACCGAAGTCCTGCGTCCATGCGGATCGAGAAGTTCCAGGCTGGAGTCCGCGCAATCCAGGGATTTCAGAAGCGGTAGCGCAACGGCAAGCACCAGGAATTCGGCCCCTGCCGGGGGCACGTCCAGTTCCATCTGCGAACCGGATCGCGCGACGACCACGTCGTTGCGGCGTAGTTCGATGCCGTTGACGGCGACGGGAGTCCGGCCGAGGGAAACGCCGAGTTCGATCAGGCCCTCTGGGCATCCGACCCGCTGGTACATGGCGCAGTTCACGGTCTCGTAGTGGACCGAGACGCCCCTGCCGAGGAAGGCCGACACTAGGCGACCGCGAAACGGGCCGGTCGAGAGCTTGAGGTATTCCTGCCGATGGCCATTCAACTGCTCCGACTGGGCGTCGAAGTCGTCGAATTCCATGCTCGAACAGGAGAAGGCAGTCTCGTTTTCCGGATAGTCGTCCTGGCTGGGCGCCTGTAGCCCTGTCCGCGGCGGTCCAGCGCCGCTTTCGGATATCGTCGCAGGTTTCCCTGGCGCACATTCATCGTTCATCGAGCAACCTTTAGATCGGATGCGCCCGTCCGGATGCGCCACATGCCATTCTCCCCTATTTTGGGGACAGATCGTTAGTCTGGTAAGCGAATGGGAACTGCCGCCGATCCGATGGCGGAACGGCCGTGACACCGGCCTCTCCCCGGCATGATTGTCTCGAAAACGAAGCGCCGCCTTCGTCGACGCCGGGACGGAGCTGGCCATGGTCGCTCAACTGCTCCGACTGGGCGTCGAAGTCGTCGAATTCCATCTTCGTATAGGAGATGGCAGTTTCGTTTTCCGTATAGTCGTCGCGGCTGGACGCCCGCAAGTTCTTCCTCCGGCGTTCCAGCGCCGCTTCTGGATCTGGTCGCACGTTCCCCTGGCGCACATTCATCGTTCATCGTGCAACCTTCGATCGGATGCGCCCGTCCGGATGCGCCGCGTGTCATGCTCCCCGATTCCGAGGGCGCGTCGTTAGTCTGGTAAGCGAAAAGGGAGTTGCCGTCGAGCCGAACGCGGAACGACCGCAAGGCCGGACACTCCCGGCTTGATTGTCTCAAAAGCGAAACAGACGCCACGTACGGTCAGCTTCGCCGTATGCGCACAGCCTGTATGGGCCTACGCCCACCGGCCCTGCCGCGCGGCGCGCCTCGCGCCCGTTCTGCTCTCGCTCGGGACCACGGGGACAGCCGCCGCAACGGCGCCGACCAAGGCCGCGCGATCGGATTGGTAGAGAACACCCGGCGCAACTCGACGCGCTTTCGTTTACGGGACTAACGATGTAGCCCGGAATCGCGCGACAGTGCGGGTCTGAGTCATCCGAACCGGCGCGAAGCGGCTGGCGCACATGTATCTCAAAGCCCCGTTCGACGACTTCCGATCAGGTCCCCGCGAAGGCGGCGGGCAACCGCAGGCATTCGCGCTCGCGGCGGCACTCAGGACGCTTGGTTTCGGCGCCGGCCTCGTGCCCGCGCGGCTCGCCGCCCTGGTCCTGCTGCTCGCTGCGGCCGCAGCCGCACAAGCCCAAACGACGCTTGTCAGCAATGCGGGCGAAGGTCGCGACAACGCCATAAACGTAGGAAACTCCGCATTCGGCAGAATAGCGCAACGATTTACTACCGGTAGCAATACTACGGGTTACGAACTGAGTTCCGTTGGAATCTACATCCACACGGACAACTCCGCGACCGGTGAGACCATTACGGTCTCGGTTCACAGATTCGACAGCAGCGAGACCAACAATCTGGGAGAGCTGGTGGTCACCCTAAGCACTCCGTCCACGCTGAACGAAGGAGCTGTGAATGACTTCACGGCGCCTCCAAATGCCGTGTTGCTTCCGGATACCAGGTACTTGGTGAGCATCTCTACCGAAGGCGACCACACGCATGATTTCCAACTAGGCGTGACGAACAGCGATGCCGAGACGGGGGCCGCAGGATGGCTTATCGAAGATGCCTTCAGGCTCAATGGAATCCTGGTTTCCTCGTCCATCATGATGAACGTCAAAGGCAGCAACTGGATACCGCCCCTCATCCCGACGCTGGAGTCCGCCGAAGGCCTCTTCGTCAACGGCGCCCTGCGATACCGGTTCGACCTCCGGCTGTCCGAAGCCGTGAGCATTCCGTACCGGGAGATGCGCGATCACGCCTTCCGCGTGACCAACGGGCACATGGACCGGGCCGTGCGCATTCACAAGGAGCGCACGGGGGGCACGCTGTACAGCAATCACTGGCGCATGACGGTAGCGCCGGACGACGAGACGGAACCCGTTACCGTCACCCTGCGCGGGGACCGGCCCTGCAGCGAGACGGGCGCTCTATGCACCAGCAGCGGGGGCCAGCTCCTCGGCTCGCCCGCGCTCACCCTGAGCACCGACACGGAGCCGCCGGACCTCGGCAGCCTGCCGAGCCTGTCGATCGCCGACACCAGCGGCACCGCGGATTCCGCCAACCTTGCCTTCGACGTCAGCCTGTCGAAGGTCGTGAGCGCGACCATCGCGGTCGACTTCCGGACCGTGTCGGGCGGCACGGCCACCGCGAACGCCGACTATTACGAGGCGAACTACCGGATCGTCTTCTCGGCCGGGGAAGCGGTGCAACCGGCTTCGGTTGCGCTGATCGAGGATGCCGCCAGCGACCCCGGCGAGACGGTGAACGTCGAGATCGCCAACGCGCGGGTGATCACGCCCCGGGGAGCCGAGTTCGGCCCGCTGTCGATCACCCGGGCGCAGGCGACGGGAACGATCGACGCGCCCGCGAGCAGCAAGACCCCTTTGCCGGACGTGAACATGCGGATCGAGAACACGAGCGGGAGCGAGAGAGGCGGCTGGCTGCACTTCACCATCGCGCTCTCGCGGGCGCTGGACGAGTATGTCTGCTACGACTTCGAGACCCTCGGCACC
>VXPO01000120.1 GCA_009839505.1 Gammaproteobacteria bacterium
CGGCGGGCAAGGAGCGGCTGGCCAACGGGATGAAGAGCCTTGCCGCGCGTTTCGCGCGGTGCGTCAACCGGGTCTTCGACCGGACGGGCCGGGTGCTGGCGGACCGTTTCCACCACGTGGTGAAGCGTACGCCGACGGAGGTTCGTCGGGCGCTGGCGTACGTGCTGCTGAACGTCCGCAAGCACTATCGGCAGCGGTGCCGCCGGAAGCCGCCGGTGGTTCTGGACGGGGCGAGTTCGGGGTTGTGGTTCGACGGCTGGAAGGGTCGGGAGCCTCCGGCCTTGGGCCGCTATGCGGACGCGAACCGCGTCTGCGAGGTCGCCGCCCCGCACACGTGGCTGCTCCAGAAGGGCTGGCGGCGGATCGGGTTGATCGATCCGGCGGAGGTGCCGGGCGGCAGTTCGTAGGCCGTGGTTAACGGCGCGACGAATCGGTGTTGGCGCGCTGGCTCGCTCGGCAAGTTAGCGGTTACGGGGGCGACCCTCGTGGTCGCCCGTGCCGACCTGGCGTCGCGGGTCACGTCGATGCCCGGTGCCCGACATCCGATGGGCATAGGTGTTGCAATCGAGAATGATTAGCGTTTATATTCGCGCTCCATGTACGTCTGCCTATGCCAAGCGGTCAAGGACACCGAGGTGCGCCAAGCGGTTGCCTCGGGCGTCGAGGACGTGGACCAACTCGCCGAGGAACTCGGCGTGGGCACTGGTTGCGGCACGTGCCGCGAATTCGCACAGGCGCTTATCGACGAGTGCGTTGGGAACGAATCCCTAGCCTACGCGGCGTAGCGTATGGTCGGTGCCCGTCGGGCACATCCCACTGATCACCTGAGGCCATGAACATTCTGGTCACCGGCATGAGCGGCCTAATCGGCGGTCTCGTGCGTGCACGGCTCGGTGCGGATGCGGAGCTCGCGGCGCTCAACCGGCAGGCGGTTGAGGGCATTCCCACCACGCGCGCCGATCTCGCCGACTACGACGCCATCAGACCGGCCTTCGACGGTCAGGACGTGGTCGTGCATCTCGCCGCCAAGGCCGGGGAACGCTTCACCTGGGACGAGCTTCTGCAGACCAACGTCGCCGGCACCCGGAACGTCCTGCAGGCCGCCGCCGATGCCGGCTGCAGTCGCGTGATCTTCGCGAGCAGCGGTGCCACCGTGGCGGGGTGGGAACAGGTCGAGCCCTACCGGTCGCTTGCCGAAGGCCGCTACGACGACGCGCCGACGGAATGGACCTTGATCCGTCACGACATGGCGACCCGTCCGAGGGGTGTCTACGGGGCAACCAAGGTCTGGGGAGAAGCCGTTTGCCGACACTTCGCGGACACCACGCCACTGTCGGTCATCTGCATTCGGATCGGCTTCGTCAATGCCGCGGACAAGCCGTCACGACCCCGGGACTACGCGGTCTGGTGTTCCAAGCGGGACATTGCCCAAGCCATCGCCTGTTCGGTGTCGGCACCGGCGGAATTGAAGTACGACGTGTTCTTTGCCAACTCCCGCAACCGGTGGAGCTACCGGGACCTGACCCACGCCGATGAAGCGGTGGGATTCGTGCCCCAGGACAGCGCGGAAGACCACCGCCAATAGCGCTGCAACGTCCCGCGCCAGCAAGACAGGATTGGACGCCCGCTGGCAATTCGGCATAAGGTCGTCGTTCGGGTTCGGACGCGTGTTCGATGTCCAGCCCATTCTTTCAATAGGTTAGGAGGAAGTCTTGGACTTCGGGGTACAAGTAAACGTCTACAGGACATCGTGGGACGACGTGCGTGCGTCCGTTGAAGCCATGGAGGCGGGCGACTGGGACAGCGTCTGGTTCGCCGATCATTTCATTCCGCCAGGGGCCAATCCGGAGCAGGAGGCGCTCACTGCTTTCGAGGGTCTATCGGCCATCGCCTTCGCCGGCGGCATGACGAAGAAGCTGCGTCTCGGCAACCTGGTGCTGGGCAACACCTATCGGAATCCGGCGCTGGTGGCCAAGATCGCCGGCACCATCGACACCGCGAGCCAGGGCCGGTTCACGCTAGCCATCGGCGCCGGCTGGTACAAGCGCGAACACGAAGCGTACGGATGGACGTTTCCATCAATGAAGGAACGCCAAGACCGCTTCGAGGAGGCCTGCCAGCTGCTTCGGCTCCTGATCCACTCCGACGAACCGGTCGACTTCCACGGCACGTACTACGATGCCGACAACGCACGGCTGTCGCCCGGCTCCTACGACGAGCCGATCCCGATCATGGTCGGCGGCACCGGGCCCAAGCGCACGCTGCGCACCCTGGCCAAGTACGGGGACGTCATGAACCTGGACGGCTGGGCCGGCGGCGGCATGTCGCTCGAGTACTACCAGTACAAGGCCGGCATCCTGGAGCAGCATTGCGAGGACGTCGGCCGCGATCCTGCGGAGATCCGCCGCACGTTGCTGATGCCCTGCTACTTGACCGAGGACAAGAACCTCATCGAGCGGGTGGTGGGCGGCCTGGGCGCCGGTACGGTGGCGGGGTCGCGTCAGTACATCGTCGACCGCATCGGCGAGTTCCAGGATGCGGGCATCGCCGAGATCATGTTCGGCGGCCTCGGCAGCGGCGACGTCGAGCGCCTCAAGCAGTACGAGGAGGAGATCATCTCCGCGTTCCGTTAGTCTGTTCTTCATGTAGGGGCGACCCTTGTGGTTGCCCTCATTCGATTCGACGCGCGGCCTGCAAGCCGTGCCGAACGAGCAACGTGGGCGACCACAAGGGTCGCCCTACGGTTTGATCCACGAGGAGGAGTGACCGATGAGTGTTGAAGGACGCGTGGCCATCGTCACGGGCGCCGGCGGCGGCCTTGGCCGCTGCCACGCACTGCTCTTGGCCCAGCACGGCGCCAAGGTGGTGGTGAACGATCTAGGCGGCAGTGTCCACGGCAGCGGCAAGGGCGATGCGGCGGACGCCGTGGTGGCCGAGATCCGCGACAACGGGGGCGAGGCCGTGGCCAACAAGGCGAGCGTCGCCGAGCGCGATGGCGCCAGGAGCATCGTCGAGGATGCGGTCCGGGCCTACGGAACGGTGGACATCGTCGTCAACAACGCCGGCATCCTGCGCGACAAGTCGTTCAAGAAGATGACCCTCGACGAGTGGGATCTGGTTATCAACGTGCATCTCAACGGCACCGCCTACGTCACTTGGCACGCCTGGCCGATCATGTACGACAAGAACTACGGTCGGGTGATCTTCACGTCGTCGGTATCCGGCATCTTCGGCAGTTTCGGCCAATCGAACTACGGCGCCGCGAAGATGGGCATGGTGGGCCTGATGAACAATTTGGCCCGCGAAGGCGCATCCCACAACGTGCGTACCAACTGCCTGTCCCCGGGCGCGGCCACCCGGATGACCGCCGCTGTGCCCGGCAGCAAAATCGACCCCGACAACCCGGACCCGGCCAACCATCCCGGCCTCGTCAGTCCGGCTGTGCTCCACCTGGCCGGTGAGGACGCGCCCAATGGCAGGATCATCCAGGCCATGCGAGGTCGTTTCTCGTCGAACATGGTGTTCTCCAATGCCGGTGTGGACCTGGGTACGGAGGCGTCCATCGAAGCGTTGGAGCCGGAGATCGAAACCGTGCTCGACATGTCGGAGGCGGGCCCGGGAAGCAGTTTCCAGAGCGCCAACGCCTAGTCGGCGAGCCATGTCGTAGGTTCGACCGCGTGCCTTGGCGGGCACGTTGTGGTAGCCCGCGTCCGGGCGGGACGTGCCTTGCCGCAGAACCCGTGGAGTGCGCTTGAAGTACTAGGAACTTGCGAAACACAACACTAGAATCCACGGCGGCCGTGCACAACGGCTTTCGGGGCGTAGCGCAGTCTGGTAGCGCATCACACTGGGGGTGTGGTGGTCGTCGGTTCAAATCCGGCCGCCCCGACCAGATCCGCGGGGGATGGACATGAATGCGCCAGGCAGTCGATGGGCCAGAGCGCCGGGTCGCCCTTGTCGATGAGTTCGGTTTCCAAGGATCGCGTCCTACCCGTCGGCAGCAAGTTCGCCTACGGCATCGGGCAGTTCGCGGAGGGACTGAAGAACACGGCCTTCGCCGTCTTCGTCCTGTTCTACTACAACCAAGTGCTGGGCCTGCCCGGCACGATGGCCGGGGCGGCGCTCTTCATCGCGCTGCTCTTCGACGCCGTCACCGATCCCCTCGCGGGCTCCCTGTCGGACAACCACCGCTCGAGGCTCGGTCGTCGGCATCCCTTCATGTACGCCTCCGCGGTACCCCTCGGGTTGGCGTTCACGGGTCTGTTCTGGCCGCCCGAGGGCTTGGGCGAGTGGGAGCTTTGCGCCTGGCTCACCGCCTTCGCCACGCTCACGCGGGCGGCGATGACGCTCTACCACGTCCCGCATCTCGCCATGGGGGCGGAGATGACGGAGAACTTCAGCGAGCGGACGCGCATTGTCGCGTTCCGGCAGTTCTTCGGAACGGCGGGGTCGGCGGCGGCGTCATTGATCGGCCTCGGATGGTTCTTCGCCGACGAGAGGGGCGGGCGTCTCGCGGTGGAGAACTACGGGCCCTACGCGGTCGTTCTGGCCGTGCTGATGGTTGTCACCGTGTGGTACTCGGCCTTTGGCACTCGCGCGGAGATCCCCTACCTAGCCCGCCCCGCGGTGCACGATTCGCGCCGGAACCCGATCGTGCGACTCGTTCTCGACCTGCGCGAAGGACTCGGGAACGCCTCGTTCCGGTGGCTCTTCTTCGGCGTGCTCATCGTCTTCGTGATGGCCGGCGTCAACAGCGCGCTCGATCTCTACATGTACCAGTACTTTTGGGATTTCGACGGTGCCGAGATGCTGTACCTGCAGATGGCCACCGTCGTCGGATTGATGGTCGGGACCTTTTTCACGGCAGCGCTCCTGCGCCGCACCGGAAAGCTGTTCGGTGTCCTGATTGGAACGATCGTCTGGGCGTCGTTCCAGGTGATCCCCGTCGTCTCGCGGCTGCTCGAGGCCTTTCCGGCCAACGGCACGGAGACCCTGTTCGTCACGCTGTTTGGGTTCAAGTTCGTCCAGGGCTTGGTTCTGCAGCAGGCGTTCATCGCCTTCGGATCGATGATGGCGGACGTGGCCGACGAGCACGACCTCGCCACCGGCATCCGCCAGGAGGGCATCTTCTTCGGCGCCATCGCGTTCTCGAGCAAGGCCACCTCGGGCATCGGCACCCTGATCGGCGGGGTCGGACTCGACCTGATCGGCTGGCCGCGCGGTCCGGAAATCCAGACGTCCGCCGACGTCCCCGCGGAGACCATCGTCAACCTCGGCATCCTCTACGGTCCGGTGGTTGCGGCGTTCGCGATCATCTCGGTTTGGTGCTACACGCATTACCGCATCACCCCGGAACGCCATGCCCGGATTCTGCGTGAGCTCAACGCCCGGCGGCGTAGCGCGCAGGACGCCGAGAACTGATCGTCGTTGCCCGTTGGGCGTTGGCTCGAATCGACAGGATGGCTTGGCCCATGCGTTGCGGCTTGTGGCTGGCCGCCCATCTGAACGACAATCCCCCACGGAGAGGTGCCAGAGCGGCCGAATGGGCCTGACTCGAAATCAGGTGTGTCCTTTGGGGGCACCCAGGGTTCGAATCCCTGCCTCTCCGCCAAGTCCACAAACGGGGATCACCCCCAACGACTTCCGCTTGTCTGCGAATGAACCGCACGGGAGCTGAGGCGTCATCGCTAGACTCCGGCTGATTCGGCCCGAATCGAATGCCGTGCGGGTGCCTTCCTTAGGCGTGAATTTACGGAAACTTAACATGAACACGTGCGGGTGAGATCGTTTCAACACGATCGGGATCGTGGCGTGGTGTTAGAATCCTTGCCGCGCCGTTGGGTTGCATCGTTGTCGGTGGATCGTGGCGGCTCGCACCGAGCTGGACGAAGTCCGCCGGGTGAACCGGGCGAAGAACAGGACTGCACCACAATGACCGACAACGCTCCGCCATCGCCCATCCTGAACACGAACAAGCCGGAGGCGGCTGTTCAGGTACTCCGCGTCTTCGCCCAGACGTCGCCCGAGGAGGGTCCCCGCATCGAGGTCGAGTTCCGGGACGGCAGTAAGTTCCAATTGCCGACCGACAGCCTGTGGATCCGGCAGTTTGCACGGTGGATTCTGCTGCACATCCGCGCCAGACCGCCAGCGGCCAGCTAACCCGTGCCCACAGGACGTCTCGGCAGATCCGCGCTAGCGGGTCCGTGCCGCAGTACATGCGTCGCAACTCTGTCAGCCATGATGGTCGCCGGATCGGTAGAGGCAGGCGAGTACTACGCGCGCGCCGGAATCGGCGTCAGCCATGTGTACGAAGCCTCGTTCACCGACAGGGACTGTTCAAGCGAGTCGCCTGCGGCGCTGTATGGCTGCGGGCTGGGAGGCGACGGGAAGCCGTACAGGTCGCATGGCGCGTTCGAGACGGTGTCCGCCCTGGAGGTCGGGCTCGGCCGCGTGGGCTCCACGGTCCGGCTGGAGGCGCTGGTCAACTACAGCCCGGGTTTCGAGTTTGCCGGCCACGCCAACTTCCTTGAGCCCGGACGCCGACAGTCGGTCGCTGCAGAGGCATCGTCCTTGTCCGCAGTGGTCGCGGCTTCTGTTGACGTGCCCTCAAATGTCCTGCCGAGGTTCGGCTCTTGGCGGGTCTTCGTCGGCGCCGCCACCGGCATGGCGCGCAACCGCATCGGCAGAACCGTTATGAACTTCCCCACCACGACGACGATCGTGCCCGGCGGGAAGTGGCATGGCTTGTCATGGATGGTGATGGCCGGTGTGGAAAGGGGACTGAGCGACAGAACGACGCTGGAGCTCTCGTGGCGCTACAGCGACCTCGGTGAGTTGCGGACGGGTCGCGGACAGGGCCGCGTGATCTGGCGTGATGGGAGCCGCGACCCACTGCTGCTTGATCTGGCGGAGACGCAGACCGAGCTCCGAGGCCACGGTGTTCGAGTCGCGCTGAGGTACGCGCTTTGAGGGCGGCCATTGGGCGCACGGCACAGCGTTGCTAGTTGTTGGGGAGATTCCTCTCGCCAGCTTCGCGGCAGATCCTGCGACCGCTAGCCGAACATTTCGGCACCCGCGAACGCCGTCGCCACGACCATGATCGTCAATCCCACTACCACTGTGGGAATGTCTATCAAGGCGACGGCGACCAGCACCACGGCGACGGTGAGGGTTGAAAGGAGAGCCGTCCTTAGTCTCATAGCAACACCCTGTCTTCCATGAAGGGGGCGCGAACCATACAGCACCTTGGACGCGTTTACTACACGCCGTTGTCGCTCCGAGAGATGGGGGAAGCCTGGATGAATGGACAGTACTTTTCTCGAAATTGACGTCCAACAGGTCGTGAGGTCCGCGTCGTGAATCTCGGAGCGGCCGCACTCAAATGGCCGTGTCGATCACCCGATTGCCGATGCCCGGCAGGTCGACGGGGACTTCGGCGATGTTCTTCGGCGGCCACAGGGGGGTGCGCGTCTCCCGGGCCCAGGCATCGTAGGCACGCCTCAGTTCCGCGGCGACGCCGGGCTTGGCATCGATCAGGTTCGTCCGCTCGCCGATGTCCGTCGACAGGTGGAACAGGAATTCGAGCTCGCCGAGCCGCACCAGTTTCCACGGCCCGAGGCGCACACCGGCATTGTCCTTGTTGCGCCAGAAGATGGGCCGGCCCGCTGCGCCGAGACGTAACGGTTGATATTGCAGCGAGTCTTCCACCAGCGTCTGCGCTTTTTTCTTCGGCGCGTTCACGAGGTCGACGAAGTTCACACCATCGAAGCGCTGCCGGACCATGTGCGTGACGGGCGCGCCCGCCAAGTCGATGGCCGTGGGCACGATGTCCAGCGTGCTGACGGGGGTGTCGACCGTGCGTCCGGCGGGAAGCCCGTTCGGCCAGGCCGCGAGAAACGGCACCCGGACGCCGCCTTCGAAGGGCAGCAGCTTGCCGTGGAACAGGGGCGCGTTCGTGCAGGCACCCGTATAGATCGCGCAGCCGTTGTCGGCCGTGAAGATCACCAGCGTATCGGCCGCGACGCCGTGCTCCTCCAAGGCGGCGAGTATCGCGCCGACTCCGTCGTCCACGGCGCTGATCATCGCCTTGTAGACGCGGGTCGCATGGTCCTCGATCTCCGGGAAACGGTCGTAGTAGTGCTGGGTCACCTCGAGCGGCGTGTGCGGGGCGTTGTAGGGCACGTAGAGGAAGAACGGGTCGCCAGCGTGGCGGTCGATGAAGGCGACTGCTTCTCGGGTCAGGGCATCGGTCAGGTATTCGGGCTCGTGCACCGGTTCGTGGCCGCGGAGGATTGGATTAATGGGACCGCGTCCCCGCAACCCCACGGCGTTCGCGAACACCCCGTCGGTTCGGGACTTGCGGTCGAAATACGCGTTGGCGCCGTGCAGGAACCCGAAGAACTCGTCGAACCCACGGTTCAACGGGTGGAGCGCGTCGATGGAGCCGAGATGCCACTTGCCGCTCATTCCCGTCGCGTAGCCGGCAGCCTTGAGGTAGGCGGGCAGGAGCGTCTCCGATACCGGCGTGCCGAGCCCCATCCGGTGCGACCGCGCCTGACCCCCGGCATTGAACTCGTGGCCGAAACGCTGCTGGTAGCGGCCGGTCAGCATCCCCGCCCGGGACGGGCTGCAAATCGGTGCCGACACGTAGCCGTCGGTGAACTTGACGCCTCGCTCGGCCAGCGAGTCGATGTGGGGCGTGCGCCCGGACGTGCAACCGTAGGCGCAGATATCGGGATAGCCGAGATCGTCCGCGACGATCAGCACGATGTTGGGTTGTTCGGCGCCCCACCCTGGAACGGTCAGGGCGACACCAACCACCCACGCGACGAAACTCGAGGTCCGTAGTCGCATCACAGCTACCGCTTCGCCCAGTCGGGATACTCGTTGAACATGGATGTCCGACCGCCGTCCACGACCAGATCGTGGCTGTTCACGAAGCGGCCTTCTTCGCTGGCGAGAAACAGCGCGGCCGTCGCGATGTCCCAGCCAATGCCGGATTTCATGAGCGGGTTGGCCTTGGCAAGGTTCCCCTGCAACTTCGCCATCTTGCGTTCGTTCTCGGCGTCGGGAAGCGTGTTGGCTCGCGCCGAGCCGCCCCAGAAGATAGGCGTCGCGATGGCCCCGGGCGATATGACGTTGACGCGGATTCCCCGGGGACCGAGTTCCACCCCGGCGAGTTTCGAATAGTGGGTGACGGCCGCCTTGACGGCCGAGTAGAGGATGTTGCCCTGCAGGTGTCGGATCGCCGCGATACTCGAATTGTTGATGATGGCCCCGCCGCCGGAGGCCAGCATGTGAGGCACGGCGTGCCGCATTCCCAGGACGACGCTGGTGAACAGCAGCTTGACGCCGTAGTCGATGTTCTCTGCGGTGATATCGGCCACACCCCCCGCCGTGGGACCGCCGGCGTTGTTGAACAGCACGTCGAGACGGCCGAAACGTCCCGCCGTGTCATCGATGACGCGCCGAACGTCGTCCTCGACGGTGACGTCCTGTTGCTCATAGTGAACGTTCGGTCCGAGACGGTCGGCGAGTGCCGAACCCTTCTGTTCGGAGCGACCGGCGATGACCACGCGCGCCCCCTCGTCGGCGAACAGTTCGGCGGTCGCGGCACCGATGCCGCTGGTGCCGCCGGTGATGACCGCGACCTTGCCCTCTAGACGGTTGCCCATGAAGCCTCCTTGACTTGAGTTGATCCATCATAGCGGCTCGCCGCTGGCTGGGGACGGGGCACGGTCGGCGTGATCGTGCGAAACTTCGACGATGAGCATCGTCGAGCTGTATCAGGGCAGCCACAACGACACCGCCATTTCGGCACCGTCCCGAACGGGAATCACCCATGGTGAACTGCGGTCCCAGACCCATGCGCTGGGACGGCAGCTGCGTGCGGCCGACATCGGCCCGGACGACCGCGTGGCCCTCGTACTGCCGAACGGCCCGGCAATGGCGGCGGCGTTTGCCGGATTCTCGCCCTGGTGTGCCACCGCACCCCTGAATCCTGCCTACAAGGCGGACGAGTTCGACTTCTACCTGGCCGATCTCGACGCCCGGGCACTTGTCGTCGAGCGCGGCTCGGGATCCCCGGCGCTGGATGTCGCGGCGGCGCGGGGTGTGCGCATCCTGTACCTCGAGGAGGGCGAAGCTGCCGGGTTCGTACACCTGGCGAGTGTCGGCGAAGCACCCGTCGAGTCTCGAGGCGAGGACGACATCGCGCTCATCCTGCACACCTCGGGTACCACCTCCCGGCCAAAGATGGTGCCACTAAGCCAGGAAAACCTCGCGGCGTCTGCACGCAGCATCGCCGGCACGCTTCGCTTAGTCGCGCAAGACCGGTGTCTGAATATCATGCCGCTGTTCCACATCCACGGCCTCATGGCACCGGTGCTGGCGAGCCTCTCGGCGGGCGCCGAGGTGGTGTGCACATCGGGTTTCGATGCACTGCGATTCTTCTCCTGGCTCGCCGCGACCGAGCCCACCTGGTACAGCGCGGTGCCGACGATGCACCAGGCCATCTTGGCCCGTGCGCGGCGCAACCGGGATGCCGTGCGGGACAGTCGGTTGCGCTTCATCCGCTCGTCGTCCTCGTCCTTGCCAACGACGGTGATGGCCGAACTGGAATCGACCTTCGATGCGCCGGTGGTCGAGGCCTACGCGATGACCGAGGCGGCGCACCAGATGTGCTCGAATCCGCTCCCGCCCGCCACGCGTAAGCCGGGCAGCGTCGGCCCGGCCGCTGGTCCGGAGGTGGCGATCCTGGATGAGCGGGGCGCGACCGTTCCCGCTGGTGGCGAAGGCGAGATCGCGATACGCGGCGCAAACGTCACCGCCGGCTATCTCAACAATCCCGAAGCCAACGCCGACGCCTTCCACGGAGACTGGTTCCGCACCGGCGACCAGGGCGTCATGGACACAGACGGCTACGTCAGGATCACGGGACGCCTCAAGGAAATCATCAACCGCGGCGGCGAGAAGGTCGCGCCGTTGGAAGTGGACGAGGCCTTGCTCGCCCACGATGCCGTGGCCCAGACGTGTACCTTCGCGATACCCCACGACAAGCTCGGCGAAGAGGTGGCGGCGGCCGTCGTCGTGGCCCACGGCGCAGCGGTCACCGAAGCGGAGCTCAAGGCGTTCGTCTCGCATCGTCTCGCGGACTTCAAGATTCCCCGCCGGTTCGCCTTCGTCGACGAGATACCCAAGGGACCCACCGGCAAGATCCAGCGCATCGGCCTCGCCAAGACCTTGGGGCTCGATTCGTGAAGGTCTGCATCTTCGGCGCTGGCGCGATCGGCGGCTACTTGGCCGTGCTCCTTGCCCGCGCCGGTGCCGACGTCTCGGTGATCGCGCGCGGAGCCCACTTGGATGCCATCGTGGAGGACGGCCTGACGCTGCTGATCGACCATGACGAGCTTCACGCCGACCTGCCGGCGACCGACGATCCGCGTGAACTCGGCAAACAGGACGTGGTCATCGTTACCCTGAAGGCGCACTCGATATCGGGGGCGGTCGCCGGGATTCGCGCGCTGCTTGGTTCCGAAACCGCCGTCGTCAGCGCGGTGAACGGGATTCCTTGGTGGTAC
Source organism: Gammaproteobacteria bacterium (assembly GCA_009839505.1). Classification (GTDB taxonomy): domain Bacteria; phylum Pseudomonadota; class Gammaproteobacteria; order Pseudomonadales; family Azotimanducaceae; genus VXYL01. The sequence goes on from VXPO01000120.1 coordinate 11,580, forward strand.
TTCCACCGGCTGGAATCCCCCTACGGCGAGCGCCATGTGGAGAGTGTCGATCCGGGGGGCGGCATCTGGCGTGGGATCGGCCCCGAGCGCGCCATCGGCTGCGTGGTCTACCCGTCGGCCGAGATCGTCGAACCGGGTGTCGTCCGCCACCTGTCCGACCACAAGATGATTCTCGGCGAGCCCGGCGGCGAACGCAGCGAACGGGTGATCGCGCTGTCGTCGCTATTCCTGGGCGCGGGATTGAAGGCGCCGGTGCGGCCCCGGGTGCGCAATGAGATCTGGATGAAGCTCTGGGGCAACCTCGCGTTCAACCCGCTGTCCGCCCTGACCTGCGCAACCCTGGACGTGCTCGCTACCGATCCGGGAACCCGCGGCATCGCCCGCAGGATGATGCTTGAAGCTCAGGAGGTCGGCGAAGCTCTGGGCGTGCGTTTCGCGCTCGACGTGGACCGTCGCATGGAAGGCGCGGCCGCCGTCGGCGCACACCGCACCTCGATGCTGCAGGATCTGGAACTGGGACGGCCGCTGGAGACCGACGCCATGGTGGGTGCCGTCCAGGAACTGGCGGCAATGACCGGCGTGAAAACGCCGACCATCGACCTGATCGGCACACTATTGGATCAACGCATCGCGTTCCGCTGAGTCGAGTTTCCGACTCTCTGCGAATTCCTGAAGATCGGAGCGACCGCGCGCCGTTCGGGCGCGGTCGCCCGTGTTCGTGCCACGCGCCGGCTGCGGATGGTCGACACGGGCGGCGACAAGCCCCGCCCCTACGGCACCGAGCATCCGCAATTGTTCCTTGCGGGTCCTCGTCCCGGCGCTACGGGTCTTGGCGCTAGCCCACGCGTTCGATCAGCCGCGCCAGATGTTGGACGTGCTGCTTGAGCCTCGATCGGCCCTTGTCGGTCAGCTCATACCAGGTCACCGGCCGCCGATCGCGATAGCTTTTCTCGACCGCCAGGTACCCGCCATCCTCCAGCTTGCGAAGGTGCGTGCCGAGACTGCCATCGCTCTCTTCCAATACCTGCTTGAGCCGACTGAATGACATCGCATCATGTTCCGAGAGCAGTATGCAGATCGCGAGCCGAATGCGGTGTTCGAGCAACCTCCTGAGCGACCCCAGTTCTTCCAGGCCGCCGACTTCCGGGTCAGTCCGCTGCATGTTTGGCCCGCGTTCCGAGCCATGCCTGCGCCACCAGCGCGACGGCGACTAGTACGCCAGCCGTCGTGAACCCGTACTCCGGAAGGTAGAGCGTGAACAGGTAGCCGACGGCGAGAACGATGCCCACGGGCATCAGGCGACGCTCCAGGTGCAACCCGGCCAAAAAGTAGGTCAACGCGAGGATCAGGATCCACAGCGAGCCCACCCCTGACCAACTCAGTTGGCCTGCTAGGACCAGGCCCATGCCGAGCACGCCGATGGCGAAGAAACCCAGAAAGTGACCGGCCCAACGCTTTCCCGTGCGGCGGTCGGCCTGCCCGGTATGACGCCCCGCTCGCACGGCAAGCCACCAGGTGAGTGCGCCACCGATGGGTCCCGCGATGGACCAGTAGACGCCGACCATACTGGATCCGGGTCCAACCAGGTCGACGAGGGGGAACCCGCAGAGACAGATCACGGCCCAGATCAGATAGATCGCCGGCACGTGGCCCGGCTGCGAACGTTCGGCCACCGCCCGGACGTAGGCGATGTCGTCCTTGATGGAAGCTGTGTCAGTCATGGTGTGCTCCTTACTAGCATCAGCTGAGTACTCTATCTTGAAGAATACTCTTATTTTTAGAGTATATAGACGGAAATGTCAATGCATTGCGTGGATCCGGTACGGTGCCATGGCATCGGAACCCATTGGCGGTGCCGGTGGTAGTGTCACCCTATGGAGAAGTCGCTCGAATCTCGCAACCGTGGAGACGCCCACGCTGATTGGATGCGTCGATTGCCGGATCAGGTTGCGCAGCTGGAGCGTCGGTGGTCACTCAGGGTGCAGGAATCCCTCGACTCTTCCTGCAATTACGTAGCTCGGGCCCGTCACGCAGGTACTGGAGAAGTCGTGGTGAAGCTTCGCGCTCTAGGTATCGAATTTGTTAGGGAACTGGAAGCTCTGCGCCTGTATGGCGGTCGGAGAGCAGTAGTGCTGCTCGAGGCTGACCCAGCAAACGGGGCGATGATGCTGGAGAGCGTGAGGCCCGGGAGGGTGCTTGCGGATACGGGGAGTGACGAGGAGGCCACCACGATCGCCGCGAGTGTGATGCGGACCCTTTGGCGTCCCGCTCCAGAAAACCATCCGTTTGCGCCTATGTCCGAGTTCGAAGGTGGTGTCGCGTGGCTTCGAGTCTGCTCGGCGAACAAGGCGAGTCCCATTCCGAGGGCGTTGGCTAGCCGGGCCGAGGGTCTACTACGGGAGTTCGTGGCGTCGCAGGCCGAACCGGTGCTGCTGCACGGCGACCTGCACCACTACAACATCCTGTCGGCCGAACGTGTTCCTTGGCTCGCGGTCGACCCCAAGGGGGTTGTCGGCGACCCGGCGTACGATGTGGGCCCCTTTCTGTACAACCGTTTGTTCGAGACTGGCAATCCGGTCAGTGTTCTCAAGAGGCGTGTTGACCAGATGTCGGAGGAGTTGGGGTTCGAGCGTGATCGAATCGTGGGTGCCGCGATTCCCCGTGCCGTATTGGCTGCATGGCCGTATGGTTCAACTGGTGAACCGTGGAGTGATGCCTTGAGATGCGCTGAACTGCTGACGCGCGTGGAAGTCGCTCGTCCGACCAATTGACTAGCGCAGGGCGTTGTGGCGAAGTGGCTGCGAGCGAATCGAGATGGCCTCGTTGATGTCCTTGAACAAGGAGGTTCCTAAGTTGTCCGATCATTCGGACTCTTGGCGTGCTGGTGGAGAGGACGTCCAATGAAGGTCGACTACCGATACGTGATGGGTTGCCTCGCCGGGGTGGCTTGTGGCCTCAGCACTCTCGCTCACGGACAAACGGTCTTCGACGTGCCGTTGATGCGCCGGGCAGATCACGAGACTCAGCAGGGTTTTGTCCGTGTCGCCTCATTGGGCACGGGCTACATCGACATTGACGCGTGGGACGACGCTGGCACGCACGCGTTCACGGATCTGTACGTCGAGCAAGGACGGACGTATCACTTCAACTCCACCGATCTGGAGGACGGCAATCCGACCAAGGGAATCAATGCGGGTATCAATGAAGGCGAGGGCGACTGGTACCTGCAATTGAGCGCGGACTTCGACTTCGTCGTGACGTCCTACATCAGGACGGAGGACGGCTTCGTGACGGCGATGGGCAATACCCTGGTTCCCGTGGACGGCTCTGCCTTCGGTGCCGAGTGTGCATTCGAAGCGTCCTTCTTCAACCCGGCTTCGAACACCAAACAGGTCAGCAGCCTCCGAATCGTCGAGTACGACGACGTCGAAACAGAGGTGCGCATACTGGGCTACGACGACGACGGTGATGTCTACGGTCCCGTCGACCTCACGGTGCCGGCGAGCGGCACGCGGACGGTCACCGCGCAGCAACTGGAAGCCGGCGGCGACGGCATCCGAGACTCGTTGGGCGATGGCTTCGGCAAATGGCGCCTAGTCGTGCTGACCGACGGTTCGATCGTCGTGTTGAACCTGCTGGAGACGCCGACCGGGCACCTGACCAATCTCGGCCCGATGGTCTCTCCGTCGATCATTGGCGACGGCGAGGGGCACGGCGCGGTCGAGGTAGCGACTGGGTGTCCGGGAGCGCCGGACCAGAACCTGGTCGCGCGGGGACGCGGCGGGGTTGCAGGAGTCTCGCCGTGAGAACGGGGACGGGACTCCTCTGCCTGGCCGTGCTGATGTCGGCGGATGCCTTGGCTGGGGAGGAGGTGACCGAGCCTCAGGTCGGCTTCGAAGACACGGATGCGTTTGCGCTTCAGGCCGACGATGGCGTGCTGGCCGCTCGCAGCGATGATCGTCGCTTGCTGGTCGTGCCGATGGCGGACGAGACCATGCCGCCGCGGGTGATCGCCGGGGACGGCATTCGCTTCGAGGTGGGCGTCGAGAACGGCTTCCGGGTGTATCGGGCGTGGTACCAAGGACGCGCCCACACCACCCGTGCACCTGTGGACGGACCGCAACGCCGGTTCGCCTTTGACCCCAAGCACAAACGGTTCGACGAGGTGACCTCGACGCTACGCGTACGGTTGACGGACTTCGACCGGCTCGACGAAGTCATCGACGCAGCCGGGGCGTCGGATGGGAAGGGCTATCCGGCGCTCGGCTGGGCGCTGCTCCGCCTCCCCGCCGAAGCGAATCCGGCGGCGGTCGCGCGCGAGTTGAGCGAGCACGAACTGGTGACCGGTGCCGAGATCGTGCTACGCGGCCCACGGCGCCTTCCGCAATAGCGGCGGAAGGGACTGGCGTGTTGAAGGTGATCGACCCCGAGTCCGTCGACCATTGTCGCGCCCGACACGTTCCCCGCGGTGCCCGTAGGCGACGATGATCACTTCGTTGCTATGCCTGTTCCTGGCGGCGGGCTGCGGTCCGGATGCCAAGCAGTCCATCGCGCCGGACCTCATCGTGTCCACTAGCATCCACGAGATAACAGCAGAGTACATCGGCTTGCGTGTTTGGGTGGGCAATCGCGGTGCGGCCACGTCTGCGACCACGACGATGGCCTTGCGCATCAACGACGAACCCCGTTGGGACATCAATCTGTGGTCGGCAGAAGCCGACGTGCCGCCAATCGACCCGTCGTACTGGCAGTTCTACGACTTCAACGTTCGCCTCGATGGATTCGACGCCGACGCCGACTACTACGTCCAGGCGAGTGTGGAGGCCATCGCGCAGGAACACCCGTGGCGGCGCTACAACCGGTCCTCGTTGGGCTTCACGCTCGACGAGGCCGGCGAGGTCGTTGTGAAGTGTACGACCCCCGCGAACGAGGACGAGTCCACGGGAACGGATCCGCTGCTTGCCGAGCAGTGGCATCTGAACAACATCGGCCAGTCCGCCTATGCGTACTGGCCGGGATCGCCCGGCGAAGATCTCGGCATGTCGGCGACATTGGGTGCCGGACAACCGACGGGCAAGGGAGTTCGGATCGGAATTCTCGACACTGGCATGGAGACCTGTCATCCCGACCTCGCAGCGAACGTGGAGGAGGGCGCGTCCTTCAACGCCAACATGGCCTCGTGGCACGGGGTGGATGCGGCCGATCCGTTCGAGCCGTCGACGCTCGGTGACCATGGCACGTCGGTCGCAGGCATTGCGGCGGCTGTTGCCGACAACGGTGTCGGGGGTCGCGGCGTTGCTCCGGACGCCACGCTCCATGGCTTCAACGTTTTATCCGCGACCGATTTCAACCAAGCGTACGTCGACGCCACGGGCGCCAGCGACGCGGACCCGCCGTCGGCGAGCATCGACGTCTTCAACATGAGCTTCGGCTCGTACCCTGGCGTGCTAAACATCGAAGACAGCGAGAAGATGCTGTTCGAGCATGGTGTGCGGAACTTGCGGGGCGGTCGCGGCGCCGTGTACGTGAAGTCGGCGGGCAACGCGTTCGGGGCCTGCAGTTCCATGCGGCGCCCCGCCAATGGTCGGATCGGCTGTGCCCATGCGAACGGAGATGCGACTCACAGTGTCCCGTTCCTCGTCGTTGTAGGCGCGTTCAATGCCCATGGCGTCAAGGCCAGCTATTCGTCCGCCGGGTCGAATCTGTGGGTCGCCGCGCCGGCCGGCGAGTTCGGCAGTGCGTCCCCGGCCTCGATAACGGCCGATCAGGCGGGAACGGAACGCGGCTACGACGTGCTCGTTCCCATCGGCGTGGTCCACGACAGCGTCAACAACCCCGACGGCGACTACGTCAGCACGTTCAACGGCACCTCCGCCGCCGCGCCGCACACAAGCGGAGCCGTCGCCCTGCTGCTCGAGGCCTATCCGGAGTTCACTTGGCGGGATGTGAAGCACGTGCTGGCGAAGACCGCGCGACAAATCGACCCCCACGCCCGAACCGTGCGCTATGTCGTTGGCGGTTGGGTATATACCGCCCAGCACCCCTGGATCACCAACGCCGCCGGCTACCGCTTCCACAACTGGTACGGATTCGGTGCGGTACACGTCGATGACGCCTTGGCCTTCGCGGCGATGCATACGCCCGACGGTCTCGGTGAGTTCACGCAGACCGACGCGTTCATCCGAGAGGAAGCCGTGTCGATCCCGGACGCTGACGGGGGTGGGGTTGTGCAGTCACTCACCGTCGAGGGCCTCGCAGACGCCAACATCGAAGCGGCTATGCTGCACGTCGACATCACGCATCCCATGACGAACGACCTCGGCATTCACCTGATCTCGCCGGCGGGAACCGAGAGCATCCTGAACCCCATCTTCAACGATGCGCATGCCGGGAACGCCGACTTGGACTGGAATCTCCTGAGCAATGCCTTCTACGGCGAGTCGCCCAACGGCGATTGGACTATCAAGGTGGTGGATGCCGCCGCGGCAGACGTGGGTACCCTGGACGGTTGGAGCTTGACCTTCGCCCTCGGCACGCACCCGTAACGCCCCAAAGCCATCCCGGACCGCGTCGGGACGACGCGCCTTCGCTATCGTGCGCTGACGGCACGGCTTTGGGGCGCTACGGGGCCGGTGCCTGGGTCATCAGGGTTTCGATGAATGCGGTCAGCTCCTGATCGTCGCGTCGGGACGCGACGTAGGTCCGAAAGCCGGCCGTCAGCTGCAAGCTGTAGCCGTTGGGCAGACTCGCGGTGCCGGTGGACACCTCGTCGAACCAGACCCCGGTGCCGAGGACTCCGTAGAGCACGGCTACTTGATCCCAACTCGAACGCCCCTTGAAGGCATTGCCGAACCAACGGTAGTAGGCCTCCCGAACGGGATTCTCCGGTGAGGCCGACGCGAGCGTGGCTCCAGTGCGGAGGCGTCCGCCGTGGTCGGAGATCGCCAGCGGGGTCGGCCAGTGCTCGAACACCCTCTGGCTGGTCTCCACGAGGTCGTGACGGACCAGATTGAAGCGGTCGTTGTGGCGTCCGCCCATGACGACCAGGCGGGCCACCTTCGCCCCGACCAGGTCGGTGTCGGCCTCTAGCAGGTCCGACAGGTTGTTGAGAAAGCCCACGCTGATGATGGTCACCGACCGGTCGGGTTGTCCCAGTAGGACTCGACGGTAGAGGTCCACGGCGGCGGGTGCGTTGTCCGCGTCCGTGGTGTGTGGAAACCGGGCGACGTGGTCCAAGTAGCGCGACTGGTCGGGGTCCGCCAGCTCGCCGGGATACCGGCTGATCGGTATGTCGCCACGACCGTAGAAGGTGTTGATCGCGTCGATGGCGGCTACGCCGTTTGGGTGAACCTCGTTGAAGTTGACTGCGAGGATCTCGGCCAGGCCGTCGTCCGCCAACGCGTGGAGAACCGCCAGGGCGCCGACGTCGTCGACGTCGAAGGTCATGTCGGTCTCTAGGATCACGCGCATGGGTTCGCTCCCGTTCTCCTCGCCATGTAGGGTGATCCCCGAAGCGGCAAGGATGAGCAGAAGCGTGCGGCGAAGTCCGTTCATAGGGAAGCTCTGACCAACGACCGTAGCACAGGGAGAGGCGCATCCGGTTGTGTCCCGTGCCACAGCCACCGGATGGTCGTTCATGCATCGTCTCTGCGAACTCGGTACGCTTCGGTTGAACGCCGTGTCTATGGCGGACTGTCGGGTTTGCGGATCAATCGAACTCTCCGATGATGAACTTGCGCGCCGCGCTGCTTCCGTGGAACAAGCGCCGACTCGGCTCGGCGTGGGCGGCATTTTGACAGCGGCAGTCGCAACGCGGAGGCAGGTGGAACAGGCGGTTCTCGAGGTCGAGAACGTCCGGACCCACTTCCATACGCAGGAGGGCACGGTTCACGCCGTCAACGGCGTCGGCTTCGACCTCGCCGAGGGCGAAGTGCTCGGCGTCGTGGGCGAGAGCGGATCCGGCAAGAGCGTCACCATGCTGTCGCTGCTTGGACTGCTGCCCACCCCGCCGGCGGAGGTCGTGTCCGGCGCCGCGCGCTTGGAGGGCGAGGATCTGATGGCGCTGGACGACGAGGCCCTGCGCCGGATCCGTGGTGCCCGGGTGGGGTTCGTGTTTCAAGATCCGATGACGTCGTTGAACCCCGTGCTGACCGTCGGCTACCAGCTCGTGGAGCCGTTGCGCACGCATCTGGGGATGGACCGGGAGGTGGCCCGGAATCGGGCGGCCGGGCTGCTCGACCTCGTCGGAATACCGGAGCCGGAGAAACGCCTGCGCGCCTTCCCGCACGAATTTTCCGGCGGCATGCGACAGCGGGTGATGATCGCCATGGCACTGGCATGCAGTCCCAAGGTGCTGATCGCCGACGAGCCGACTACCGCCCTCGACGTCACCATCCAGGCGCAGATTCTTGATCTCGTGAAGCGGCTTCGACATGAGCTGGGAATGGCAATCATCTGGATCACCCACGATCTGGGCGTGGTTGCGGGTCTCGCCGACCGGGTCATGGTGATGTACGCGGGGCAGGTGGTGGAGCGGGCCGACGTCAAGTCGCTCTACGGTCGGCCCCGGCATCCCTATACCCGGGGCTTGCTGCGTACGCTCCCGCGCCTCGATGGAGCGGGGTCCCCGTCAGCGTCGCGCCGTAGGTTGCCCAGCATCGCCGGACAGCCGCCCAACCTCACGCAGGCACCTCGGTCATGTCCGTTCGCGCCCCGCTGTCCCCATGCCTATTCCCATTGTGAAAACGAGAACCCGGTGCTGGCAAGCATTGCCGAGGGGCACGAGGTGGCTTGCTTCTACGATGTCGAGGCGGATCGGCCGTATGAGCGCTGAGTCGACCACCGGGACGGCTTCGCCCGCGTCTGTGGGGTCTACAACGGTTCCCGCCGCGGACCTGCCAGAGCCCCTCGTCGCGGTTGAAGGTCTGACCAAGCACTTTCCGATCCGGCACGGCGTCTTCCGCCGCCAGGTAGGCAGCGTGCGCGCGGTCGACGGCCTCGATTTCCACATCGGCGAACGGGAGACCCTGGGTCTCGTCGGCGAAAGCGGCTGCGGCAAGTCCACGGCGGGCCGGGTGATACTGCGGCTCTACGATGCCACGGGTGGGCGCGTTTCGTTTCGTGGGGAAGACATCGGCGGGCTTCGTGGCGAACCGCTGCGCCTGCTGCGGCGCCGGATGCAGATGGTGTTCCAGGATCCCCAGGACAGCCTCAATCCGCGTATGACCGTGGGCGGCATCGTCGGCGAACCCTTGCTGGAACACGGAATCGCCAAGGGCAGGGCATTGGCGGAACGGGTGGAAGCGTTGCTGGAGTCCGTTGGACTGAACCCGCGCTTCACCAACCGCTATCCGCACGAGTTCTCGGGCGGCCAGCGGCAGCGGATCGGCATCGCTCGCGCCTTGGCCCTCGATCCCGAGTTCATCGTCTGCGACGAGCCGATCGCCGCACTCGATGTCTCGATACAGGCCCAGGTCGTGAATCTGCTCCAAGATCTGCAGGAACGACTCGGCCTCACGTATCTGTTCATCTCGCACGACCTCGGCATGGTCCACCACATCGCCGACCGGGTGGCGGTAATGTACCTCGGCAAGATCGTGGAACTGGCCTCGAGCGACGCGCTCTACGAAGCGCCCCTGCATCCCTATACCCGAGCGCTGCTCTCCGCGGCGCCCGTTCACGATCCCGAGACGGAATCCCGCCGGCAGCGCATCATCCTCGCGGGCGACGTGCCGAGTCCCGCCGACCCGCCCTCCGGCTGCCGCTTTCGCACGCGCTGCCCCATGGCGACGGCGGAGTGCTCGGCGGTGGAACCCGAATGGCGCGAACTCCACCCGGGCCACCACGTCGCCTGTCACCATGCAAACGAGGACGCCGCCGTCAGCGGATGAAGCCGCGCCCCCAAACCGGAGAAAATACATCCATGTCCCACCAGTGTCCCCATCCCATGTTCCGCAAAACCGTGCCAACAGCCTTGCTCCTAGCTGCCGTCGCCGCGTGCTCACCGGACGAAATCGTTGAGTCGGTGCCTGGCCCTGTTGAACCCGCGTCGGAGGAGAACCGCCACGTCAACATCCTCTACTGGCAGGCGGTGGCGATCCTGAACCCGTACCTGTCGGGAGGCACAAAGGAGGTCGAGGCGTCGTCGATGGTGATCGAACCACTGGCGAACTACGACGACAGGGGCGAAATGGTGCCCGTCCTGGCCGTCGAGATTCCAACCCTTGAGAACGGCGGCGTATCCGAGGATCTCAGGAGCATTACCTGGAAGCTGAAGCGGGACGTCGTCTGGTCCGACGGCACGCCATTCACGTCGCGGGACGTGGTTTTCACCGGGGAGTACTGCCTGCACGAGCAGATGGGTTGTAGTCCCGATGCCTCCTTCACCGAGGTCGAGACCATCGAAGCACTCGATGACTTCACGGTCCGCGTCGTGTTCAGCGTGCCCAAGCCGTTCCCCTATGGACCGTTCGTGGGCGCCGTTACCCCGATCCTCCAGCACCAGCAGTTCAAGGATTGCCTGGGTGCGAGGGCGGCGGAATGCACTGTGGAGAACTTCGGTCCCATCGGCACCGGACCGTTCAAGGTCGATGAGTTCCGGGCCGGGGATGTGATCAGCCTCTCGGCCAACGAACGCTACCGTGAGCCCGGGAAGCCTTGGTTCAAGACCGCGACGTTGAAGGGTGGTGGCGAGGCGGCGTCGGCCGCGCGCGCGGTGCTCGAGACCGGCGAATACGACTATGCGTGGAACCTGCAGGTGGAGCCCGAAGTCCTTGAACGGATGATGGCCGCGGGCAGGGGCGAGGTCGTCGTCGGGTTCGGAACGAACGTCGAGCGACTGGTCATTAACCAGACCAACGCGGACTCGACCCTCGGTCCGGAGCGCCGTTCGCTGTACCTCGACGGGTCCAACCCGCATCCGTTCCTGTCCGACCCGGTCGTGCGTCGTGCATTGGCCTTGGCCATTGATCGCGACGTGTTGATCGAAACAGGATACGGTCCAACCGGACGCGTGACCTGCAACATCGTGCCCGCGCCGGCCGAGTTCGCCTCGGCCGCCAACGAAAGCTGCCGGGTTGCCGACTCCGACGAGGCCAATCGGATACTCGACGAGGCCGGGTGGGCGCGCGGGGAGGACGGCGTGCGATCAAAGGACGGCGTTCGGCTATCGTTGCTCTACCAGACTTCCACCAACTCGGTCCGCCAAGGCACCCAGGCACTGATCAAGCAGATGTGGCAGGAGATCGGCGTTGAGACCGAGTTGCGCAACGTCGATGCGGGCGTGTTCTTCGGCGGCGACCCGGCGAGCCCGGACACCTACCAGAAGTTCTACGCCGACGTCGAGATGTATACGAGCAACTTTCAGGGTACCGACCCGGAGCTCTATATGGCTGCCTGGACCTGCGACAACGCCCCGGGACCGGACAACCAATGGCTTGGTACCAACATGTCCCGTGGCTGTTCCGCCGAGTTCGATGGCTTGGTTGAACGCCTGGCGGCGACCCCTTACGGCGAGGAGCGCTACGAAATCGCGAAGCGCATGAACGACATCGTCGTCCAGAACCACTACCTCATCCCATTGATCTGGCGCGCGACGGCCTCGGCACGTTCGAAGGAACTCAAGGGCGTTCGCATCAACCCCTGGGACTCGGAGCTTTGGAACATCGAGGATTGGCACCGCTAGTGCGCGCCCCTGCGGGGCGCGTTGGGAGAATGCTTCGCATTCTCCGCGACAAACCGGCCGGTGCGGAATGATCCGTTACCTCGTCAGACGCCTAATGTTCGCCGTACCTACGTTGATCGCGATTAGCTTCGCGATCTTCGCGCTGCTGGACCTGGCGCCTAGCGATCCCACGGGGCAGTTGCCGCTCACCATTCCGCCGGAGGTCAGGGCGCAGATCCGCGAGTCCCTCGGCCTCGACGAGCCGTTTCCCGTCCGCTACGCGAAGTGGATGGAGCAGTTCTTCGTCAATGAACCGCTGAACCTCGTGGAACGGGCGTTCGACGTGGAAATCGGCGACTCGGAGGGTCGAACCCGCGTGATCTCGTACGCGACACGGAGCCCAGTGGTGGACATCATCGCGGAGCGCATGCCTCAGACGTTGTGGGTCGTGGGGCTGTCGTACGTGGTGGGCATCCTGATCGCCCTGCCCATCGGCATCGTCTCGGCGTACCGGCAGTATTCCTGGTTCGACCAGGTGGGCACGTTCGTGTCGATGGTCGGGTTCTCGGTGCCGACGTTCTTCACCGGGCTGCTCGCCATCATCCTGTTCAGCGTCATGCTCGGTTGGCTGCCGTCCATCTACGACACCACCCACGAAGTTACCGATCTCGCGAGCTTCTGGGTGCAGATCAAGCAGATCCTGATGCCGGTCCTGGTGCTCGCGTTCTACAACGCCGCCCAGTTGAGCCGCTTCATGCGTGCGTCGATGCTCGACAACCTGAACCTCGACTACGTCCGCACCGCCCGCGCCAAGGGCATGCGCGAGCGCGCCGTGCTGCTCGTGCACGTGTTGCGCAACAGCATGATCCCCGTCGTCACCATGATTGCGCTCGGAATCCCCACCATTTTCGGCGGCGCCATCATCACCGAGCAGATCTTCCGCGTGAACGGTCTGGGCCAACTGCTCATCGTCGCGATCCAGGGTGCCGACATCCCCATGGTGCAGACCCTGACCTTCCTGTTCGCCGTGCTGATCGTCGGCTTCAACCTAGTGGCCGACGTGCTGTACGGCATCCTTGATCCGCGGATTCGGTACGAGTAGGACCGATGGCCGAGATCGGACACGACGCCCCGCTGCTAGAGCACCGTTCGCTGTGGATGGATGTCTGGCTCGCCTTCCGCAACCACACCGGTGCTCTCGTCGGCGTGGGCGTATTCGCCTTCATCGTCCTGGCCGTGTTCTTGGGGCCGTTGCTGCACACCGTGGATCCGCACTACCTCGACATCGGGGCGCGCAATGCCGGAGCATCCTGGGAGCATCCGCTGGGCACCGACAACCTGGGTCGGGACATGCTCGCGCAGGTGCTCGCCGGCGGGCGCATCTCGCTGGCCGTAGGTTTCACCGCGATGGTGCTGGCGCTGGTGCTCGGCACGGCGATCGGCGTCCTCGCGGGCTACTTCAAACGCGTGGACGGCCTGCTGATGCGCACCACCGACCTGTTCCTGGCGCTGCCGCTGTTGCCGCTCCTGCTCGTAATCATCATGCTGTTTAGGGACACCCTGCGCACTGCCTTCGGCCCCGAGACCGGGATTTTCCTGCTCATCGTGTTCGTCATCGGGATCACGAGCTGGATGCAGACCGCGCGCATCGTGCGTGGCGAGGTGCTCGCCATCAAGGAACGCGAGTTCGTCACCGCCGCGCGCAGCGTCGGCACGCGCGAACGTCGCATCGTGGTTCGCCACGTGTTGCCGAACGTGCTGAGCCCGATCATGGTCTCGGCGACCCTCGGCATCGCCAACGCCATCATCACCGAGTCCGCGCTGTCGTTCCTGGGGCTCGGTTTTCCGCCCGACTTCCCGACCTGGGGCCGGCTGTTGTTCGACGGCGCGAACTTCATTTCGATCACGCCCGAACGGGTGATCTGGCCGGGGCTCGCGATCTCGCTAACCGTGCTGTCGGTCAACTACATCGGTGACGGGCTACGCGACGCCCTCGATCCGCGCCTGCGCGGCACGTGAGGGGGACCGCGCCGAGGCGTCTGCTTTCTGGCTACAATCCGGGACACCCGCCAGGAGGTGCGGAACCGGCCATGGTCGAAGACCCGCTCCAGGACACGAGCGACGACATCCAACCGATCGACTCGGCCGGTGACCGATTGCGTCGGCGGGGCGTCTACCTGCTGCCGAACCTGATCACCACCGGCGCGATGTTCGCCGGGTTCTACGCCATCGTGGCGGGCATGACCGGCAACTTCGTCGCTGCCGCGCTGGCGATCTTCGGCGCATTGATCCTCGATACCCTGGATGGGCGGGTTGCCCGCTGGACGCGGTCCGAGAGCGAATTCGGCGCCGAGTACGACAGCTTGTCGGACATGGTCGCCTTCGGGGTTGCGCCAGCGCTCGTGGCCTTCTCCTGGGCGTTGTCGAGCCTGGGCCAGTTCGGCTGGGTCGTGGCCTTCATCTACATGGCCTGTGCCGGCCTGCGCCTGGCCCGGTTCAACACCAAGGGCGACAACGCGACCTTCACAGGGCTCGCGAGCCCCTCGGCGGCAGCGATCATGGCCAGCACGGTGTGGATTTGGAGTATCAACACCGATGGCGGTGCCAGCCTGTTCGCGTCCATCGTGCTCGCCGTCGTGACCACCGTGGTGGGACTGCTGATGGTGTCGCAGTTCACGTATTTCTCTCCCAAGACGCTCGATCTCAAGGGGCGGGTACCCTTCCTTGCCTTGGTCGCCGTGGTGTTGGTGTTCGCGGTGGTACTCGCCGATCCACCGTTGGTGCTGCTGGTCTGCTTTACGGTCTACGCCGTGTCGGGACCGGCGACCTATGTGTGGCACCGCTTCCGACAGGGGAACGGGCGCATCTTCGGCAGGTCGAATTGATAGAGTAGCCAGCCAACCGAGGACTCCAGCATGCTCATAAGGCGCCCCAGCGACATCAAGCCTTCGGAAATCACACCGGAATACGTCTACCGAACACGTCGCCGCTTCATGCGCGACTCCCTTGCGGTGGCCGCCGGGGCGGGAGCGGGGGCATCCGCACTCGCGTTGCCGGATTCCTGGCTCGAGGAACGGAGGGTCGAGCCGGGGGAGCCCATTGGCGAACAGATGACCTCGGAAGCCAACGCCACCGGCTACAACAACTTCTACGAGTTCGGCACCGACAAGGAGGATCCGGCGAAATATGCCCATGAGATGAACGTCGATCCGTGGACCGTGGAGGTGTCGGGCGAGGTGGCGGAGCCGGGCAAGATGGGGCTCGAGGACATGCTCGCCGGTATCGATCTCGAGGAACGAATCTACCGGCTGCGCTGCGTCGAGGCCTGGTCCATGGTCATCCCGTGGATCGGTTTTCCGGTGAAGAAGCTGCTCGACAGGTTCAAGCCCACGGCGGATGCGAAGTACGTCGAGTTCAAGACCCTGCACCGGCCCTCGGAGATGCGCGGTCAGCGATCACTCTTTTCGAGCATCGACTGGCCCTACCTGGAAGGGCTGCGGCTGGACGAGGCGAATCATCCGCTGGCGATCTTCGCGGTGGGCATGTACGGCAAGCTGCTACCCAATCAGAACGGCGCGCCGATCCGGCTTGTCGTACCCTGGAAGTACGGGTTCAAGAGCATCAAGTCCATCGTCAGCATCCGCTTGACGCGCAGGCAGCCGGTGAACACCTGGAACGACCTGCAGCCGCGCGAGTACGGGTTCTACGCCAACGTCAACCCGAATGTGGACCATCCGCGCTGGAGTCAGGCACGCGAACGTCGCTTCCCGACGACGCTCTTTAGGCCGAACTACATTCCGACGCGAATGTTCAACGGCTACGACGAAGTGGCAGCACTGTATTCGGGGATGGACCTGGCGCGCTTCTACTGAACCCCATGGCGCAACCCCGTGGGGGCGACGCTTGTCGTCGCTCTCTTTGGTTCACGAAGCCTCGGGTCGGACGCGGGCGGCCGGTCGGACGGTGCCGGTTGGTCAAGACGGGCGAGGACAAGCCTCGCCCCTACGAGTCCCTGCATCCACGCTTGTTCTGTGGGTGGATCGGGGGGGCGTCGCGGGCGGATCGAAGTTCGTTCTGATGTCGTTGCCACCGGTCATCGCGGCGTGCTCCAAGCCGCTCGTCTTCTGCCTGCTGGCGGTGCCCCTGGCTCTACTGGGCGTCGACGTTTGGCGCGAAGCCGTCGCGCCGGGGAGCGCCTTGGGCGCCGATCCGGGGGAGGCGGTCGTGCACCACCTCGGCTCCTGGGGATTGCGGATCCTACTGGTTACGCTGGCGGTGTCGCCGGCGTCGCGGGTCTTTCGCCAGCCCCGCCTGATCCGTTTCCGGCGCATGATCGGGCTGTGGGCCTTCACCTACGTCGTCCTGCACTTCGTCGCCTACCTTTCCCTGCTCGCCGGCTTCGACGTGATCAACGTGCTCGTCGACGACGTCTACAAGCGGCCGTACATCACCGTCGGCTTCACGGCGCTGGTGCTGCTCATTCCACTGGCGGCCACTTCGACGCGGGGATGGCAGCGCCGGCTGGGTCGCCGTTGGCGGACCCTGCACAGGCTCGTCTACCCGGCGGCCATCGCCGCCTGGGTCCATCTGTTGTGGCTATCCAAGGGTGGATTCATGGACCCGTTCGTGTACGGGCTTGTCCTGCTGTTTCTGTTTGGCGAGCGAATTGCCTATAGTGTTCGCCGTCGAAGAGCGGTCTCCGACGACCGCTGACACCGCTGGCCAACGCAGCAGCGGTTTTAGGCAGAGGGGGAAGACATCAAGGACTCGAACTACTGGCGCGACAACCTGCGCTTGGTCGGAATCTGTCTCGTCGTCTGGTTCTTGGTGTCCTTCGGCTGCGGCATTTTCTTGGTCGACGTGCTCAACCAGTTCACGTTCGCCGGCTTCAAGCTCGGCTTCTGGTTTGCCCAGCAGGGCAGCATCTACGTGTTCGTGGTGCTGATCTTCGTCTACGCCGCTTGTGTCGCGCGCATCGACCGGAAGCACGGGGTGGACGAAGACGCCGATGAGTCTTGAGGCGCTCACCTACCTAGTCGTCGGGCTGTCCTTCGCGCTCTACGTCGGTATCGCGTTCTGGTCGAAGGTCAACAGCACCGGCGAGTTCTACGTCGCCGGCAAGCATGTCCAACCCCTCGCCAATGGCATGGCGACGGCGGCCGACTGGATGTCGGCGGCGTCGTTCATCTCCATGGCGGGCGGTATCGCCTTCCTCGGCTACGACGGGTCGGTCTACCTGATGGGTTGGACCGGCGGCTACGTGCTGCTGGCGCTCCTGCTCGCGCCCTATCTGCGCAAGTTCGGCAAGTACACCGTGCCGGAGTTCATCGGCGAACGCTACTACTCGGATGCGGCCAGGATCGTCGCTGTGATCTGCCTGATCGTCATCTCCTTCACGTACGTGGCCGGACAGATGCGCGGCGTTGGCATCGTCTTCTCCCGGTTCCTCAATCTCGAAATCGAGTGGGGCCTGGCGGTCGGCATGGGGGTCGTTTTCATCTATGCGGTGTTGGGTGGGATGAAGGGCATCACGTACACGCAGGTGGCCCAGTACTGCGTGTTGATATTCGCCTACACCGTGCCGGCGGTGTTCATCTCGCTGCAGGTGACCGGGGTCCTGCTGCCGCAGGTCGCGTTCGGCAGCGAGGTTCTCGACGGCGGCGGCTATCTGCTCGCGAAGCTGGACAGGATCGTCACCGACCTGGGCTTCGGCGAGTACACCGATGGTGCCAAGAGTCGCATAGACGTCTTCTTCATCACCCTGGCGCTGATGGTTGGCACGGCGGGCCTGCCGCATGTGATCGTGCGCTTCTTCACGGTGCCCAAGGTGCATCACGCACGACTGTCGGCGGGATGGGCCTTGGTGTTCATCGCCATCCTCTACACCACCGCGCCGGCCGTTGGCGCGCTGGCGCGGCTGAACCTGACCACGACCGTCCAGACCGGGCCGGTTGGCGAGGAGACCGCGAACCTCCGCTACGAGGAGCGGCCGCAGTGGTTCCGCACCTGGGAGGACACCGGACTTCTCCAGTTCGAGGACAAGAACGCCGACGGGCGCATCCAGTACTACAACGATGCCAACGAGGACTTCGCCGAACGTGCCGGAGAACTCGGCTGGCAGGGCAACGAACTCACGGTGGACCCGGACATCATCGTGCTGGCGAATCCCGAGATCGCCAACCTGCCGAACTGGGTCATCGCGCTGGTGGCTGCGGGCGGCATTGCTGCCGCGTTGTCGACGGCGGCGGGGCTTCTATTGGTGATCTCCGCGTCGATCTCCCACGACCTCCTGAAGGGCGTGATGCTGCGCGGCATCTCCGAGCGCAACGAGCTGCGTGCCGGCAGGATCAGCGCGGCGGTGGCGATCCTGCTGGCGGGTTACCTGGGCTTGAACCCGCCGGGTTTCGTTTTCCAGGTCGTCGCCCTGGCGTTCGGACTCGCGGCGTCGTCCCTGTTTCCCGTCATCCTGCTGGGTATTTTCTCGGTGCGCGTGAACAAGGCGGGTGCCATTGCCGGCATGCTCTCCGGCCTTGCCTTTACGGTGGGCTACATCGTCTACTTCAAGGGCGTATTCGTTGAACCGTTCGCAGCGAACGTGCCTGAAAACTGGCTGTTCGGCATATCGCCGGAAGGCATCGGCGGCATCGGTATGCTGATCAACTTCGCGGTCGCGCTTACGGTGAGTGGAATGACGCTCAAACCACCCGACGAAATCCAGACGCTGGTGCAACGGATCCGAGTACCACGATAAACGAGGTCACGATGAGCGAATCACTTGCGCGCGAACAATGCCAGGCCTGCCGGCCCGGCAGTCCCACGGTTCATGGAGAGGAGGCGACGGGTCTTCTCGCGGAGATCCCGGGTTGGGAAATCGTTGTCATGGACGGCATGGAGCAGCTATCCCGGACCTTCGAGTTCGCGGATTTCGCGGCGGCGCTCGCCTTCACCAACCGCGTCGGCGCCCTCGCTGAAGAGGCGGATCATCACCCGGCGATCACCACCGAATGGGGCAGGACGAACGTCCGCTTCTGGACCCACTCCATCGGTGGACTGCACCGCAACGACTTCATCATGGCGGCACGGGCGAGCGAGGCGGCCGAGTAGGTGCCGGTTCGGGCTCCGGCCGTCTTCGGTCGAAGAAGGAATCCCGAATGACCTCGAGCATGCCCTCGACCCGGCCAAGCCGCCCGCGGAGATCGGCTTCGAGGCTGTTGATTCGCTTGGTGAGCTTGGTCTCGACATTGGTGAGCTTGGTTTCGACAGCGTCGATTCGCCCGGTGAGCCTGGTTTCGACAGCGTCGATTCGCTCGGTGAGCCTGGTTTCGACATCGTTCATCCGATTCTCCAATCCCCGAAGATCTGCGCGCAAATCCGTCCGCAGCGAGTGGTTCGCTGCGGCGATGGCGATCAGGATGACGATCGCCGATCCGATGATGGTCCAAGTGTCGGCCGTCATGGTGGACTCCTACCGTCATTGCAAGACGACTCAGTGTGACCGCTTCGGCATGCCGAAAAGTGCGAGGATCGCGCTTCTTGCTGACAGACTTCGCTGGCAGAAAATGTAGGCCGTCGGCCCAAGTTCGTCAACGTCGTACACTGTGCTACGAGCGCAAATGAATCTATGAAACAGTCACTTACACGGGTCAACGCGCTGCGCCGGGATCTCGTATCCCCGGGCCGCACGGTCGCCGAGAACATCGAACTCGCAACGTTGGCCGAGCGCCAGGGTTGGGGAGGATTCTGGGTCGCGGAGACCGCCGGTGCGGACGCCGTGGCGACCGCTGCCGCCGTGGCGGCACGGCTGCAATCCGCGCGGATCGGTTCGGCCATTCTCCCCATGCAGACGCGGGATCCCCTGCTGCTCGCCATGGCGGCGACCACCATCGGCCAAGTCGCGCCCGGTGGTTTCGTCCTGGGTCTCGGTACCAGCACGCAACTCATCATCGAGGATTGGCACGCGACTCCCTGGGGGTCGTCGCCTCTCGAGTTGACGCGCGAGTGCGTGAGCCTTGTGCGCCGCTTCCTCGGGGGCGAGCGGATCACTACGGAGACCGGCCGTTGGCGCTACCGCCGTGCGCAACTGGCGAGTCCGCCGAGCGCATCAACACCGATCTATCTCGCGGCGTTGAACGACCGCATGCTGGAACTCGCCGGCGAGATCGCCGATGGCGTCATCCTGAACTTCGTCACGGTGGCAGATGTGGCTCATGCCAAGCGCCTCGTGTCCCGGGGTGCCGAACGCGTCGGGCGCGACTTGGAGGGGTTCGAATTGATCGCCTTTTTCCGCGCCACCGTCACCGACGACTACGAGGAAGTCCGGGAGCGCTACCAGCGGGAACTGTTCACCTACGTCATGGCGCCGGTCTACCAGAGAATGTTCGCGCGCGAGGGCCACGACGACGCCTGCCGGGAGATCGAAGGTCTCTGGCGCGCGGGCGAGCGCCAACGCGCCCTGGACCGCATACCGCCGGCGCTGATCGGGGAACGCACCCTGATCGGAACCGTCGACGACATCCGCGACCGCCTCGGGGCGTACGCGAGGGCCGGTATGGACTCGAGCCTCGTCTTCCCGGTCGCCATCCCCGGCCGGGACTACGTCGGCGACTGCACCCGGATCATCGAAGCCCTGGCGTAGGGGCGACCCTTGTGGTCGCCCGTGCCGACCAACCGCACGGCGTCGGGGTG
>VXPO01000148.1:0-28620 GCA_009839505.1 Gammaproteobacteria bacterium
CCCTGCGGCGGAAAGGGGACATCCACCCTGCGGCGGAAAGGGGACATCCACCCTGCGGCGGAAAGGGGACATCCACCCTGGGTCGAAAGGTGGATGTCCCCTTTTCCCCTTGTTGTCTTGCGCCGGTCGCACTCCTAACATTCGCGCTCCCCGACCGAGTGGATCGCCCGGTGGCCGGCAAGACCGTATACGACAAGATCTGGGATGCGCACACCGTCGCCGAACGCGACGACGGGCTCACCATCCTGTACGTGGATCGACACCTGCTGCACGAGGTGACGTCTCCCCAAGCCTTCGAGGGCTTGACGCTGGCAGGGCGGAAGCCGTGGCGACTCGGGGCCAACCTGGCGACGCCGGACCACAACGTGCCGACGACCGGGCGGGCACGCGGCATCGCCGGCATCGAGGATCCCGTCGCCAAGGCGCAGGTGGTCACCCTGGACGACAACTGCAAGCGCTTCGACATCGAACAGTTCGGGATGACCGACCGCCGCCAGGGCATCGTCCACGTCATCGGACCCGAACAGGGGGCCACACTGCCGGGCATGACCATCGTCTGCGGCGACTCGCACACATCCACCCACGGCGCGTTTGCCGCCTTGGCGCACGGAATCGGCACCTCGGAAGTGGAGCACGTGCTCGCGACCCAATGCCTGGTGCAGCAGAAGAGCCGCAACATGCGCATCGTCGTGGAAGGGGAACTCGGTCCGGGAGTGAGCGCCAAGGATCTGATCCTCGCCATCATCCGGGCCATCGGCACCGCCGGCGCCACCGGGCACACCATCGAGTATGCCGGCGACGCCGTACGCGCCCTATCGATGGAGGCGCGCATGACGCTGTGCAACATGTCCATCGAAGCCGGTGCCCGGGCGGGACTGGTGGCGGTGGACGATACGACCCTGGAATACGTCCACGGCCGGCCGTTCGCACCCACCGGTTCGATGTGGGACCGCGCCGAATCCTACTGGCGGACCCTGGTTTCCGACGCCGATGCGGTCTTCGACCTGGAGGCCACGCTGGATGCCTCGAGCGTCGCGCCGCAGGTGTCGTGGGGCACGTCGCCGGAACTGGTGGTGGGCATCGACGAGGCCGTGCCGGCCCCCGACGACTTCGCCGACCCGGCCAAGCGCGAACTCTGCCAGCGCGCCTTGAAGTACATGGACCTTGCTCCGGGTACGCCGATGACCGACGTGAGCGTGGATCGGGTCTTCATCGGCTCGTGTACCAACGGTCGGATCGAGGATCTGCGTGCAGCCGCGGAGGTGCTTGCCGGACGGCAGGTGTCGGCGAGCGTAACCCAGGCGATGGCCGTGCCCGGTTCGGGGCTGGTCAAGGAGCAGGCCGAGGCCGAGGGCTTGGACGACGTGTTCAAGGCGGCCGGATTCGAGTGGCGCGATCCGGGATGCTCCATGTGCCTGGCGATGAACGACGATCGGCTCTACCCGGGTGAACGCTCGGCTGCCACGTCCAACCGCAACTTCGAAGGCAGGCAGGGGCACCTAGGGCGTACGCACCTGGTCAGCCCGGCGATGGCCGCCGCCGCCGCGATCGCCGGCCACTTCACCGACGTCAGGAGCCTGTGATGGAGCCGTTCGTCACGCATCGCGGCGGGGTCGTTCCCCTGGATCGGGCCAACGTCGACACCGACCAGATCATTCCCAAGCAGTTCTTGAAGTCGATCCGCCGAACGGGTTTCGGCGATAACCTGTTCGACGCTTGGCGCTACCTCGACGAGGGCGAGATCGGCAAGAACGCCAACGAGCGCCGTATCAACCACGACTTCATCCTCAACCAGCCGCGCTACGCCGAAGCCAGCATCCTGCTCGCCCGCGACAACTTCGGCTGCGGCTCGAGCCGGGAACACGCCGTGTGGGCGTTGCAGGAATATGGGTTCCGCTGCGTGATCGCCCCGAGCTTCGCGGACATCTTCTTCAACAACTCATTGAAGAATGGATTTCTACTGATTGTTTTGAAACAAGAAGAGATCGACGACCTCTTTGCTGCGGTCGAACGTCAGACGGGATTCTCGATGGAGGTTGACCTGCGCCGCCAGACCATCGAGGGTCCCGACTTCGCTGCGGACTTCGACATCGAGCCCGAACGCAAGCGCCTGCTCCTCGAGGGACTCGACGACATCGGCGCGACGCTTGCCCATGCGGATGCGATCCGCGAATTCGAGCAGCGACACCGGGACCGGATGCCCTGGGTGTTCGCCCGCGACGCGTCATGAGTCACCGGATCCTGGTCATCCCCGGCGACGGTATCGGGGCCGAGGTCATGCCCCACGTGCTGCGCGTGCTCGATGCGCTCGGCGTGGCGCTGGCCTACGAGCTCGCCGATCTCGGCGGGGTCGCGATCGATAACCACGGCACGCCCCTGCCGCCATCGACCCTAGCCGCCGCGCGGGAATCCGCGGCGGTGCTGCTAGGTGCAGTGGGCGGCCCCAAGTGGGACGCGCTGTCCATGGATCAACGCCCTGAGAAAGGCCTACTCGGCATGCGCGCGGGTCTGGAGGCGTTCGCGAACCTGCGCCCGGCGATGCTGTTCGAACCCCTGGCGGACGCTTCGTCGCTACGCCCGGAGCTCGTTGCGGGTCTCGACATCCTCATCGTCCGGGAGTTGACGGGCGGTATCTACTTCGGCGAACCACGCGGCGTGGACAACGAGGCGGGTCGACGTCGGGGCTACAACACCTACGTCTACAACGAGGACGAGATCGCCCGCATCGCGCGCGTGGCGTTCGATCTCGCCGGCAAGCGAAACGGCCGCCTGACGTCCGTGGACAAGGCCAACGTGCTCGAGGTGACCCAACTCTGGCGCGACGTGGTGAACGAAGTGCATGCCGAATACCCGGATGTCGACCTCGACCATCTCTACGTCGACAACGCCGCCATGCAACTGGTGCGCGAGCCCAAGCAGTTTGACGTCCTGGTAACGGGAAACATGTTCGGCGACATCCTGTCCGACGTGGCCGCGATGCTGACGGGATCGCTGGGCATGCTGCCCTCGGCCTCGCTCAATGCCCACGGCCAGGGCCTCTACGAGCCGGTCCACGGCAGCGCGCCCGATATCGCGGGCCGAAACATCGCCAATCCGCTGGCGACGATCCTCTCGGCCGCCATGATGCTGCGCTACAGCCTGGGCGAGCGGGAAGCCGCGGACCGGGTCGAAACGGCCGTGGACAGCGTCTTGGCCGAAGGCTTTCGCACCGCCGACATCATGCCCGCCACCGGCACCGACAGCACCCGCCTAGTCGGCACCGCCGAGATGGCCGACGCGGTGATCGCCGCTCTCGAGGTGCCAGCGTAGGGGTGTGGCTCAGGTAGGGCCCAGGGTTGAGGTCCAACGAGCAGTACGAACGCCGTCTCGGCGCCGACTCTCAATCGCCTGTCAGAAGCTTTCGAGGCCGACGTATAGGAACGCTAATCCAGTCGCGACCACTAGCAGCATGCCGAGAACCCACTTGGCAGCCGCTGGCTCTACGCGCTCCCAGTCGATCCTGTCGACCACTCTCGTAGAGGCGAGTTCTTCGGAGAGTCGTTCATTGGATTGTCCGACTGACCGGACGAGCTTGCTCATCGACGGTGTCTGCTGATGAGTCTTGAGGGAGCCAACCAATGCGACGACCCATCCCACGACAGTCCAGCCTAGGAACAGGTTGAGCATGAATATGGACCAGCGTCGCGGGTGGGATCGCAGCGCGGCAACAAGGGATGGAACGAGATATACAAAGACTGCTAGGAGCCAGCCGGCAATCAACGCAATGAGGATGCCCAACTCGGGAGACATGGCTAGGGGCTTGCTGTCCTCGGGTGCCCACCTTTATTCGACATGGTTTTGGGCACTCATTGCCACTTGCTCAGAGCTTCGCTTAAGGATCTAACCTACTAGTTTCGGCTCGGCTGCGAGTCCGGCTGATTGTTGATCCCGGCCCGATGGCCCCGACTTCCGCAGGCTGTTAGGATGCGCGCCCCTTCGTTCCGGCCGGTTCGACATGGAGAGACTCAACGTCGCGATCGTCGGCGCCACGGGTGCCGTAGGCGAGACCATGCGTCGGATTCTGGACGAGCGTGCCTTTCCCGCCGGCGACATTCGCCTGTTGGCGAGTCCGCGTTCGGCGGGCAGGCGTTTCACCGTGGGCGGCAAACCGCGAACGGTCGAGGTGCTCGACGGGTTCGACTTCGACGACACGCAGATCGCGCTGTTTTCCACGGGATCGGGGATATCCCGTGCGCATGCGCCGCGTGCCGCGGCGGCCGGCGCGGTTGTGATCGACAACACATCAGCGTTCCGCCAGGAGCCGAACGTCCCGCTGGTCGTGCCGGAGGTCAACCGGGAGCGCATCGCCGACGGCATCGGTGCGAACATCATCGCCAATCCGAACTGCGTGGCCATCCCGTTGACGGTGGCGTGCAACCCGATCTACGACGCGGTCGGTATCGAGCGCATCAACGTCGCCACCTACCAGTCGGTGTCGGGTGCCGGTGCTTCAGGCGTGAAGGAGCTGGAAGCCCAGGCCGCCCAGGTGGTACGCGGCGAAGAGGTCGACGACTTTCCGGTGCACCCGGTGCAGATGGCGTTCAACGTGGTGTCGCACGCTTGGGAGACCTACGAGGACGGCTACACCGAAGAGGAGTCCAAGGTCGTCCAGGAGACGAAGAAGATCCTCGAGGACGACCGCCTCCAGGTGAATCCCACCTGTGTGCGCGTGCCGGTGTATTACGGCCACTCCATGGCGCTGCACATCGAGACCCGTGACCCCATTTCCCCGGCCCAGGCTCGGGATCTCCTGCGGGATGCCGAGGGAGTCGTTCTCGTCGAGGAGGGAGCCCCCACGGCCGTGGACCATGCGGCCGGCAACGACGGCGTGTTCGTGGGTCGGGTCCGGCGCGCTGTGGGCCACGAACGCGGACTGAACCTCTGGGTGGTGTCGGACAACGTCCGCAAGGGCGCCGCGCTCAACAGCATCCAGATCGCCGAAGAGGTACGCGGGCTGATCGGCTGAGTCGGCCATGTCGGAGGTCACGACCCGAACCGTTGTCCTTGGCGTCGAGTACGACGGCAGCGCATTCCACGGCTTCCAAAGCCAAAAGCACGCCTCGAACGTCCAGGACGCGCTGGAGAGCGCCATCGGCCGGGTGGCGGACGAACCCGTGCGAGTGGCCGCAGCCGGGCGCACCGATGCCGGAGTCCATGCCACGGCGCAGGTGGTGAGCTTCAAGACCGCGGCCGACCGATCCCCGGACGCTTGGCGCCGCGGCGTGTCCAGCCTGACGCCGGAGACCATCGGCATCGTCTGGTCCCGGATTGTCGACCGCGCTTTCCACGCCCGTTTCGACGCCGTCTGGCGACGCTATGTGTACGTCTACAGCGATGCTCCGGCGAAGCCGGTCATCCACCGCAACCTCGTCGCCTGGTCCGACCGAGAGCTGGCTCACGAACCCATGCACGCGGCGGCGCAGTGCCTGCTCGGCGAGCACGACTTCTCGGCCTTCCGCGCGGCCGGCTGCCAGTCGGTTTCGCCCTGTCGTCGCGTGGAGTCGGTGCGCGTCGAGCGCGTCAACGGCTACATCGCCATAGACATCGTCGCCAACGCCTTCCTGCTGCACATGGTGCGTAACATCGCCGGAGCGCTCTGCAGGGTCGGAACCGGCGACCTCTCGGAGGAGTCCTTCGAGAAGCTCTTCGACGCTCGGGACCGGACCAAGGTACCGCCCACAGCGCCACCCCAGGGTCTCTACCTCGTGGGCGTCGGCTATCCAGGATTGGAGTTGCCGATCACGCCTCCGCCGATCCTGACTTGAGTGGCTTTGGATCGCGAAGCGATTCCCTACGGGTTTACTTGCGTCCAGCGGATGGCGTCGGCCACCACCGTCGCGCCGGTCGTCCGGTTGGTGACCACTAGGCGGACTTCGCCGGCGTCCAGCTCGAAGTTGCCCAGCGTATTCCAACCGGGTTCCGCCGCGGAAGCGTCGAAGTCGATTCCACGTGCGTTGTCGTCGGCATCGACAAGTCTCAGGTCGTAGTCGCCGAGCCCGGGAGTCTGGCGGCCAGACGTAATCTCGATCTCGGCGGTGAGCTGAAACAGGGAACGCGACCGGGTGGTGAAGCCAACGTCCAGGTTTGGCAGATGGTAGTCCAGGCGCCAGCGACCGGAGGCCGGAAGTCGGGCCGTGAACACGGCTTCCCGGTTGCCGTCGCCGGGCGTTACGCGGGCGACGGTCTTGCGGTACCAGCCCCAGCTTGTGGGTTGTTCGGCGCGAGACCAGTGGCTCTCGAGAACGTGATCGAGCCGCTGGTAGACCGGCAGGCCTTCGTCCAAATCGACGCGCTCTCGACGCAGGTCGCTGAAGCCCGGATGGACCGAAAACCCCGGGTCGAGGTCGTCGATGACGATGCCGGCCGGGGGCGAGGGTCGCCAGACGCTCTCGCGGGCACCGACCAGCGGGGGATCGTCGCGGGCCTGATCCGAATCCGTTTCCGGAACCCTCAAGGGAAACTCCTGACGGTTGAGCGAGAGGTAGGGCGCCACCCAGAGTTCGCGTAGCGGCGCTTGGGTCACGACGCCGACCTCGACCGCCTCCAAGGGGCCGACCCTTACCGGGTCGCTGGACCTCACGGGGGCATCGCCTTGGTCGATGCGGTAGCGCAGGCGGAACAGCCCAGGCGCACCTTCGCCGTTGTAGACGTGGACGCGGGTCTGGTAGCGCGGTCTGCCTTCGACGTCGTCGGCGAGCCGTGCCGTGGCGACCGGGGAGGCCAGGAATCCCGGCAGCGCCGCATCGTGCAGCCAGTCGCCGACCAACGCCGGCAGGTCCATGTCGATGTCCGTCGAAACCCGGACGAAGTCGGCCGCGGTGAACAGGCGACCGTCGAAACGGGCGCGCAACTCGGCGAGCAGCCTGGCGGTGGTCTCCCGTCCCAAGGCATCGAGAATGGAACGGCCCACGGCTTCGCCCTTGAGGGTGAGGACGTTGACCGCCTGCGCCGGGTTATCGAGGTCGAGGTCGACGAGTGCCGCGCCCACCGCGCGTTCCCACACCGCCGGCGTGCGGGCGCCGGCGAAGAGTTCGCCGGATGCCCGACCCGATCCGCCGGTGATGAAGCTCGCGATCGAGTCGGCAAGGAGTTGCGGGACGGACGCGCTTTCGGCGTACACATGCGCCGAGAAGTGGCCGCCGTCGTGACCGAGGATGCGCGCGGCGAGGTCGTGGCACACGAACTCCAAGGCATGCGCACCGGGTCCCGCAGCGCCGGTCCGCCCGAGAAACCCGTGGTGTGCGAGCCCGGCAAACAGGTTGCCGCCGGTCCTCTCCCTTTGGAAATAGTCGCCGAGGCTCTCGACCTGCTCTTCGGCGAGGTCGTCGGGTGGAGGATCGGGAACCGTGAACCGCGCGGTGGGAAAGCCGCGCTCGCGCAACATCAGCACGCCCGGCGCTGCCAGGACCGACGGCATCCGCCAGCCGCCACCATAGCTTCGAAGGGACGCAGGTATCTCCACGAGGCTCAGTGCGTCGTACGGATAGCCGATCCCTCGTGCGTCCATGTCCGCAAGTACTTCCGCTGCCGCTGCGGCGATCTCGTTCGCCGAGTCTTCGAACACGGACAGTGTCATGGCATGTGCACGGCTCACGAGCAGTTCAGCTTCGACGCCATGGATTTGTGTGGCGTAGCTCACGAAGCGGGAGGCGAACAGTCCGACTTCGGCAACGGGAACGTCAGGTCGGAAGCGGAACAAGCCCGCTTCGAGGGCCTCTCGTTTGCCCGGTCCGGCGACCAACCAGCCCGGCGGCACGCGGACCGCGAGGTCCACCATCCTGAACTGCGCGGCGGGAGTCGCGGGTTCGCCATCCGCTACGGCGATCACTGGGGCCGGCAACCAGTGTGCGCCGGGCATCAACGCTACGTAGCGTCGGTCGAACAAGGATCCCTCGGTGCCGAGGCCGCGCAGGGGATTGCGTCCGACGACCCGGCGGAAATCGATCGCGCTGTCGAGGTAGGCGAAGCCGCCTTGGGGGACGCCGGTGGCCTGGATCGCGAGGAGAGCTTCTCCGCCTTCCGCCGGCGCGTCTATCCGTAAGATTCCCGCTTCGTGGTCGAACGAAGCCCGCTCGCCATTCAGGTGAAGCTGCTCGATGGCGAGGCCTGGATTGAAGTGGAACAGCAGACTGCCGGGCCGTTCCGTCATCGCCAGCGTCAATTCCAGGTCGAGTGTCAGCCGACTACCAGGGTCGATGTCGATGGCACCTGAGATTCGACCGAGCGCGAAGGCTCGCGGATCACTCTGACGGGCCTCGCGCTCGGCGGCAGCCCACCGCTCGCGGTCCGTCAGGGGGCGGTGGGCGTGGTTCAGGGCCGCCCAGACACTCAGGATTCCAACGACGAGCAAGGCAGCCGTAAGGTGTAGCCGACTTGCGCGTCTGTCGGTGTCGGGCCGCGGCAACGCGATGGCGGCAAGGCCGACCAGGCCGGCGGCAAGCCACAGCAGCGCGGTGCGCATCAGTATCGTGACCCCGTCCGGCAAGCCGGAGACCAGGTCCGACACCAGCCGATCTGGTGCGGGTTTCAGGTACCCGAGCAACCACTCGGGCGCGTGTGAGAGGCCCCAGAACCAGAGGCCGAGCAGGGCGAATGCGGCCATCGCGACGAGCAGTCGATGGCGCAGGAGCGCCGCCAACAGGTACACGCACGCCGTCCAGAACACGAGGACGGGAATAGCGTCCACGAACAGGAAGACCGCGAGCGAGGTCGCTTGGAAGACAGGAGCGAGCGGCCAGTCGGCGACCACGGCCATCAGCACGCCGAACCCTTGGAGTACCAGGATCGCAAGCAGCAGCGCGACGATCAGGACGGCGACCACGCCGAGCAGACGCCCCATGAGGAGTTGCGGGTTGGACAACGGACGCGCATCGAAGACTTCGGCGATGCGCTCGCGACGTTCGCGATTGCCGACATCGAAACCGAGAAACACGGTGGCGCCGAGCAGAAACCACAGCAGGTAGCCACCGAACGAAGCGATCATCAAGTGGGGCGAAGTGGTCGCGGACGGCAATGCGGCCGACGCCTGCTGGTGCAGATTGGTGAAAAACACGTAGCCGATGAAGGTCGTTGCGCCGGCAAGGAGCAGGATCAGCCAGGTGCGCGCGAGGCGTCGGATGGTACGTGCCTCGGCTAGAAAAACGGCGAGGAGAGGACTGCTCACGGTGGGATGGTGGGACGGCGACCGGGGCAGTGTAGCGAAACTCGGGAACGTCGGAGCCCTTGGTGATGGCCACTTCTGATCGGTGCGTTCATGCCCATGCCCATGCCTATGCTTCATCAAGATGCGTGCCAGCGCAAAACAGGTGTTGAATCAACGTGTTGACGATTGGGTCGTCCGAGACGGGTCGTGTATTCCGCCAATTGTCTGGTGAGAATGACTAAGTTCAGTTGAACGCCGCAGCAGGGGTCGCCAAGACGCCTCGCGGGCTCGGCGTCCGGCCCCAGCCCCCACCGGCGCGCCCTTCGGGCGCGTTTGAGAATGCTGCGCATTCTCACGCCGAGTCGCTGCTTGGCGCGGCTAAGTCCGACAGGCTGTTAGCGCCGCCAAGACGCCTCGCGGGCTCGGCGTCCGGCCCCAGCCCCCACCGGCCTAGCACCCTGTCGGACCTCGCCGCTGGCGCGCCGAAGTCCGACAGGCTGTTAGAATCCTCGGGTTCCCACCTGCGACGTTTTGCGGCGATCCATGGAACCAGTGAGGAGGCGCACGCGCGTCAAGATCTGCGGGGTGACCACGCCCGCCGACGCCCGGCTTGCGGCCGAGGCGGGAGCCGACGCCATAGGCATCAATTTCCATCCCGACAGCCCGCGTTCCGTCGGACCGTTGATGGCCGCCGAGATCGCCGCGGTGCTGCCCCCCTTCGTTGCCGCCGTGGGAATCTTCGTCGACCCCGACGGCGATCGCGTGCGGCGCATCCTGAGCCGCGTGCGCCTGGACTACCTGCAGTTCCACGGCGACGAGCCGGCGGAGTTCTGTCGGGCTTTCGGCGTGCGCTATGTCAAGACTGCGCGCATGGCCGACGGTTTCGACTTCGATGCCTTCGCGGAAGGCTATCCGGACGCCAGCGCCTTTCTTCTGGACACGTACGACGAACACGTCGCGGGCGGAACCGGTCGGTCGTTTGACTGGTCCACGTGGCCACCGTCGGATCGACCGCTGATGCTCGCGGGCGGCCTGCACCCGGACAACGTGGCGGCCGCCGTCAAGGCCACCGGACCGTACGCGGTGGATGTTGCCAGCGGCGTCGAAGGCGATGTCGTGGGACGCAAGGACGCCGAGCGTGTTGCCCGGTTCATCGCGGAGGTCGCGGGTGTCCAATAGACCGCCTTACGAGGCGCCAACGCCGGAGGGACGATTCGGCGACTACGGGGGTCGGTTCGTCGCCGAGACGCTCAGCCATGCGCTCGACGAACTGACCCGGCTCTACGCCGAGGTCTCGGCGGATCCGGACTTCCATCGGGAGCTTATGAAGGAACTCGGTGACTACGTCGGGCGCCCGACGCCGCTCTATTGTGCGGAGCGGCTGGCCGCCCACGCCGGCGGCGCACGCATCTATCTGAAGCGCGAAGATCTCAACCACACCGGTGCCCACAAGATCAACAACACCGTCGGCCAGGCGATGCTCGCGTCGAGGATGGGCAAGACGCGACTGATCGCCGAGACGGGTGCCGGACAGCACGGCGTCGCCACCGCGACCGTGGCCGCGCGCTTGGGTCTCGAATGCCGGGTGTACATGGGTGCCGAGGACATCGCCCGGCAGAGCATCAACGTCTACCGCATGAAGCTCTTGGGTGCCGAAGTGGCCCCCGTGAATTCGGGTTCGCGGACACTGAAGGACGCGATGAACGAGGCTATGCGCGATTGGGTGACCAACGTCGAGGACACGCACTACATCATCGGCAGCGTTGCCGGCCCGCACCCCTATCCGATGCTGGTGCGCGACTTCCAGGCCGTCATCGGGGTCGAAGCCCGCGCACAGTGCCTCGAGGCCGAGGGCCGGCTGCCGGACCTTCTGGTGGCCTGCGTCGGTGGAGGTTCGAACGCCATGGGGCTGTTCCATCCGTTCGTCGACGACGACGGCGTGGACATGGTGGGCGTCGAGGCAGGTGGCGAAGGCTTGGCGACCGGACGCCATGCCGCGCCGCTCAACGCAGGCATCCCAGGGGTTCTGCACGGCAGCCGGACCTATCTGATGGACGATGCCGACGGCCAGATCAATGAGACGCACTCGATCTCGGCCGGTCTCGACTACCCGGGCGTGGGGCCGGAACACGCCTATTGGAAGGATCTGGGTCGGGCACGGTACACAAGCGTTACGGATGATGAGGCCCTGGGGGCGTTTCGGGTGCTCAATCGCACGGAGGGCATCATGCCCGCCCTGGAGTCGAGCCACGCCGTGGCCTGGGCGCTCGACGAGGCCGCACGGCGGCCTGCCAAGGACCTGATCATCGTCAACCTCTCCGGACGCGGCGACAAGGACATCCACACCGTCGCCGGGATCGACGGCATCGAGGTGTGAGGGTGTCGCGGCTTGGCGAGCGGTTGCATGCGCTCCGTGGCGAGGGACGCAAGGCGCTCAATACCTACGTCGTCGCCGGCGACCCGCATCCGGAGGTAACGGTTCCGGCGTTGCATGCTCTTGTCCGGGGCGGTGCCGACATGATCGAACTCGGCGTACCGTTCTCCGATCCGGAGGCCGAGGGACCGGCCATTCAGGCGGGGATGGAGCGGGCGCTGCGCCATCGGGTGAGCCTGGCCGGCACGTTGGACATGGCGCGCGCTTTTCGCACCGACGATGTCGACACGCCGATCATACTCATGGGCTATCTGAACCCTTTCCTGCGGATGGGCTACGACGTCTTCTGCGAACGCGCGGCCGCCGTGGGCGTCGACGGGGTGATCGCGGTCAACCTGCCACCCGAGGAAGCCGTGGACTTCCGCACGTCATTGTCCGCACAGGGAATGGACCTCGTGCTTCTCGTCGCGCCGACGACCACGGTCGAGCGTGCCGCCTACATCGCCAGCGAAGCCTCGGGGTTCATCTACTACGTCAGCTACCGGGGCGTCACCGGCGCCCACCGCGCCGATGCCGAAGCGGTGGCTGCCAGGCTTGACGAACTGCGTTCGGTCGCCGCCGAATTGCCGGTACTCGTGGGTTTCGGCATCAAGGACGGACCGTCGGCCGCGCGCATCGCACCGCATGCCGATGGCGTGGTGGTGGGCACGGTTCTGGTCGAGACCATGGGTGAGGGCGCCGCGGCGGATATTCCGGGACGTCTCGAGGCCCAGGTTCGGGAAATCCGGCAGGCGTTGGACGCGGCCTGAGTCGTCGTGACTTCGCTGTCCGACTGGCTGGACCGCATCGGCGTGGAGCATCCCCGCGGCGTGCGTCGCGGGCTCGAACACGTCCGCGACGTCGCGGAGCGCCTGGATGTGCTGCCGCCGGCCCCGTGCTGCATCGTCGTGGCCGGGACCAACGGCAAGGGATCGACGGCCGCCTTCGTCGAGAGCCTGCTGCTTGCCGCCGGCCGGACCGTCGGCACCACCACCTCGCCTCACCTGCACCGGTTCAACGAACGCATCCGCATTAACGGTCGCGAGGCCGACGACGCCAACATCGTCGCCGCCTTCGAGGCGGTCGAGGCCTGTCGGCAGGGTGCCGGCCTGTCCTATTTCGAGTACGCGATCCTCGCGGCCCTGAAGGTGATCACAGAGGCCGGGGTCGACCATGCGGTATTGGAGATCGGGCTCGGCGGGCGCCTCGATGCGGTGAACGTCGTTGATGCCGACGTGGCGGTGATCACCAGCATAGGCCTCGACCACCAGGACTACCTCGGAGCGACGCGCGAACTGATCGGTGCGGAAAAGGCGGGCATCCTGCGTTCCGGTATACCCCTGGTGTACGGCGAGCGCGTCCCGCCCCGGTCCGTGACGGCGAGGGCGCACGATCTCGATGTGCCTGTCTATCTTGCCGGGCGTGATTTCGGTCATGTGGGCAGGTCGCTGTGGTTTCGGGACCGAGACCAGCGCGGGTCTCTCGAGCTGCCCGAGTCGGCCGTGGACCCCGTCAACGCGGCGACGGCGGTGCAGGTCACGCGACTCTCCGGGTGTCCACTGGATCAGTCTGCCGTCGCGGCCGCCGCCGGGCGTGTACGCAACCCGGGTCGTTTCGAGGTGGTGCGCCGCGACGATCGCGTCTGGGTCTTCGATGTGGCCCACAATCCGGACGGCGCGGAGTTTCTAGCCGGGCAACTTCGGGAACGGTTCGCTGGGCGCATCGCCGGCGCGGTGGTCGGCTGTCTTGAGGACAAGGACGTGAAGTCGATCGTCGCGCCGCTCGTACCGCTCGTCGGCGAGTTCGTCTATGCCGACACCGTCGGTGCGCGTGGGGCGAAGGGGACGGCGCTGCGCGCGGCGGTGGACGACCGCCGGGCGTTGGCCGGCACGTTGGCGGAAGCCACGGAGCACCTGGTGGCGGCAACGGCGCCCGGCGACGTGATCCTGGTGCTTGGGTCGTTCGATGTCGTCGAACGGGCGCGCGCGCGGTTCGGCCTTGATGGGAACCGCTAGCCCGCATAGCTCACCAAGGGCCTGATCCGAAAACTGGAGGCGTGAAGGTGCGTCGCGGTGTATGATTTCGAGCCGATACGTCCACGTCGTGGCACGGCTCGGATCCGTTTGAAACTCAGTCCATCAACGTGCTGACAGACCGAACCCGATACCGCGTGACGGGGCTCGTGTTCCTCGTCGCCTTGGCCGCCGTGGTCCTGCCGATGGTGTTCGACGGAGACGGCGTCGAATCGGTGCAGCTCGAGGCCCTGCCCGCAGCCGACTTTCAGGTCGAGCGAGATACACAGCCCGCCCCGGACTTCGCTCCGGTCGTCGAAGTGCGCGACGAGTTGCTGGAGGCCATCGACGAGGACGGCTATGACAGGGCGACGGAGACCCGCCTGGGTGAGCCCGTGTTGTTCCCCGACGACGGCAATGTCGACGCCGATCTCAAGTGGGCGGTACAGGTTGCGAGCTTCTCCCAGGAAGAGAACGCCACCGCCATGCGCGACCGGCTGCGGGGAGATGGCTACAACGCCTTCCTGTCGAACATCAAGCAGCACGGCGAGCGCGCGACGCGCGTTGGCGTCGGACCGCTGATCGACGCGGACGACGCAGCCACGCTCAAATTGGAGCTCGACGAGCGCTACGAGCTGGAGTCGGTGGTCATGAGGTTCAGCCCGTAGTGCCGGTTGGAGACTTTCCCATGGCGGACGTGGTCATGGGCACGGTCATCGTCGTCTCGGCGGTGTTCGGCTTGATGCGGGGGTTTCTGCGCGAGGTGTTGTCCTTGGTGATCTGGGCGGCCGCATTGCTGTTGGGCATCGCGTTCGCGCGTCCGCTCGCGGGCCTTCTCGGCCTCGAGGTTGGTCCCGGACTGCAGTCGGCGATTGGATTCACCATCGTCTTCGTGGCCGTGGTAGTGTGCGGCGCGATCGTGCAACGCATCGTCGGACGTTTGGTGGACTCCACGGGTTTGACCGGCACCGACCGAACGCTCGGCTTGGTGTTCGGCACGGCTCGCGGAGCCTTGATCGTGCTCGTCGCCCTCATCATGCTGCGTCCGTTCGCGGAGACACGCGATTGGTGGCCAACGTCGAGGATCGCCCCGGTGTTGCTGGGCTTCGAAGAGGAGCTTGTGGGAGCTTTCAACCAGATCATGGCTGCCGTTGTGGGTAGTCCCGCTACGCCCTTGGAGCCGGTGTAGCCATGTGTGGCGTCGTCGGCCTCGTCAGCCACTCTGCGGTGAATCAGCAGATCTACGACGGGCTGCTGGCGCTCCAGCATCGGGGCCAGGATTCCGCAGGCATCGTCACCTGGGACGACGAGTACCGCCTGAACCTGCGCAAGGGCAATGGGCTCGTTCGCGACGTGTTCGAGGAGCGGCACATGCGCCGGCTGCGTGGAACGATGGGCATCGGCCACGTCCGCTATCCGACGGCCGGCACCTCGAGTGCGGCCGAGGCGCAACCGATGTACGTCAACGCGCCCTATGGACTCAGTCTGGCCCACAACGGCAACCTGACGAACTCGCTGCGTTTGGAAGGCGATGTGTTTCGGGCTGGGTTGCGCCACGTCAATACCAACTCGGACTCCGAGGTGCTGCTCAACGTCTTCGCCCACGAACTGCAGAAGATCGGTGCCTACGAACCCACCGCTGAGCACATCTTCGCCGCCGTGGCGGGCGTTCACCGGCGCTGTCGTGGCGCCTATGCCGTGGTGGTGATGATCAACGGGCGCGGCGTCGTGGCGTTTCGCGATCCCCACGGCATCCGGCCGCTCGGGTTCGGCGTCAAGCGCACGAATGCCGGCGAGGAGGTGATGGTGGCCTCCGAGAGCAATGCCATCGACATCCTCGGCTTCGACTTCCAACGCGACATCCAGCCGGGGGAGGCGATCTTCATTGAGCCCAACGGCGAATACGCCACCAAGCGTTGCGCGCCGCCCGCCGCTCATTCGCCGTGCATCTTCGAACTGGTCTACCTCGCCCGGGAAGATTCCATCATGGACGAGATCTCGGTCTACAAGGCACGCCTCAGGATGGGTGAGAGGCTGGCCAAGCGGATTCTCGAACGCTATCCGGACGGCAACCACGACATCGACGTCGTCGTACCCATTCCCGAGTCGAGCCGCACGTCGGCGATTCCGCTGGCCTACGCCCTCGGCGTGAAGTTCCGCGAGGGGTTCGTGAAGAACCGCTACATCGGGCGCACCTTCATCATGCCTGGACAGACCCAGCGGGCGAAGTCCGTGCAGCAGAAGCTCAACGCCATCGAACTGGAGTTCCAGGGCAAGAACGTCCTGCTGGTGGAAGACTCCATCGTGCGTGGCACGACCACCGGTCAGATCGTGCGCCAGGCGAGGCGCGCCGGGGCACGCAAGGTCTTCATGGCCGTGGCGGCGCCGCCGGTCCGCTTTCCGAACGTCTATGGCATAGACATGCCGGCGGCGAGCGAGTTTGTCGCCTACGGGCGCGAACCGGAGGAAATCGCCGAGACGATCGGCGTCGACTGGCTGGTATACCAGTCCCTCGACGACCTTGTGGCGGCGGCCGCCGAAGGCAATCCCAACCTCAAGCGTTTCGACTGCTCGGTGTTCGACGGCAAGTACGTCACCGGCGACATCGATGGTGACTATCTCGAACACTTATCGCGCCAGCGCAGCGACGACGTGAAACAGGGCCGGGAAGCCGAGCAGGGCGAGCAGTTCTCCGATGCCACGGTGATTGAACTGCACAACCATGCCTGACGATGCCGCTGCGGCGGAAGGCTTCATGCGCAGCCTGGGCCGGCGGCGGCCGATGCGTCGGACGCCTTGCGTGGGCGTGTGCTCGACCACCTACGGGGACCTCGTCTGCCGCGGCTGCAAACGTTTCGCCCACGAGATCGTCGGCTGGAACGGCTACCTGGAGGAGCAGCGCGAACTGGTGTGGGCACGCCTCAACGGCCTGCTCGCGGACAGCGTCCGTACGGTCCTCGTGATCGTGGACGAGGACCGGCTGCGACGGGTTGGTTCCGAGCTGAAGATCACGGATGCGAACGTGATGCCGGCCGAGATACTGGCCTTCCAGGCGCTGCGCGTGCGGCCGTTGCCGCTCGACGAACTCGGTCTTCAAGCGCACCAGTCCGGTGTCCCAAGCCGAGACGTGGCCCGGCAGATCGACACCGAGTTCTACGCCCGGTCACGCGCGCACTACGAGGCCAGTTTCAAAACGTTGACCTGACCTCCCCCACAGGCGAAGGGACATCCACCCTTCGGTCGCAGGATTTCCCCGAACGCCGTACGGTCCGGCGTGGCGAAGGGGACATCCACCCTGCAAGAAAAAGGGGACATCCACCCTGCAAGAAAAAGGGGACATCCACCCTGCAAGAAAAAGGGGACATCCACCTTTCGGTCGGAGGGTGGATGTCCCCGAATCGCCACAGGGTGGATGTCCCCTACGGAAGGGGAAAGCACGATAGGGCGAGATCTCCCTGGTCGATACGAAATTTCCATCCGCAGCGGTCCCAGTCGCCGAGGACGACCCGGCGGCGTCCGCCACCGAGATCGTGAATGCCGGGACGATGGGTGTGGCCGTGAACCATCAGCTCGGCTCCCGCCTGGTCCAAAGCGTCCTCCACGGCCTCCGGCGTGACGTCCATGATGTTGTCCGCCTTGTTCTCGTTGGCGGCCATGCTTTGCGCCCGTAGCGAGGCTGCCAGCGAGCGCCGTTCGTCGAGGCTCGACGCCAGCACCGTGCTTTGCCAAGTGGGTGATCGGAAGGTGGCGCGCATGCGCTGGTAGGCGGTGTCGCGCGTGCAGTAGGCGTCGCCGTGGGCGGTGAACACCGGTTGTCCATCGATGTCGATGGTCGCGGGATCGTCGAGCAGGGTGACGCCTGTGTCGGCGGCGAAGCGCTCGCCGAGAAGGAAGTCCCGGTTGCCGTGCATGACGAAGACCGGGCAGCGCTCGGCCGCCGTCGAGAGTACGCCTCGAACCGCATCGGCAACGGCACCGTCGTCGTCGTCGCCGACCCAGACCTCGACCAGATCGCCGAGGATGACCAGCATGTCCACATCCCTCGTATCCGTGTCGACCAGCCGCTCGAGGCCCGCGAGCACGCTCGGACGCGACTCGTCGATGTGCAGGTCCGATATGAACAGCGCACTCACGTCTTGGCGAGTTCGGCGGCTCGCAGGGTGTTGTCGAGCAGCGCCACCCGGGTCATGGGGCCGACCCCGCCCGGGACCGGCGTGATCCACCCGGCGCGGTCGGCGACCTCGTCGAAGCGCACGTCGCCGCGTACCTTGCCGTCGGCCTGCGCGACGATTCCCACGTCGATCACGATGGCGCCGGGCTTTACCCAGTCGGCGCCGACGAGACCGGCCTTGCCGGTCGCCGAGACGACGATGTCGGAATGCGCGACGATCTCCCGCGCGTGATGCGAGAAACGGTGCACCGTGGTGACTGTGCAACCGACAAGCAGGAGCTCGAGACCCATTGGGCGGCCGACGTGATTCGAGGCACCGATCACCGTCGCATGCAAGCCGCGCAGTTGAACGCCGGTGTGCTCAAGCAGCCACATCACGGCCTTCGACGTGCAGGGTCGGATGGCGGGTTCGCGCAGCACCAGGCGACCCATGTTGTACGGATGCACGCCGTCGACATCCTTGGCCGCGGCCACGCTCTCGGTGACGCGGACGGGGTCGATGTGGTCCGGCAGCGGCAATTGCACGAGGATGCCGTCGAACGTCGGGTCTGCGTTGAGTTGCCGTATCAGGTCGATCAATTCGGCTTCGGTGGTAGTGGCGGGGAGGTGCCAGGCGTTCTCGGCGAAGCCGACCTCGTGGCAGTCCTTGCGCTTCAGGCGTACGTAGATCTGGGAGCCCTGGTCGTCACCGACGAGCAGCACTGCGAGCCCGGGCGGCGGCAGGCCGCGTGACGCCCTGTCTTGAACACGTTCGGCGATTCCCTGGCGCAGCCGCCGGGCGATGGCGTTGCCATCGAGTATCTTGGCGGACATCGCGTCTCCCGTGGATCGACTCGCAGTTGACTTCGCGGTCGCGTCTCGGACCCGCGAGGGCCCGGCTATTGTAGCGCCGTGAATGCTCGACGGCGTTGCTGACGGCGTGGTGGAGCGTCTTGGCCGATACAGGATGCGACACCTTGCAAGCTTTGAAGACGGACGGCCAAGAGGGTCGCTACGGGGATGTGGTTGGAAGCGCCCCCGGTACGGTGGCGTGGTCTGGCTCGGCGGCGGCGGGATGGAGATTCCGGGTGCTATGGGTAGAGCCCGAAGCGATGGCCGGCAGCTCGAAGTAGAACCGGCTGCCTTTGCCGAGTTCGCTTTCGATGTGCAGCTGCGAGCCGTGGCGGCGCAGCACGTGCTTGACGATGGCCAGACCCAGACCCGTGCCGGCGCGGGCGCGGCCTTGGCCCACGTCGATGCGGAAGAAGCGCTCGGTAAGCCGCGGAATGTGCTCGGGCGGGATTCCGCGGCCGTGGTCCTCGACCTCGAACCGGGCTGCTTCGCCCCGCCGGTGCCAACGCACGGCCACGACTCCGCCGTCCGGACTGTAGAGGACCGCATTGGTCACCAGGTTCATGAATGCGCTGTGCAGTTCCGGCGGCACCCCGGACGCAACCAGGCCCGGCTGGGCATCGAGCGCGATGGAGTGCTTCTTGCTGGCGAGCTGCCGAGCTTCGTTGACCACGGACTCCAGCATGGCCGGCACGTTTACCAGTTCGAGGTCGTCCTCGCTCGGCATGGGAGAGGACTCCAGCCGGGTAAGGGTCAACAGGTCCTCCACCAGCGCCTTCATGCGATCCGCGGGTGGTCGCAGCTTGCCGAGAATCGAGCGAAGGGTCTTCTTGTCGACCTTCTCGTCCTCCAGCATCTCCAGGTAGCCCATCACCACGGTCAACGGCGTTCTGAGCTCGTGCGAGACGTTGGCGATGAAGTCTTGGCGCATGGTGAGCAGCCGGTCCAGGGTGGTGACGTCCCGGATGAGGATGATCGAACGATCTTCTTCAACGTGTAGATGGCGGAGTTCCAGGCGGCGGGACTCGTCCACCGGCGAAGCGACCTCGACGATCCCGCCTTCCACGTCGCCTTCTATCAGCGCGACGATGGACGGATCGCGAGTGAGATCGATTAGGTTCCGCCGCTGTCGATGGGAGATTCCAAGCAGCTCGGTGGCGCTCTGGTTGGCGGCTTCGACGACGCCGTTGCGTTGCAGCACGATCCAACCGTCCGGAATCGTATCGAGCGTACGTTGCAGCCAGCGGAGTTCCTCGAGGAGACGACGGGAGCGACCTCGGGAGCCTGCCAGCGAGTGGGCGAGCGCGGTGGCGACGAGGTGCCAGCGCCCCGTCCACTGCCGGGGTTGACGTAGCGGGGACCGCGCCCAGCGCGCGAAAGAGCGGAACTCGAATGCGCCCCAGGCGATCCACACGGCGAGGCCGACGGCGACGGCCCAACCGGCGGACCCGGTGGCGACCGCCGCGGCAACCGCACCCGCGACAGAGCCCAGGACGCGCAGCAGATCGCCGCTATGGCGCATTTCTCACAGTCGGCCGGATGGCAGCACGGTGGCTGGTCAGGCGGTCGGCGGGGCAGCGCTGGACAGCCGATAGCCGATGCCGCGGACGGTCTCTACCAGCTTGTCCATGCCGAAGGGCATCAGCGCCTTGCGCAGGCGCAGTACGTGCACATCCACGGTGCGCTCCTCGACGTAGACGTTCCTGCCCCAAACGCGATCAAGCAGTTGGGTGCGGTCGAAGGCCCGGTTGGGATTGCGCATCAGGAGTTCCAGGAGACGGAACTCGGTAGGTCCAACGTGTACCGGACTGCTGCCGACGCTGACCTGGTGGCCGCGCGTGTCCAGCGTCAATCGGCCGACCGACAACAGTCCGTCTTCCGGATCGCCGCTGCGTCTGAGCAGAGCCTTGACGCGGGCTATCAGTTCCTTTGGCGAAAAGGGCTTGGTGACGTAGTCGTCGATTCCGGCGTCGAAGCTCTTCAGCTTGTCGGACTCTTCGCCCCGAGCCGTCAGCATCAGCAGCGGCAGGTCGCTGGTCAGGGGGTCCCGTCGGAGTTGCCGCGCCAGGTCGATGCCGCTCATGCCGGGCAGCATCCAATCGATGATGACGATTCCCGGTGGCGGCCCATCCAACACGGACATGGCTTGTTCGGCGCTCTCGGCGCCGAGGACCTTGAACCCGGCGCGCTCCAGCGAGAACGTCAGCATCTCCCTGATGTCGTGTTCGTCCTCGACGAGCAGTACGGAGTTCGAACTCATTCAGCGTCCTATGCATTGCGACGCGACCGCTTTGCGGCATCGCTGTCGACCGAGATCCGACGTCAACTCAGCGCAAACAACGTATGGGCGGATTATGACAGTTTGATGATGGGGATGCTCCCGGATTACGCTTGGAGGCTGTCTTTTTCGAACGGATGGTTGGGGAATCGGATGGCACAACGACAGCTTCGCGCCGCGGACGGATACGCCTTTGGCGTCTACGAGTCTCTGCCTCCGGGCGATCCCAAGGGTGGGGTGGTCGTGATCCAGGAGATCTTCGGCGTCAACGCGCACATCCGCGAGGTCGCCGACGGCTTCGCGGCGGCGGGCTACGCGGCCTTGGCACCCGCCTTGTTCGACCGCGCCGAGCGGGGGGTCGAACTCGGCTATGACGCCGAGGGGATGAGCCGGGGCCGGGACCTTGCGTTCGCGCAGTTGCCGCGTGAGGAAGCCCTGCGCGACCTCCAGGCGACGGTGGAGGAGGCGGGCAAGTACGGCAAGGTGGGCGTCGTGGGGTATTGCTACGGCGGCTTGATGGCGTGGCTGTCCGCGTGTCACCTCGACGGCATCGACTGCGTGTCGGCCTACTATGGCGGCGGCATTGCCGGCGCGTTGGACACCGCGCCCAAGTGCCCCGTCATCATGCACTTCGGCGAACTCGACGCGCACATCCCGATGTCCGACGTGGATCGCATCGCGGGCGCGTTTCCGGATGTTCCCGTCCATGTCTATCCCGCCGACCACGGGTTCAACTGCGACCACCGGGAGAGCTATCACGCGGAGTCAGCCGCGCAGGCACGGGAGCGCACGATAGGTTTGTTCCGAGACCGTCTGGGGTAAGTCGGACCGGTGCCCGTTTGCCGCGGGGCGAACACCCGGAAAATCGGTGGCCGGGGCCGCGATTCCGATGTTGACATATCCAAGACGTTTGTTGATGCTTCGGGCGTGAATGAGGGGTGGGGTACCCCAAGTGTTCCGGATGTGCCTGTGGCGTGTTCGGGGCGTGCAGGACGGCTCACCTCGCGGTAGCTGACACTACAACAATTCGTACAGCAGTCCGCGGAGGAGTCGACAGGGTCCGAACACCTCACTCAACCGCCGCGCTTGGTTCGCTGACGAACCTCAACCCGAAACCTTTGACGGGTTGTGGTGGGACTGACTAGGACAAACAGGGTATAGGGTATGAATTACTGCTCAATGAAACGCCGCGTGACTACGGCTTTGGCCGCGGGCCTCGCGGTCGGTGCGTCGTATGCCGGTGCGACCACGCTTGCGGACATCTATGACGCGGCAGAGCGCATCAACACGCAGGCGAGAGCCTCGCAGGCGAAGGTTGAAGAGCTGAACAAGGAGACACGTGGTCTCTACTCCGAATACAAGACGGTGCTGAAGGAGATCGATGATCTCAAGGTGTACAACCGACAGATGTCGAGGCGTATTTCGGGTCAGGAACGCGAGATCGCGGAGATCAACAACTCCATGGGCAACATCGCGGGCCTGCAACGCGACGTCGTGCCGCTGATGGAGCGGATGCTGATCGGTCTCGAGCAGTTCATCGAAAAGGATATGCCGATCTACGTGGATGAACGGCTCGAGCGGGCGGACAACCTGCGCGACATCCTCGACCGCCCGGACGTGGCGGTTTCCGAACAGTTTGCCCAGGTGCTGCTGGCCTACCAGATCGAGAACGAACTCGGCCGAACGATGAACGCCTACACCGGCACCATCGACGTGGATGGTGTACAGCGCGTCGTGGAGATTCTCCACGTCGGTCGGGTGGCCCTCGTCTACCAGACGTCCGATGGCGAGGAGACCGGCTATTGGAACAAGCAGGAACGGCGCTGGGAAGTGCTGGATGACAGCTTCAAGGCGGCTGTGCGAACCGGAATACGCATGGCCAAGCAACAGGCGGGCATGAACCTCCTGCCGGTACCAGTACTGGTGGAGGGCTGATCATGGAACGCAAGCACATGAATCGAACCAGCGGACTCGCGATCGTCGCCCTTGGCGGGCTGCTCGCGGGATCGGCCTTTGCCCAAGAAGAACTTTCGGTGGAAGACGCCCTCGAGGTGGTCGAGGCGAACACCCTGGACGACTTGCTCAAGAACGTCGAGGAACGCCGCGTCGTCGAGAACCAGGAGAATATCAGGCGGGAGAACGAATTCCGCGCCCAGCGGGACCGGCAGTCGCAACTGCTCGACCAAGCCAAGGAGGATCGGCGGCAGGAACGCTTGCGCGGCGAGCGGCTGGATACCCAGTACCGCGAGAACGAACGGTTGATCGGCGAGCTGCAGGACCAGTACAACCAACGTCTCGGCAAGCTGCGTGAGCTGTTCGGCGTGCTCCAGCAGGTCGCGGGCGACACCCGTAGCCACTTCGATGAGTCGGTGGTCAGCCTCCAGTATCCTGGCCGCGGTGAGTGGCTCGGCGAGTTGGCCGCGAAGATGGGCAGTGCGACCCAGTTGGCCACGATCGACGAGATGGAGGAGCTTTGGGAGCACCTTCAGCGGGAAGCCACGGAGTCGGGCAAGGTGGCGCGGTTCACCGCCCCCGTGGATCAGCACGACGGCGACCAGGTGGACACGGAGGTGGTCCGCGTAGGCTCGTTCGCGGTGATCAGCGAGGAGGGCTATCTCAACTACGACTGGGATCTGGATCGCCTTGTGCAGCTCGGCAGACAGCCGGAGGCCCAGTTCGCGAATACCGCGGAGAACCTCTTCGAGGCAGACCCCGGCGACCTCGTTTCCTTCGCTGTCGACCCCACCCGAGGCAGCCTCACGAGATTGCTCATCCAGCGGGCTACGCCGGCAGAGATGATCGGCACACCGTTCGGGGGCATCGCGGCCGGCCACTGCT
The DNA here is from genome assembly GCA_009839505.1 of Gammaproteobacteria bacterium. GTDB lineage: Bacteria > Pseudomonadota > Gammaproteobacteria > Pseudomonadales > Azotimanducaceae > VXYL01. The sequence goes on from VXPO01000148.1 coordinate 23,725, forward strand.
ATCTGCCGTTCTGCGATGGCCAAGGCGCCTATCCAGGATCGGTCATCATCATCGTCGGCATCATCGGCGTGCTCCTTGCGATCGAGCGGCTTATCACGCTGACCCTGGTGGGCGGCAAGGTGAACCGTCAGCGCGCCCAACCCGAGGCGCCCAGCGAGGACAACCCGCTCGGTCGGGTCATCAAGGTCTACGACGAGAACCGCGAGGTCGACACGGAAACCCTGGAACTCAAACTCGGCGAGGGCATCTTGGCGGAAATGCCGGCGCTGACGCGGAACATCGCCATTATCCAGGTGATATCCATCGTCGCCCCGCTGATGGGTCTACTCGGTACGGTGATCGGCATGATCGAGACCTTCCAGTCGATCACGCTGTTCGGCGCTGGAGATCCGAAGACCATGGCCAGCGGCATCTCCACGGCGTTGATGACAACGGTGCTGGGGCTGTGCGTGGCCATTCCGACGACGCTCCTGCATGCCATCGTCAACCAGCGCAGCCGGTCGATCATCCACATCCTCGACGAGCAGTCGGCGGGAATCGTCGCCCAGCACGCCGAGGAGTCGGGCCAAGCGATCTCGGAGCCTGAGCAGGCGTAGCGGAGCAAGGCGTAGCGAGGATGTTCTACGATGCGTACATCGCCCTGTCGGCGTTCTTCGCCCAGGGCGGCAACGTGCTCTACCTGATCGCGTTGACGACCTTCCTCATGTGGTCGCTCTTGTTCGAACGCATGTGGTATTTCCGCTCGGAGCACCGCTCGGTGCTGCACCGGGTCACGGAGCAGTGGGAATCCCGGCCCGAGCGGCGGTCCTGGTCGGCGCACGTCATCCGGGACGCACTGATCTCGCAGACCCGGGAGAGGATCACCGGCACCTATCCGATCATCATCACGTGCGTGGCGCTCTGTCCACTGCTCGGACTGCTCGGCACCGTCACCGGCATGATCGCGGTGTTCGATGCCATGGCCACCCAGGGCGGGAATGCGCGCTCCATGGCGGCTGGCGTCTCGCAGGCGACGATTCCCACCATGTCCGGGATGATTGCTTCGCTGTCGGGGATCTTCGGCACTACCTTTCTGCGCCGGCGGATTCTCTACGAGACCGAGCACATTCAGGACCGCCTGACGATGGATCACTAGGGAGGTTCGACAATGGCACAGAGCGGACGATTCGCGAGCCAGGACGAAGACTCGGACATCAACCTGACGCCGATGCTCGACGTCGTGTTCATCATGTTGATTTTCTTCATCGTCACGGCGACCTTCATCAAGCAGCCGGGCGCCACGGTGCGGCGTCCCGATGCGGAGACGGACATACAGAAACCCACGGTCAGCGTACTTGTGGCCATCGATGCCGCGGGTACGATCTGGATCGACAAGAAGAGGATAGAGCCGACGGGCGTTCGAGCGCAGATCGAACGTCTGCATGCGGAAAATCCCAAGGGTGGACTCGTGATCCAGGCGGATCGCGATGCCAAGTTCGAGAAACTCAAGGCCGTACTGGACGCAGCCCAGGGTGCGAAAATCACCCAGGTTGCCATTTCCACCCAAAAAGATTGACGGGCGCTAAGGAGATTTCAGCGCGCCGCGATCGAGGCTTTTAGGAGGAATCCAACATGGTTCTTCGATATTCAGTAGCCATCGTGCTAGGCGCCGTCGCGACGTTTGGCCTGTTGATGTTGATGCGCGCGGTGATCGCCGATCCGAGAATGGCGCAGGACTCCGGCATCCAGGGCGAGGTTCTCGACTTCGTGCGCCTTGAACAGGATCGCGAGGTCGTGGTCAAGAAGCGCAAACCCGACCCGCCGCCGCCGCCGGACGAGCCGCCGCCGAACCAACCCAAACCCATCATCAGTTCCGACCACACGATCGGTGCGGAGATCAAGCCGGTAGAGGTCAACGTGAACGTCGATACGAGCGGGATCGGCAGCTTCGCGGGCGACGGCGAATACCTGCCGATCGTCAAGGTCACGCCGATCTATCCACGCCGAGCGTTGATGCGGAACATCGAGGGCAACGTGCTGCTCTCACTCACCGTCACCACCACGGGGGCCGTCAAGGATCCTGTCGTGGTCGAGGCGAACCCCCCGGGCTTCTTCGAACGCGCGGCCATCACCGCGGCGCTGAAGTTCAAGTACAAGCCCAAGGTCGTCGACGGCACGCCGGTGGAGGTCACCGGGGTGCTGAACAACATCATCTTCGAAATGGCGGACGAGTAGGGGGAGACCATGGCACTACGACATCAGACATGGGTCGCGCTGCTCGCGACCGTTCTGCTCTTCGGTGCAGCCCCCGGCAGTGTGTTCGATGCCTTCGGGCCGTCGCAGGCGTTGGCGGCGGAGGATGGCAAGAAGGCCCGCCGGATTCCGCATATCCAACCCACTACCCACAAGCGGTTGCAGCAGGCCGAGGAACTCGTCAGGGGCGACGAGGAGAAAGGCACCGAGCCGGATTTCGCGGCGGCCCGGGCACTGCTCGAGGACATGCTTCCTCGGGAGGGGCGCCGGAGTCGCTACAACGGCAACGAGCTTGCCCAGGTCCACAACATGCTGGCCTTCGTCTATTGGGAGCTGGACCGACCGGACCTGACGATCCACCACTACGAGCAGGTGCTTGGCGAGGTGCCCGACATCAGCGAGGGCATGGAGCTGTCCACCATGTATCAGCTCGCCAAGCTCTATTTCATGCAGGGCATGAACAACGAGGGCACGCGCGCGGCGGACTACTACAACCAGACTCTGTCGATGATGGCCAGGTGGATGGCCTTGAACGAACAGGTCGGTCCTGATGTGTACCACTTCCTTTCCCAGGTGTACTACCAGCTCGATGACCAACCCAAGAGCATCGAGAACCTGGAGACCGCGATTCGCATGACCCAGGAGCGCGGCAACGTCGTGAAGGAACAGTGGTGGTCCATGCTCCAGTCGCTGCACTACGGGCAGGAGAACTGGGATCGCTGCATCGAGATCCTGGAGGTCCTGGTCAACCAGTACCCGAAACGCGACTACTGGATCACGCTTGCCGCCGTGTACGGCGAGGTGGACGACGAACGCCGGCAGCTTCTCGCGCTGGAGGCGGCCCATGTGGGCGGTTTCCTGACCAAGGACAGCGACGTCCGTTCGTACGGTTCCCTACTGCTGACCAACGGCGTGCCCTATCGGGCGAGCACCTACGTGCAGCAAGGGCTCGACGACGGCGTCCTCGAACCGACGCTGGACGTCCTGAAGCTGCGCGGTCAGGCCCTCGTCTCGGCGGAGGAGATCGACGACGCGATTACCGTGTTCGAGGAAGCGGCCAAGATGGCTGAGGACGGCAAGATCTTCAACATGCTGGCGACGCTGTACCTGGACAGGGACAAGTTCGCGGACTGTGAACGGACCGCCAAGCTGGCGTTGGACAAGGGCGACCTCATGAGCGTGATGGGTACCAAGATCACCCTCGCGAGCTGCCAGTTCTACCTCGACGACCTGCGGGGTGCGCGCGAGACCTTCGTGGATGTGCGCCGGCAGGCTCGGCGGGAAGACGACGGTCGCCTGGAGCGGAACGCCGGCGACTGGATCAAGTTCATCGACAGCGAAAGCAAGCGCCTTGACGCAATCGCCCAGGCTGGCGGCTGAGCCGTCGTTTGAACACATTGGATCGCGGCGATATTCACCGGCATCGTCCAGGGCGTTCGTCCGGTCACCCGTCTTGAGCGCCGCGAGGGAACCTCCGCGCTGACCGTCGGTCTTGGCGACTTGGCCGACGGTCTGCGGATCGGTGGTTCCGTCTCGGTCAACGGGTGCTGCTTGACCGCGGTGGATGTCGCCGGCGGCGAGGTGCGTTTCGACCTGGTCCGGGAGACCTTGGACAACACGAACCTTGGTGGCCTCGACGTGGGCTCAGGTGTCAACGTCGAGCGTTCCTTCCGGGTCGGGGACGAGGTGGGCGGCCACATCCTGTCGGGTCACATCGCATCCACCGTCTCGGTCACCGACGTCCTGAAGAAACCAGGCCATCAACGCATCGCGGCGAGCGTGCCCGATCCTTGGATGCGCTACCTCACGGACAAGGGTTTCGTCGCTCTCAACGGGGCCAGTCTGACCATCGCCGACATCGACCGGGACAACGGCACGATCGCCGTGAGCTTGATACCGGAGACCCTGGCACGCACCAACTTCGACGAAGTCGAGGTCGGTCACCGCCTCAATCTCGAGGTCGACGCGCGCACCCAGGCCGTCGTCGACACCGTGCAGAGAATGTTGCCCGAACTCGTCCGCGGGCAGAGCGAAGGAACGCTAGGGAGGGTCTGAACACGCTGTAGGGGCGCCCGCGCGCCCTGCGGGCGCGTTGTGGTCGCCCTTCTTGCTAGACCAACACCTTGGGGTAACCAGCAAGGGTGACCACAAGGGTCGTCCGTACGTCCATGGTCTTGGGTACCATTACCACTTGTTCAGAGCTTCCCTAGCGAGACCCATGGGCGTCAAATTCGCCGTTGGGCAGATCGTCCACCACCGCAAGGCCGGCTATCGCGGTGTCATCTTCGGCGTGGATGCCGAGTTCTCGCTGTCCGAGGAGTGGTACGAACAGGTGGCGCTCTCCCGTCCGCCGAAGGACCGACCCTGGTATCACGTCCTCGTGGACGGTGCCTCGCATACGACCTACGTGGCGGAACGCCATCTCGCCGATAGCGACGACCTGAGCCAGGTCGCCCATCCGCTGCTCGGTGACTACTTCGAGAGCTACGACGGGCGGTGCTACCAGCCCCGGGGCGTTCAGTAGCGGCGACCCGCGCCATCCACCCTACAGGGAAAAGGGGACATCCACCCTACGCCGGAAAAGGGACATCCACCCTAAGTCCACAGTACAGGGAAAAGGGGACATCCACCCTACGCCGGAAAAGGGACATCCACCCTAAGTCC
>VXPO01000148.1:28630-31898 GCA_009839505.1 Gammaproteobacteria bacterium
CAGGGAAAAGGGGACATCCACCCTACGCCGGAAAAGGGACATCCACCCTAAGTCCGCAGGGTGGATGTCCCTTTTCGTCCGCAGGGTGGATGTCCCTTTTCGTCCGCACTACTGAACGCCGAACACAGGGGCGGCGTTGTCCCAGAAGATCTTCCGGATGCTGTGGCTGGCCAGTGGCTGCTGCTCTAGGTCGGCGAGCCCTGAAGGCCACGTGCCATCGGGATGCGGATAGTCCGTGTTGAAGGCGACGTAGTCGTCGCCCACGAGTTCGCAAACCGCCGGCAAGGTCATCTCGTCGCCCCGGCATGAGACGATGAAGTTGGACTTGAAGTACTCGGTGGGGCGTCGCTTCAGCAACGGATGTTCGGCGTTGCCGGAGAAGTCGAAGTGCTGTTCCATGCGCTGCAACCAATAGGGGAGCCAGCCGCTGTCGGCTTCGACATGGACGATGCGCAGCTTGGGATGGCGCTCGATCACCCCGAACCAGATCAGGCTGGCCATCGCCGCCATGGCTTCAAACGGATGCGAGAGGATGTGCCCTGAGGTGTGGGTTTCCATGCGTTCCCCGAAGGACGGCAGATAGGGTGATCCGGAGTCGTGGATGCACACCGGCAAGCCCAGTTCCTCGATCGTGCTCCACACTGGCTCGTTGACGTCGTGATGCAGGCTGCGTCCGCAGACCGGGTTTGGACGCACGTAGAAACCGGCCGCACCCTTCGCGGCGGTGCGCCGGATCTCCTCGACCGCGAGATCCGGAGCCTGCATCGGCACCATGGCGGCCATGCGCAAGCGGTCGGGCGCGTGGCTGCAGTACTCGAGGCTCCAGTCGTTGTACGCGCGGCAGACCGCAGCGAGGAGTTCGGGGTCGTCGAACTCCTTGCCGAGCATCTGGCCGCCGACCGTCGGATAGAGGACTTGCGCGTCGACGCCGTGGCGGTCCATGTCTTCGATGCGCGCCTCGGCGCGGAAACCGGCGGCGCGGGTCTTCTCGTGCTTTTCCATTCCCCGGGCGGCGGCCTGCAGGAATTCCTCCGAGTGCATCGGATAGCTCCCGGTCTGCTTGGTGATGGGGGAACCCTCGACGCACATACCCACGCGGCCGTTGCCCATGTCTCCGATCCGGGGCGCCCGGTCGGCGAACTCGGCGTCGATGTACTCCGCCCACACCCGAGGCGGCTCCATCTGGTGCGCGTCGGTGTCGATGACGCGAAGTCCGTTGCGCATAGGTCCACCCCCAAGTGACATGACCGTGGCCACAACGCTAACCTTTACGACGTCGGGGAGCAAAGGCTGGCTCCCGCTTTGAGTCGTTCCGGGGAGCCAATGAAGATCGTCATCACGCCTGGCCTGACGCTGTCCACCGTCGGCGAGGACGACGTCGAGCGCATTCGACGGGCGGGCGGTGGGGCGGCCGTCGTGGTGTCCGAAGGCGACGCGGTGCTGAACGAGATGACCGACGCCGAGGTTGTCCTCGGTACCGTCTCACGCCGTACGTTCGCCGCGGCGAAGAAGCTGCGCTGGGTTCACGCGATCGCCTCCGGCGTCGACGCGTACCTGTTCGACGAGTTCAAGAACAGCGAGGTCATACTCACCTGCGAGAAGGGGCTCGTGGGCGAGCATCTCGCCGACCATGCCTTCGGATTGCTGCTCATGCTGACGCGGCAGTTGGCGGCGGCGGCGCACCTCGGTCCCGATGCGTGGAACCATCGTTGGGAGTTGCGCGCCAAGGAGTTCGAGTTGACGGGCTCGACCATGGGCGTATTCGGGTTCGGCGGCACCGGCCGGGCCGTGGCGCGACGCGCGGCGGCGTTCGGCATGCGTGTCATGGCCCTGGATCGCGACCCGGTACCCGCATCGCCCGAAGTGGACGGGGTGTTGGGATCGGACGGGTTCGACCAACTGCTGGCCGAGTCGGACGTGTTGTCCGTCTGCTGTCCGCTGACGCGTGAGACGCGAGACCTCTTCGACTCGGAGGCCTTTCGGCGCATGCGGTCCAACGCGATCTTGGTCAACGTCACCCGCGGCGAGGTCATGGTGGAGGAGGACCTGGTGGGGGCGTTGCTGTCGGGTGCCATCCGCGGGGCTGCGCTCGACGTCGCGCCCCGCGAACCACTGCCGCCCGACAGTCCCCTGTGGCGGTTGCCCCAGGTTGTCATGTCCCCGCACACGGCCGGCGCCAGCCAGTTCCGCACAGCCCGCAATCTCGACCGTTTCGTAGGCAACCTCGAGAAGCTGAGGCGCGGCGAGCCCTTGGAAGGCGTGGTCGACAAGCAACGCGGCTACTAGCCATAGGGGCGACCCTTGTGGGCGCCAACTTCCGGACACGGGGGGCAGAAGGCGGTCGCGTGTGGGTTTGTTGGGTTGCGGCCGTCCCCGGCGCTCGGGCCGACCGTCGAGCATGGCGCCTTTGACCGACAGGGTAGTCGGCTGTGGTGTCAGCTGGAGTCAGTCCTCGACGTCGTTGCAAAGCCAAAGATGGAACATCGCCCTTTTCGCCCCGGGTCGACACCCGCGGCCAACAGGCCAAAACCACAAACATCGCCCTTTTCAATTGGCCGGGTGTCGGGATGCCCGCTTTTCACCCCGACTCGGTTGACGGGGTTGTCCACGCCTTGTCCACGGCGCCGGTCCCCGAATTAGCCGAGGCGCGGTGGGGAAGGGGTGGACAACCCCAGACGGACAGCCCGCGGACACTGAGGCCAAGGCCACCACACCGAACATCGCCCGATTCAAACTCGGGGTCCGTGCGTCGGGTTGCCCACCCTTTGCCCACCGTGCCTCGTTTGCCTTGAGGACCGGCCCCGTGGACAAAGCGTGGACAACCCGACCAGAACGTCGCCCTACACGAACATCGCCCTTTTCATTTTGGCCGGGGAGTCGGGTTGCCCGCCTTTTGCCCACCCCGACTCGGTTGACGGGGTTGTCCATGCCTTGTCCACGGCGCCGGTCCCCGAATTAGTCGAGGCGCGGTGGGGAAGGGGTGGACAACCCCAGACGGACAGCCCGCCGCCACGAGGCCAAGGCCACCACACCGAACATCGCCCGATTCAAACTCGGGGTCCGTGCGTCGGGTTGCCCACCCTTTGCCCACCGTGCCTCGTTTGCTTGAGGACCGGCCCCGTGGACAAAGCGTGGACAACCCGGCCGAACATTGCCCGTTTCAAACCCGTCGGAAAGGCGGCTTTTTTCGATGATACTGTTTACATGTACAGTTATTTGGAGTAGGCTGTTCCCACCAGTCAGCAGTATCCCTCCGGTACCTCCCGCC
>VXPO01000013.1:0-40794 GCA_009839505.1 Gammaproteobacteria bacterium
TATATTACATATTATTCGCGGGGGGTGCTCTGCCGGCGCGCGGGGCGCGCCGGGGGCGGCGTGGCGGCGGTGTTGCTTATTCTCCCTAGCTATTTCTCGGGGCGATGGCGAAGCGGTCGCGTCGTTCATTTGGCGAACCGGGCCGGCGAACGGGAGTCCTCGGCGCGGCTCTTGACGTCGATCAGCACCGTCTTGCCGTCGGCGTTCAGGTGTTTCGCCCGTTCCAGCGCCGGTCCCATCTCGGCAGCTTGTGCGACGTGGATTCCTTCGGCACCCATGGCCTTGGCGAGACCCGCATAGTCGCCCTGCATGAGGGATACGCCGAACTGCTCGCGCGCCGTGGGAAAGCCGCCCGGGTACGTGGCCATGATGCCGTTGTTGAGCACGATGGTGGTGATCGGGATCCCCGCCCGCGCCGAAGTCTCGATATCGAGGCCGGACATTCCGAAGGCACCGTCTCCCATCAGGTTGACGCACATGCGTTCCGGTGCCGCCATCTTGGCGCCGATCATCAGCGGGATGGAAAAGCCCAGGTGCGTGGTCTTACCCCAACCCACGTAGCTGTGCGGCGTGGTGGCGTTGTAGAACGGCACGATCTGGTCTCGCGGCGCGCCGGCGTCGTGGGTGACGACGCTGGTTTCGCTGTCGAGCACCTGGTTCATCTCGTGAATGACCCGGTATGGCGACAGCGGCCCGTCGTCGCTGGTGAGATACGGCTGCCAGGCGGCGAGCCACGAATCTCGCGCGGCCTTGACGCGCGCACGCACGCCCGTGTCGCGTCCGGCTTCGCCGATCAGTCCCTTGACCGCGTCGAGCAACGCTTCGAGGGTCAGCTTGGCATCACCCACGAGTCCGATGTCGGCCACGGTGTCCTTATTGATCTCGTCGTCCGCGATCACCGAGTGGATGAGGAACTTGTCGCGCGAGAACCGCTGCCCGTAGGGTGTCGCGGTCAGCGACGTGCCGATGGCGAACAGCACGTCGCAGCCATCGAGCCATTGCCTGGCGGGCCCCGCGACCGTGCTGCCCCCGGCACCCACCGAGAGCGGATGACGTTCGTCGAAGGCGGACTTGCCCGGCATCGAGGTGTACACGGGCACGTCGAGCAGCTCCGCCAAGGCGCGGAGCTCAGAAGTCGCCCCGGCGGTCATCACGCCCGCGCCAGCCCATATCAGCGGGTCTTGCGCGTCGACGAGCTTTCGCGCGGCCTCCGCGACCGCGCTGGCGGACGGAGAGTAGAGCGCCACCGAGGGCGAGGCGTACGCCGGCGCGTTCTCCGGAATCTGCTGTGCACACACGTCCCCTGGCATCTCCACCAGCACCGGACCGGGCCGTCCGGATCGCAGCGCATGGAACGCCCGGCGCATGACGTTGCCTGTCTGGTCCGGACGGGTGATGACCTCGGCGCGCTTCAGCACGGGCTCCCAGGTCCTGGCGGCAAAGAAATTGGGTCGGACGAACAGCATGTCCAGCGAGTTCCCGCCGGGCAGCGCCAAGATCGGCACGTTGTCGGCGTTGGCCTGTGCGAGACCGCCGAGAGAGTTCTCCGCGCCCGCCTGCGACTGCACCGCGACCACTCCGAACTGGCGCCGGTCGGAAAGCCTCGAGTAGCCGTCGGCGGCCATCACCGCGCCGCGCTCGTGGCGGAATGCCACGGGCCGAATGCCCTCCCGCGCCACCGCCTCGATGAGAGGGTTGGATGGGTAGCAGGACATCCAGGTGACTCCCTCGTCCTTCAGGATCTTCGCCACGTACTCGACGCTGTTCATGCGGATTGCGCTCGCTGTTGCCAACCCGCGATCTTACTCGATCAACACCTGCCGACCGTGCCAACATGACCGTCATGTCCGACGACGAAGACTGGCTGGTACTGCGTAGCGGGCGCGAACGGCGGGATTTGCGGACTTTCGAACTCGTCCTGACGGCCAGGGGGATCGACAGCCGCATCGGCCACGAAGCCGGCGTCTGGCGACTGCTCGTGGCGCAGGAGGATCTCGAAGCGGCGGCCGCGGAGATCGCCGCCTACGAGGGCGAGAACGTCCCCCAACCACCGCCGGTGCTGCCGGTGCGGATCGACAGCGGCTGGGCGGGCGTGGCCGCGTACCTGGGCATCATCTGGGCGGTAATGTTCGCGCAGCGGGCCGATCTCTTCGGTTTGGACTGGAACGCCATCGGCCGGATACACGTGGCGGCGGTGACGTCCGGGGAGTTCTGGCGCTTGGTGACCGCCCTCACCCTGCACGCCGACCTGCCCCACATCGTCGCCAATTCGTTGTTCGGCGGGCTTTTCGGGGTCCTTGCCGGACGCTACCTGGGATCCGGTCTGGCGTGGATGTGCATCGTCCTAGGCGGGGCTGCTGGCAATGCCCTCAACGTCCTGGTGCGGCCGGAGTTCTTCATGTCCATCGGTGCATCCACAGCCACGTTCGCGGCCGTGGGCCTGGTCGGGTCATTCATGTGGCGAAGCGGCTACTTCCGCCGCGGTCGCTGGCAACACCGCTTTGCACCGGTGTTCGCAGCCTTCGCGTTCTTCGCCTACACCGGGACCGCGGGGCAGGACACCGACGTGGTCGCGCATCTTACCGGGCTGATCGCCGGTTTCCTGATCGGGTTGCAGGTGGCCAAGTCGCGGCTGCACCTCGCGGGCCCGAGGGCGCAGCGCTTCTTCGCCTGGACGGCCGTCACCGTCGTCGGAATGGCCTGGGCGCTCGCCAGCTGAAGCGGTCGCAGCAGCCGGCGTTGCCGGGACCGCGCTGTCGTGCAACGAACGTGCGTTTGTCTGACGGCTGCTCGCGAGGGTGGGTGTCCCTTTTTTCCCAAAGGGTGGATGTCCCTTTTCCTCGGGGAACCTTCCTAGCGCCGTGAACGCGGCGGTGGGGGTTCGGCCCGCGCCCTGATGGCCGCTGCGATCACGTACTGACGGATGAGTTCCGTTTCCTCCTCGGTGACCGCCGCGGCGAACGACAGCATGCCCTTGTCGCTGAGCACACCCCCGCGCACGATCTCCTGGAAGCGCTCGTGGGTCTCGGCGGTCATCATCCTGAGATCCGCATTGATGGTCGCCACCGCACCGATTCCGTGGCAGCCGACGCAGACCCGGTTGTAGAGCGTCTCGCCTCGCCGCACGTCGTCCTCGCTGGCCGTCAGCGGCGGAGGTTCCGGGATGGCGACGTCGCCGAGCGTCTTCGAGATCTCTCCTTGTGCTCCCACCTTGAACACCAACAGGCGACCGTCGCTGTCCTCGCGTCGCCATGCGCGATCGACCAGGACCGCGAGGTACTGCTCGCCATCGAGTTCGTAGCTGATGGGCGACCCCGGCGTGCTTCCCTGGGTTGCGTACTCCCACAGCGTCGACCCATCGTCGGCATCGTAGGCGGCAAGCGTACCGGCCGCATCGCCCTGGAACACGAGCCCGCCCGCGGTCGCCAGTGCGCCGCCGTTGTAGGGAGTCGCCCGCCGCACGCTCCACAGGATCTTCCCGGTGAGCGCGTCGATCGCCTTCAGGAAACCCTTGTCCTCGGGCTTGGGCGGAAGGGCCTCCCCCCGACCGAATTCGACGCCGAGACTCATGGTGTCCGGATTGAGGGCGTACTCGCCGGTCTCCAGGAACGACTTGGGCAGCCTGAAGAAAGCCGCCATCTCCTGCACGGGTACGTAGGCGACGCCGCGGTTCGGATCCACCGCCATGGCCTGCCAACTGTGCGCCCCAGAGTTGCCCGGCATGACCCACTTGGGGTTCTCGTCGTACTGTTCGGGGTGCTCCACCGGCCGGCCCGTCTCCATGTCGATGTGGGTCGCCCAGTTCTGGTTCATGAAGGGTGCGGCAGTCAGAAGTTCGCCGTCTTCCCGGTCGAGCATGTAGAAAAAGCCGTTCTTGGGCGCTTGAACCAGCACCGAACGCATCGTGCCGTCCACCTCGATGTCAAGCAGCGCGATGTCCTGGGCGGCGTTGAAGTCCCAGTTGTCCGCCGGCGTCATCTGGTAGAACCAGTTCATCCGCCCGGTGTTCGGGTTCACCGACATGACGCCGCCCAAGAACAGGTTGTCTCCGCCTCCTGGAGAACGGATCTTGCGCGGCCACGGCGCGCCGTTGCCCGTGCCGAAGATGAGCTGGTCGAACTTGGCGTCGTAGACGATGGCGTGCCACGGCGTGCCGCCGCCACCCAGTTTCCACCACTCGCCCGACCAGGTCTTGGCGGCTTCCTCGAGTTCGGGATGCTCGAAGGGCTTGGAGGGATCACCGGGTACGGTGAAGAACCGCCAGGCGAGCTCGCCAGTGTCGGCATCGTAGGCGGACAGGTGCCCGCGCACACCGAACTCCGAGCTGCTCTGGCCGATGAAGACCTTGCCGTGCACGGCCCGGGGCGCCCCGGTGATGGTGTACGGCGTGTGCGTCGGGTAGTGCGTCGTGTCCACGTCCCAGACCTTCTCGCCGGTCGCCTGGTCGAGAGCCACGAGGCGGGCGTCGAAAGTCGCGAAGTAAACGCGGCCCTTGTAGGCCGCGACGCCGCGGTTGGACGGGCCGCCGCAGCACGAGTAGCGCATGAAACGGCGGTCGGTCTCGGGGTCGAACCGCCAGATCTCCTCGCCGGTCCGGGCATCCACCGCGTAGGCCACGCTCCACGAGTCGGTGAAGTACATCACTCCGTCGATCACCAGCGGCGTCGCCTGCAGGCGGAACGGGATGTTCAGATTCTTGACCCAGGCCAGGCCGAGCTCGCCCACGGTGTCCCTGTTGATCTGGGTGAGGGTCGAGAATCGCAGTTCGTCGTAGGTCTGCCCATGGGCCAGCCAGCTCCCGGACTCCGCTTCGGCGGCGGCGACCAGCCTTGCCTCGTCCACCCAGCCCGCCGGCCGCGCTGGACGTTCCGGATCCGCGACGTCCGTCGACTGTTCGCCCCAAAGCTGCCCGCCGAGGACCGTGGACAACCCCAGCAGCAACGCCCCGGCCCGCAATGTCCACACGTGCGCGATCCCGGTTTCCGACACCATGGGTCCCTCCGCGGCTGTGCCAAGCGGCGGATGCTACGCTGTAGCCGGTCGAAACGCCAAAAGCCGGGAGGAACCCGCATGGATCTGGCGGACAAGCACGCCATCATCACCGGCGGTGCCAGCGGTATCGGGGCCGCCACGGCGCGGGAATTCGCGCGCTTAGGAGCCCGCGTCGTGTTGGCGGACGTGAACGGCGATGGCGCCCAAGCCGTGGCCCGGGCGATCGGTGGACGCGCAGTGGCGTGCGACGTAGGACGCGAAGCCGACGTCAACGCCCTGGTTGCCGAGGCCGAGCGCGCCAACGGCCCGGTGGACCTGTTCTTCTCCAACGCCGGCATCGCCACCGGCGGAGCGCCCCTCGACACCGACATCGACGTCTGGGACGAGCAGTGGCAGGTCAACGTCATGGCCCATGTGTTCGCGGTACGCGCCGTCCTGCCTTCCATGCTGGAACGCGAGTCCGGCTATCTGCTCCACACGGCGTCGATCGCAGGCATCCTGACAAGCCACGGCAACCTGACCTACGCGGTTACCAAGCACGCGGTCGTGGGACTCGCCGAGTGGCTGTCGATCACCTACCACGACAGCGGAATCCGAGTGTCGCTGCTCGCTCCACTGGGCGTGCGCACACCGATGCTGGGCGACTCGTCGTCGGCATTCACCAGCAATGCCGCGGGTCCGATCAAGGAGCCGGAAGAAGTGGCGCGGATGGTCTCGGACGCGGTCTACGCGGAACGCTTCCTGATCCTCACCGACCCCATCGCCGAGACCTGGATGGCACGCAAGACGAGCGACCTGGAGCGTTGGTTGAACGGCATGCGACGGATGCAGGCGAGGATCGCCGGCCAGCGGGAATCTCCTGGTAGCGACTCACCCGCCCGTTAACCCCTAGCTCGCGCAGTCAACCGCCGCTGTTCGACGCGCGGAGATGCCCCGGCACTAACCAACGTTCGACCTGTTCGAACACCAGCTCGGTGACGACCGCCAGCAACGCGGCCGGAACGGCACCCTCGAGGATCAGCCGGGTGTCGTTCAAGGCGAGTCCCTTGACGATGGGATCTCCTAGGCCGCCGGCACCGATGAATGCGGCCAGCGTCGCCGTACCGATGCTGATCACCGCCGCGGTGCGTACCCCGGCGATGATGCTCGGCATGGCCAGCGGCACGAAGACGTGCCGCAGTTCCTCGGCGGGCGACAGTCCCATGGCCACCGCCACGCGTCGGAGCGTCGGCTCGATGGACGTCAACGCGGTGACCGTGTTGCGCAGAATGGGCAGTAGCGCGTAGAGGAACAGCGCCACCACCGCCGGCAGCACGCCGATCCCCGCAAGCGGGATCAACAGCGCCAATAGCGCAATGGACGGCACGGTCTGCAGCAGCCCGGCGACGTAGACGGCACCCCGCGAGAGCAGCGGCAGTTTGAAGATGCCGAGCGCCAGCAGCACGGCCAGAACGGTGGCCGGCAACAACGCGAGCACCACCAGTTCCAGATGCCGCGTCGTGTTCGCGGCAAGCCGACCTGTCAGTGTGTCGCGGAACTGCGTTGCGGCGGACGAGCCGTCTCCCGCGACGATGCCTTTTTCCGCGAGGTAGGTCGTTGCCACCGCGACCGTGGTCTCACCTCCCAGTACCGCTCGTGCATTCATTTCGCGCATCTCGGAGTCGTTCAGGGTGTTGGCGAGACGCCGGAGCGTGTCCTTGGCACGGTCGTCCAGGTCGACACGCACCAGGGGAACGGCTAGGTAGACAGGGAAGAACCCGAGATCATCGTCGAGTACGGTCAGCGCGTAGCGGTTCAATTCGCCGTCGGTCGAGTAGGCATCGGTCAGGTCGATGGCACCATCGGCGATGGCCTGGTAGGCGAGTGCATGTTCGATGCCCGCGGGAATTTCCTCGATGCCGTAGGCCCGCTGCAGGCTGGGCCAGCCGTCGCCGCGCTCGAGAAACTCGTGCGACACCGCCATGCGCAGGTCCGGATGCGAACGCAGGTCCGAGATCCTCGTCAGGCCGCGCGCCGTCGCCACCTGCTCCGACACCGCGAGCGCGTAGGTGTTGTTGAAGCCGAATGTTTCGAGCATCTCCACGCCGTCGGGCGTGAGCACTTCGGCGAGGCGTTCGCGGGTGGGTTGGCCGTCGATGTTCTTGATGGCCTCGGCGATGGTTCCGGTGTACTCCACGTAGACGTCGATGTCGCCTGCAACCAGCGCGTCGTAGCAGATCTTGGTGCCGCCGAGGCCCAGTCTGCGATCGACGACGAACCCTTCGCTCTCCAAGAGCTGCGCCACGGCTTCGCCCAGGATGTAGGCCTCGGTGAAGTTCTTGCTGCCAACGACGATGGTCTCGTCCGCCGTACGCGCAGGCACGGCCGCGAAGGCCAGTGCGACCACGATGGCGAGCACCAGCGATCTCACTGGGCCGACTCCAGCAGGCGCTTGACCAGGCCGTCCGCCGGTGCTGCCACGACCGCGTCGGTGGGGCCCGCCTGTACCACCGAGCCCTCCCCCATGATGACCAGGTAGTCGGCGAGTCGGCGTGCCTCGCGAATGTCGTGGGTCACGAGCACGGTGGTGACCGGTTCGTGACCTCGCAGATTCTCGAACTGGGCGTAGATCTCAGTGCGGGTGATGGGATCAATGGCCGAGAACGGCTCGTCCAGGAGCATGATGTCGGGTTTGAGCATCATCGCCCGGCATAGTCCCGCTCGATGCTGCTGTCCCCCGGACAACTGGTGCGGATAGCGATCGTCCAGATCCTGGCCGAGGCCCACAAGGTCGAACAGTTCACCGCGCCTCGCGTCGATCTCCCCAGGACTCCATCGTTCCAAACGCGCAAGCAGCGAGACGTTCGCCTCCAGGGTCAGGTGCGGAAACAGTCCTGCGCCCTGAACGGCGTAGCCGATCCGTCGCCTGAAGGCTTCCAAACCGTGGTCGGGCACGGGCTCGCCGAGAACGTCGACACGGCCCTCATCGGGACGAAGGACGGCATTGACGAGCTGCAGCAGGGTGGTCTTGCCGCAGCCGCTCTCACCCACGATGGCCGTGGTCCGTCCCGCCGGCAGGGCAAGATCGATTCCGCGAAAGACCCAGTCGTCGAACCGTTTGCCGACCCCTTCGAAGACAATCGCGCTGTCGACCGACGACGTCATGGCTGTGGTTCGTACGCGGCCAGTTCGCCGAGCAACCCACGGCGCGCCGGATCGGACTCCGAACTCAGCTTGTCCGCCACGTCCCTCGTGAAATCGGCGAGCGACTGCCGACGTCCGAAGCCCTCGGCCAGGCATCGTTCGACGTGCCCCTGCCAGCGTTCGCGCTCGTCCGCTGACAGGTCTGCCGGACGGATACGGGCCTTGAGACGCTCCGCCAACGTGCGCAGACGCTTGTCCCGCGGCTGGAAGTCGGGCCAAGGTGCGCCCGCCGCCAGCGCCCTTCCCAGGCGTTCCATCGCGAACCGGTCCGCGTCGGCGACGAAGCCGTCGTACAGACCGAGTTCGGCGTCCTCGGCCGCGCCGCGTTCTTCGGCTGGCCGGTAGATCTCGGCGATCTTCTCGGCGATCCCGGGCTGCATCGCTTTGAGGGTCTTGCGGCGGTGCTCGATCTCTTGCAGGTCGAAACCCAACCGACCGGCATCCTGCTCCCGCACCACGTTGATCGGCGCGAGGAACGGGCAACGGTTCGTCTGCAACACCTTGATCGGGGGACGTTCCTCCTCCTCGGGGAGATCCTGGGCGAACAGGCGTTCGGCGAGTTCGGCGGCATCGCAGTCGATGAGCTGCGAGACGTCGCGAGATAGATCCGCAACGACATACCGGTTGTCGAACTGGGGGTGCATCGCCACGGACGCCACGGGTGCCGTGCAGAACCGCCCGTTCGGGTAGCGGTTGGAGACGTGCACGCACAGGTTCTCGCCCAAGGGCATTAGCATCGCCCCGGCCGCGTGCCGGAATCGCTGGCCCAGCGCGTAGTTCCAGAGCTTCGGCTGGGCCTTGCGAACGATCCGAGCGAATCCCAAGGTGGCATGGACGTCGGCCAAGGCATCGTGGGCATTGCCGTGGTCTATGCCATTGGCGGCACACAGGCGTTCCAGCGCGAACGTCACGATGCCCTCCTCGTCCTTCGGCCAGTTGACGCCGGCCGGACGCAGGGCGCAGGTGGCCCGGACGAGATCGATGAGATCCCAGCGGGAGTTGCCCTCCTGCCACTCGCGCGCGTAGGGATCCATCAAATTGCGGTACAAGGCATGGCGTAGGAACTCGTCGTCGAAGCGCAGGTTGTTGTAGCCGACGACGCAGGTACCGGGCACCCGCAGGGTGGCGTCGATCTGGCGCATCGCTTGCCACTCGTCCACACCCTCGGCGTTGACCCGTTGCGGCGTGATCCCCGTGATCAGGCACGCGTCCGGAGTCGGCAGCACTTCCGGACCGAGGCGGATGTAGGTGACGTAGGGCTCGTCGACGGCGTTGAGATCCGTGTCGGTTCGACATCCCGCGAACTGCATGATGCGGTCGCTGGCCGGATGGGTTCCCGAGGTCTCCAGGTCGTACCAGTAAAAGCTCGCCGGCGCCGGTGTGCCCCTCGCGCGTGCCATGCCCCCATCCGTTTCCTGGACCATCCCGGTATCGGACATGTTACGGCTTTCCCCGTGCCAAGGCAGTGCGGATGCCTCCTCGCCGGGAGGCGACGGCTCTCGCCGCTTCTTGGGACCAGCTAAGCTAGGGGATTGTCCAGACGTATGGAGAAGACATGGAACACGACCGGCTATTCGACGGAATCATCAAGCCGACGGTGGACGAGTCCACGGCATCGTGGTCGCCGACGCCATCGGTGCTCGAACGCCGTCCCAACATCGTCATGATCGTCCTCGACGACGTCGGCTACTCCCAACTCGGCTGTTACGGTTCGGAAATCGATACCCCGGCACTGGACAGCCTGGCGACCGACGGCCTGCGCTACGCCAACTTCCATGTCACGCCTATCTGTTCGCCCACCCGGACCTGTCTGCTCACCGGCCGCAACCACCACAGCGTCGGCATGGGTCGCGTCGCCGAGATGGTGAACGGATTCCCCAACACGCGTGGATTCGTGTCGAAGGAGGCGGCGAACATCGCGGAGATGCTGCGTCCCCACGGCTACCACACCCTCGCTGCGGGGAAGTGGCACCTCGCTTCGATCAACGAGACGAGCCCCGCCGGGCCCTACGACCACTGGCCGCTGCAGCGGGGTTTCGACCGCTTCCACGGATTCCTCGCCGGTGAGACCAACCAGTGGAACCCGGAACTCATCCAGGGCAACGAACGGATCGAGCCGGAGGGCGACGGCTACCACCTCTCGGAGGACATCGTTGACCAGGCCTGCAAGTGGTTGCGCCAGCTTGTCTCCGCAGACACCGAGCGACCGTTCTTCCTGTACGTCGCGTTCGCCGCCGGACACTCTCCGCACCACGTGCCCCGGGCCTACGCCGACAAGTACGCCGGCCGTTTCGATGCCGGTTGGGACGCGGCACGCACGCGAACTCTAGAGCGGCAGATCGCTTCCGGCCTGATGCCAGCGGACCAGCGCCTCGCACCCCGCAACCCGGGAGTGCAGGTCTGGGACGAACTCGACGCCGACGAGAAGCGACTCGCGGCACGGTTCGAAGAAGTGTTCGCCGGCTTCCTCGACCACACCGACGTCCAGATCGGTCGCCTGCTCGAGCAGATCGATGCCCTCGGCAAGCGCGACGACACCATCGTCCTGGCGATGTCCGACAACGGCGCCAGTTCCGAGGGCGGACCCCACGGTACCTACGACCACCAGCGGGCGCGCAACGGCTTCGGCAACAGCGTCGAGGAGAACCTCAAACGTCTCGACGACATGGGCGGTCCGCTCACCTACAACCACTACCCGTTCGGCTGGGCCATGGCCGGCAACACGCCGTACAAACGCTACAAGGGGAACACCTACGCGGGCGGCGTGCGCGCGCCCCTGCTCGTCCGATGGCCCAACGGCATCCATGCCTGGGGCGAGACCAGGCGACAGTTCTACCACGTCGTGGACGTCACGCCGACGCTGCTTGACCTCTTGGGAGCCCCGCTACCGAGCCACGTGAACGGCGTCGAGCAGATACCGTTGCACGGCGTTTCCATGGCGCACACGCTGAACGACAACGACGCCCACACGCGCAAGACGATCCAGTACTTCGAGACCATCGGCCAGCGTGGGATCTGGCACGAGGGCTGGAAGGCGGTCACGTTCCACCATCGCGGCACCTCCTTCGACGACGACATCTGGGAGCTCTACCACCTGGACAAGGACCTCGCGGAGATCGACAACCTCGCCGACGAACATCCGCAAAAGCTCGAGGAACTCATCGACCTCTGGTGGCGGGAGGCGGAGCGTTACGGGGTTCTGCCGCTGGACGACCTGACGGGCCGGCGCGGCGTCGGCTGGTGGCCGGAACCCGGCAATCGCTGGGTGCTGTACCAGGATGCCGTGCTGCCGCATTTCTTCCGCGCGGGACCGCGGGTACGTGGCGTCTCCCACCGCATCACCGCCCGCATCGAACGCGAGTCCACCGAGTCGGGCGGCGCCATCATCGCCGATGGCGGTCGTTTCGGGGGTTGGAGCATCTACCTTCTCGGCAACCGGCTGCACTACACCACCAACAACTTCGGTGACCGCTGCCGGGTCTCGTCTCCTGTCGCCATTCCGCCGGGTGCCGTCACCCTCCGTGCCGACGTGGTCCGGACGGGCACGGACGAAGGCCGGGTGCAGTTCTTCGTCGACGGCGAGAGCGCGGGCGTTGGCACGCTGTCGCCGTTCCGCTACCACAACTTCGTCAACGAACCGCTCGACGTGGGTCGCGACAGCCAGACGCCGGTCGACGACGCCTACGAGTCGCCGTTCGTCTTCGAAGGGCGGATCATCGATGTCGTGATCGAGGCGGTGGGTACCGAGGTGGTCGACCAGGAGACCCTGCTCGAGGAGTTGATGGGCAGTCAGTGAACTGCGCCCTCCTTCATCCAGACTCGTCCGAGAGACTGGCCGCGAGCTTCCTCGCCACGCTGTTGGGCGACCCCGTTCGCCGCGCTAGCAGGGCGTAGAAGGACGGCACCACGAACAACGTCAGGAAGGTCGCCAGCGACACGCCCGAAAAGACAACGATGCCGAGCACGGTACGGCTCTCGGACCCGGCGCCGACGGCGAGGATGAGCGGAATGGAACCCATCACCGTCGAGATCGTCGTCATGATCACGGGGCGTAGGCGGACGCCTGACGCCTCGATGATCGCCTCCTCGAACGACATGCCGGCATCACGCCTCTGGTTGATGAACTCGACGATGAGCACGCCGTTCTTGGCGGCGATCCCGATCAGCATGACGATGCCGATCTGGCTGTAGATGTTGATCGACGAACCGGTCAGGTAGAGCCCGAGAAGTGCCCCGGTCATGGCCAGCGGCACCGTGACTAGGATGACGAGGGGATGCACGAAGCTCTCGAACTGGGCAGCCAGGACCAGGAACACGATCAAGAGCGCCAGGCCGAAGGTGAACAACAAGCTTCCGGTCGCTTCCCGGTACTCCAGCGACTCGCCCTGGTAGTCGATGCGGGCCTGGTCGGGAAACGACTCGCGAACGATCTTCTCAAGGAACTCCAGCGCGTCGCCCAAGGCCACACCCGGCGCTAGGCTCGCCGAGATGGTGACCGAGCGAAGCCGGTTGTAGCGATTGAGCGAACCCGGCCCCGCAAGCTCCTCCACGCGAATGAGGTTCGCCAGCGGTACGAGCTCGCCGCTCGGGTCCGAGCGGACGTAGATGTTGGCGAGATCCTCTGCGGAGGCGCGCTGATCGTCGCGCGCCTGGAGGATGACGTCGTACTCCTCCCCGTCCTTGACGTACGTGGTGATGCGCTGTTCGCTCATCATCGCGGAGAGCGTCCGGCCGATGTTCTGAACCGAGACCCCGAGAGCGGCGGCACGGTTCTTGTCGATGCGAACGACGGCTTGCGGTCGCGTCTCCCTAAGGTCGGCATCGAGGCGAGTGAGGCCCGGAAACTCCAACGCACGCTCTAGGATCACGTCCCTCCACCGGGCAAGGGTGTCGTAGTCGGGACCGCCGAGCACGAACTGCACCGGCTGACCTCCGCCGATGCGCGATAAGCCGGAGCGTACGAATGCGAACGCCCGGACGCCGGCGACGTTTCGCCACTCGGCGGTCGCGCGGGCTGCCGCCGCCTGCGTGCTCACCTCCCGCTCTCCCCAGGGTTTCATCACGACCATGATCACACCGCTGTTGGAGGCGTTGCCGCCCCATCCCGGAACGGCCATCACGACCACGTCCGCGATGCCCTCCTCCACCATCTGTAGGGCCGGCAGCTCCAGCTTCAGCGCCTCGGTCTTCATCCGCTCGATGCCCATACCCTCCGCACCGGAGAACATCGCCATGAAGGCGCCCTGGTCTTCCTCCGGCACGTATTCCCGAGGGATCGATTCGAACAGCCAATAGGCGGCACCCAGCGCCGCTACCGCCGCCAGGACCGCCGCCCAAGCATGCCGGATGAGAACACGCAGGATGCGTCCATAGCCTCGCCGTATGGCGGCGAATCCCCGGTCGATGACCCGGGACATCCGGTTCTCGACAGACGCCGGGCGAAGCAGCTTCGAGCACATCACCGGCGTCAGCGACAGCGCGAGCACGCTCGAGAACACGACGGCGGCAGCGATGGTCACCGCGAGTTCGCCGAAGATGACCCCGATGTTGTCGGTGAGAAACATGATGGGTGTAAACACCGCCACCAGAACCGCCGTGGTGGCGATGACAGCGAAGGCGACCTGCCGGGATCCACGATACGCCGCCACCAGCGGCGACTCCCCTTCCTCAATGCGGCGGTGGATGTTCTCCAGCACGACGATCGCGTCGTCCACCACCAGGCCGATGGACAGCACCAGGGCCAGCAACGTAATGAGATTCACCGTGAACCCGAATGCGGCCAAGGCGATGAAAGCCGATACCAGGCACACCGGAATCGTGACCGCCGGGATCGCCATGGTCCGGAGCGAGCCGAGAAACACCAGGATCACCAGGCTCACCAGCACCGTGGTCACCGCGATGGTCCGGTACACGGAGTTGATGGCGGAGCGGATGAACACCGAATCGTCGGATCCCGTTGACAGCCGTATGTGATCAGGCAGGGTGTCGTTGATCCGGTCGATTTCCTCCTTGACCTGCTCCAACGTCTCGAGCGTGTTGGCGTTGGACTGCCTGATGATGCCAATGCTCACCGTCGGCAGACCGTTGGCGCGGTAGATGGAGCGATGGTCCATGGACGCCACCTCGACGCGGGCCACCTCCCCTAGGCGGATGAGGTGACCATCCTCGCCCCTGGCGATGACAAGCTCGCGAAACTCCTCGGCGGACTCATAGCCGCGGGCGATGCGCACCGCGAGTTCACGATCCGCGGTCTCGATGCGCCCGGCGGGCAGTTCCAGGTTCTCTCGCCTCAGGGCCGACTCGATGTCGTTCACCGTCAGTCCCCGTGCCGCGAGTGCCAGCCGGTCCACCCAGATGCGCATTGCCGGCCTCGCCCCGTACACGCCAGCGTTGGCTACCCCCGGAATCGCGGCGAACCGGTCGGCGATGTAGCGGTCGGTGTAGTCCGTCAGCTCCATCCGGCCGAGCACGGTGCTGACGACGCTGATGTACATCACCGGACGGGCGTCGGAGTCCTGCTTGCGGACCTCCGGTGGCCGTGTGTCCTCCGGCAGGTCGCGCAGAGCCCGGGCTACCCGATCGCGGACATCGTTCGCCGCCTTGTCGATGTCCCGACCGAGGTCGAACTCGAGGTTGATGGATGAGCCGCCGTCCCGGCTCGACGAGCGCACGGATTTGACGCCCGGGATGCCGCTGATCTCATCCTCGATGACGGTCGTCACCCGGCTCTCGACCACGTCCGCGGACGCCCCCGGATAGGCGGTGCTGATGGACACCACGGGCGGCGTGATGTCGGGGTACTCACGTAGCGGCAACAGGCTGAACGACAGAATGCCGAATGCGACCAGCGCCAAGGCGATGACCGTGGCGAACACCGGCCGTTTGACGGAGGTATCCGAAAGCCACATGCTCAGGCGTCGCTCGGTTCGGGCAAGGTTTCGGCATTCTCGGCGGTGCGGACCGGACCCCCGTCACGTACCTTGACCAGTCCCGTGGCGATCACTACCTGTCCCGGTGCCAGACCCCGGCGCACCTCCGCCCGACCGCCACGACGCACGCCCAATTCGATGGCCGTGGATCGGGCACGGCCATCGTCTAGTAGGTAGACGAAGGTCTCCGCACCGCGTTGCAGAAGCGCGGTTTCCGGCACCATCACCGCATCCCGGCTTGTCGTTGCAAGACGCACCGTCATCAGCATTCCGGGCCTCAAGAGCGCTTCCGGATTGTCGATGTGAGCCCGCACCTGCACCGCCCGCGTGACCGGGTTTACCCGTGATCCCACGGTCCGTACCACTGCATCGAACTTCCGCTCCGGAAACGCCGCACTCGCCGCCGTGAGTTCAAGCCCCGGATGTACGCTACCGAGATAGACCTCGGGCAATGCGAAGTCGAGCTTGATGATGGAGACGTCGTCGAGCGTTGTGATCGCGGTACCCGGCGTGATCAGGCTGCCGGCGCTGACCTGGCGGAACCCCAGCACACCGGCGAACGGTGCGCGGATAAGTCGATCGTCCAACCGCGCGACGATGGCCTGGTAGCGGGCCCGGGCACCCGAAAGACGAGCTCCTGCCTCGTCGACCTCGGACACCGGTACGCTCTGCTGGTCGAGCAGATCCTTCAACCGCTCGTATTGCGTCCGTGCATCCTGAAGATCGGCCTCGGCCTCCTTGAGGAGTGCAGTCTGTTCCTCGTTGGTGAGTTCGACGAGTACGTCCCCCTGGTCCACGAAGTCGCCGTCTTCGAAGCGCACGTGTCGGATTGAGTCGGTGACCTTGGCGGTGACCGTGACCGACTCGTTGGCCCGGGTGGTGCCGACCGACTCGACAATGTTCGAAAGGGGATGAACGGTCGCCACGGCGGTGGTGACAAGCGGCGGCTGGGGACTGAATCCGCCCGGACCCGAAGCGTCCTCCTCGGTGCATCCTCCCACACCAAAGATCAGGATCAAGCAACTGCGACGAAGGCTGTGCATATCTAGTAGTCCGCAGGCCATGGTACTTCAGCATTCCTCTGCCGCGTTGCCGTGTGCCGTCAAGTGGCATAATGCCTCGCTCGTCCACCTTGGGGAAATGTCATGCGATTGATTGCAAGCCGATGGCTGCCACGACTCGGAATGGGGTGTCTGTTGGTCGTAGGCCTGGTTGGCAATGGCGCGCTTGCCGAGGACGAACAAGCTCCCGTGACCGAGAAGCGCGCCGCCATCGAGCGCCTGATGGAGATAACGAAGGTCGCAGAAATAGGTACGCAGATGGGCCAACTGATCTCGCAGCAGATCGCGCAGATGAGCGGCATCGAAGCCAATGAAGCGGCCGCTCGTAGCGCGGAGATCGCGGCGAACGTGATCGGCGAGTCCCTTGACGATCTCATGGATGAAGTCATTCCTATCTACGAAAAGTACTTCACGCACGAGGAAATCCTGGAAATCATCGCCTTCCACGAGTCACCGATCGGCAAGAAGTCGATCGAGGTCATGCCGCAGTTGATGGCGGAGAGCATGCAGGTGGCACAGCGCTGGGCGATGACAGTGATGCCAGAGGTCCGGGAGAAGGTCTCGGAACAGATGCGCGAGGAAGGACTGATCGAGCCGGAAGAAGAACCCAACGAGTCCGGGGAGAGCTGATTCGCGCAGGGTCTCGCTCCCATTGCGAGCACCGCTACGGATCAATGCTCTTCCAACGCTGGTCCTTGGGTAACGCTGCGAGTTCCTTCACGGCGTCGTAGAACGCCGCCCAGTCTTCGCCGAGATCGCTGAACAGTCGCGCAAATCGCGGCTTGTCGTCCTCGTAGGTGGAAATCAGCGCCATGCGTGCGTTGTTGAATGGTTCGGTCATGGCAGCGTCGTACCGGCCGCCCCCGAGGCGATCCCGTTGCAACCGGTAGTCCGCATGCATCGCCGCGAATAGCTCGGCCTTGAGTTGTCGCTTGGCATCATCGCCGATGGGCTGACGGTAGAGGTCGCCGAGGCGGTGGCGCCATTCGCCCAGGAAACGGGCGTATGCCTTGGCCGACTCCACGCCCTGGCGATAGCCCGACGCGTCCCTACCGCTGTGGGCGAGCCAGCGAAGCGCACCTTCGTTGCCGACGAATCCCGCGAACGACTCGTTGAAGGCCGAGTCTCCGGCGACGTAGACAACGCTGTGCGCAAGCTCGTGGAAGACGAGGTCGGCGAGCGATGCCTCGTCGTAGCCGAGGAAGCTCGACAGGACGGGATCGTCGAACCAACCGAGGGTCGAATAGGCTGCAACCTCGGCGACCATCACGTCGTGTGAGACGCCCAGGCGTTCGGCCTCCCGAGCGGCCCTCGTTCGCGCGAAGTAGCCCCGGTAGACGGCGCAGCCAATCACCGGATAGCAGCGAGGAATGGCCTCGATCGAAAACTCCGGCGCCGCGACTACGCTCCACATCAGCGCGCCGTCGATCTCGACATAGCTCCGGTAGCGGCCCCCGACCGGCAGATGCAACTCGTCCTCGGCGTAGCGCAGCATTTCCGCGACAAGGCGAAGCTTGCGCACGACTTCGGGATCGGAAAGCGGGTCGGCGATCACGTCGCCCGCGTCACGACGCGCGAACATCAGCGATGCCTGGCCGGCAGCCGCCTGGGCGTAGAACCCGACCGTGCTGCAGCCGCCGACGCCCAACATCAGGAGTCCGACCAGTGCAGCCGTGACGTTTACGCTGCCCCGACCAAGGGGCACAATGATCCTGGCAAGCGGCAACCCGGGCTGCACGGGCGTGGTCGATTTGTTTCGAGGAATCCTGGCATTCGCGTTCATCATCGTGAACAGCGTCCTTTGGTGCTCGCTGATATTCTGCCTTGGACTGGCGCGTCCGTTCTTGCCGAGGCGTGGAAGACACCGGATTGCCCTCGGCAACGCCATGGTGCGGGCCATGGACGGCTGGGTAGTCTGCGCCCGTTGGATGGTGCGGGTACTCGGCCTTTGCCGGGTTAGCGAAGCCGAGGGAACGGACGGTCTACGGCGCGATGCCTGGTACGTCGTGGTGTCCAACCACCAGACCTGGGCCGACATCCTCGTGCTGGTCCTCTCGCTCTACGGCCGGGTTCCGCAGTTCAAGTTCTTCACCAAGCGGGAACTGATCTGGTTGCCGTTCCTGGGCCTCGCCATGTGGTTCCTGGAGTTTCCCTATGTCCACCGCTACAGCCGGGAACGACTCGAGGCCGACCCGGCATTGCGCGAGCGGGATCGCGAGGCGACGTTGCGGGCCTGCCGGGTGTTCAGGGACCGTCCCACAAGCGTGTTGATCTTCCTCGAAGGCACGCGTTTCACGCCGGCGAAACGCGATGCCCAGGACTCGCCCTACCAGAACTTGCTGATCCCCAAGACCGGTGGCCTGGGTCTTGTGCTGCAGAACCTCTCCGATCTCATGGACGCCGTCGTCGACGTCACCATCCGCTACCCGGGCGCCGCGCCGGGATTCTGGGACTTCTGCTGTGGACGTTGCCCGCACGTCGACGTCGCGATACGTCCACTGGCTCCGCCGTCACCCGAACCCGAGGCCGTCCGGGCCTGGGTCGACGATCTCTGGCGACACAAGGACGCCCACCTGACGTCCCCGTAGCGACCCGTGGTCGCCCGTCGAGTCGCCCCTACGGGACGCGCAGACGCAGGGCGTCGACGTCGCGGCGGAGGGTTGCCAGATCGTTGTTGACCTGTGTGCGATGGGCGTCGATGGCACGGATCGCCGTCTCGTTGTCGGCGACCTTGGTCGCTAGGGAAGCCTGGAGACTCGATGCCATCTGGAAGGCCGAGTTCGCCTTGTCGACCGCGTCCTGCAGATCGTTGGTCAGCCGTCTTGACTGCATGTCCAACGCCGTCACCTTGTCGGCGACATCGCGTTGGCGCGCCAGAACGGCGTCCATGGAAGCGATCTTGCTGGCGTTGTTCTTGGCACTCCCGTCGACCCGGTTGAGGGCTGCCGTCAGCGCCTTCGTCTCCTTGTCGAGATCGGCGATGTCGTCACGGTGGCGCCGGTAGTTGGCCCACAGCTTGTCGACCTCCGAGATCCACTCGGTCAGCTTTGCCGTGATGTCCGTGTCGGAGTTCGCCATCGCCTCGTCCGTCACCCGAAGCCGGGTCTCCAAGACGCCCAAGCGGTCGGCCGCTTCGGCGAGCGCCACACTCGCCCGATCGAGTTGCTCCTGCTGGTTGAAGATGAACCAGCCCGCACCGGCCAGACCCGCGATCAGCACCACGAGCACCGCATTGACGACCAGCGACCCGGACGAACTCCTACGGGATCGTCCTCGGCCGCCTCGACCGTAGCGGCCGGCATCCTCCGGGTTGGCAGCGATGGTGGGTAACGAGTCCTGATCCATATGGACTCTCCCGCTATGGACAGATGCGACAGACTACAACCGGTCCGCCTTCGGCGCTAGCATCTCGCATCGTACGGGCGACCCTTGTGGTCGCCCGTCTTGACTTAACGCACGGTTGGGATTCACCAACACGGGCGACCACAAGGGTCGCCCCTACAGGTTGGCGACGACCAGTCCCATCACGACCGTCAGCACGAGGCTGGAGACGATCACGCCGCGCACGGTGGTCAGGACCATCGTCTTGCCCCAGATCGCGTTGGCCTCAATGGCGGCGATGATGACGATGCCCACCCACAGCGACGTCATGCTGGCAAGTCCCGAATCGCCAACCGCACCGAGCATGAAGTGGCCGTGCGATCCCATGAGGAAGAGCATCGGCATGGAGAAGAACGTGTTCGTACGGGAGGCCAGAAGCGCCTTGGCGGCAGCCCCGGCGGCAGCCGGATCCGCCTCGCCGCCGTCGCGCACCGACTCGTTGGAGGCGATCACGATCTTCTGGTTCGGCCAGATGATGCCCCAGACATTGAGGAACATCAGCGTCGCCATCAAGGCAGCGAGCAGGAGGTCCACGGACAGGCCGGTCATCGCGAGGTACAGCAGGTAGAGGCCGGTCAGGAACGTAAACGCCGCCCCCCAGCGGAACCACCACAGCGCCTTGGGGACCAGCTTGGTGAACGCATCCACCTTGGCCTCGTCCGACGCCGCCGCCATATAGCCGCCCTGGACGAAGTTGAAGTAGTAGAGCAGACCGATCCACGTGATGCCGAACAGGTAATGACCCCAGCGCACGGCGTAGTCGAACAACCCCATGAAGTCCATAGCACTCCCCCTACGGAAAATTCCAGCGTTGCTCGATCATAGCAAACAAAAACCCCGCCGGAGGCGGGGTTCCTGTCGGTCTTGAACGACCCATGCAACACAACATTGCGCGATCACCGAACGGATTTCGCATAGCGAAATCCGGGGCGACCGCGCAAGCGGTCGCGTTGGCGTCTACATCATGCCGCCCATGTCGCCCATGCCGCCGCCCGGAGGCATCGCGGGAGGCGGGTTGTCTTCGGGCATCTCGCTGACCATGGCCTCGGTGGTGATCATCAGCCCACCCACCGACGCGGCGGCCTGCAGCGCGGTGCGGGTCACCTTGGCTGGATCCGGAATGCCGAGCGCGATCATGTCGCCGTATTCGCCGGTCGCACCGTCGTAGCCGTGGTTGGTGTCGAGACCGCAGACCTTGTCGTAGACCACCGCCGGCTCGTCGCCGGCGTTCTGCGCGATCTGGCGCAACGGCGTCGCCATCGAACGCAGTGCGATTTGGATGCCGACGTTCTGATCCTCGTTAGAGCCCTTGAGCCCTTCGATGGCCTGCAGCGCTCGCACCAGGGCGACACCGCCGCCCGGAACGATGCCTTCCTCGACCGCCGCGCGGGTGGAATGCAGCGCATCCTCGGTCCGCGCCTGCTTTTCCTTCATCTCCACTTCCGTGGCGGCACCGACCTTGATCACGGCGACACCGCCGGCGAGCTTGGCCAAGCGCTCCTGGAGCTTCTCACGGTCGTAGTCGGAGCTGGTCTCCTCGATCTCGGCGCGGATCTGCTTGATCCGGCCCTCGATGTCGTCCTTCTCGCCCGCACCGTCGACGATGGTGGTGTTCTCCTTGCTCGACGAGACCTTCTTGGCGGTGCCGAGGTCGTCGAGGGAAGCGTTCTCCAAGGTGAGACCGACTTCTTCGGAGATCACGACGCCGCCGGTCAGGATCGCGATGTCCTGAAGCATGGCCTTGCGTCGGTCACCGAAGCCCGGCGCCTTGGCGGCCGCGATCTTGACGATGCCGCGCATGTTGTTGACCACCAGGGTCGCGAGCGCTTCGCCCTCGATATCCTCGGCGATCACCATGAGCGGACGACCGGCCTTGGCGACGTTCTCGAGGATCGGCAGCATGTCGCGGATGTTGGAGATCTTCTTGTCGCACAACAGGACGTAGGGATCCTCCAAGTCGGCAGACATGGAGTCCTGGTTGTTGATGAAGTACGGCGAGAGGTAGCCACGGTCGAACTGCATGCCTTCGACGACCTCCAGCTCGTTTTCGAGACCGCTGCCCTGCTCCACCGTGATGACGCCTTCCTTGCCCACCTTGTCCATGGCATCGGCAATCACGTCGCCGATCTCGGAGTCGTTGTTGGCGGACACGGTACCGACCTGGGCGATGGACGTGGAGTCCTCGCACGGGGTGGCCATCTTCTCGAGCTCTGCGACGGCCGCGACAACGGCCTTGTCGATTCCGCGCTTCAGATCCATGGGGTTCATGCCCGCGGCAACGGACTTGAGACCCTCGGCCAGCATGGACTGGGCCAGGACCGTGGCGGTGGTGGTGCCGTCGCCCGCCTCGTCCGAGGTCTTGCTGGCGACTTCCTTGACCATCTGCGCACCCATGTTTTCGAACTTGTCCTTGAGTTCGATCTCCTTGGCGACGGAAACGCCGTCCTTGGTCACGGTGGGTGCCCCGAAGGACTTGTCGAGCACGACGTTGCGGCCCTTCGGTCCGAGCGTGACCTTGACCGCATTGGCCAAGGTGTTGACGCCGCTCAACAGGCGCGACCGCGCGTCATCTCCAAACTGTACTTCCTTTGCACTCATTTCGGTTCCTCCTCGAATTCCCCGCCAATCAGCCTTCGAGCACGCCGAAGATCTCGGTCTCGGAGAGGATCAGCAGTTCCTCGCCGTCGATCTTCACCGTGCTACCGGCGTACTGGCCAAATATGATCTTGTCGCCGACGTTGACGTCCGGCTCCCGCCGGCTGCCGTCGTCTTCGACCTTGCCCGGCCCGACCGCCAGGATCTCGCCCTGTGACGGCTTCTCGGAAGCGGTATCGGGCAATACGATGCCGCCCGCGGACATGGCGTCCTCCTCGATGCGGCGCACGACCACGCGGTCGTGAAGTGGTCGGATGTTCATGACTAGCTTCTCCCAATGCTGCTCAAACACCTATCCGATCATGGATTAGCACTCGCGCGGTGAGAGTGCTAATCCACGCGGCGCTAATCATAGGGGCGGATTCGGCGAATTCAACCCCCCCCTTGAGGGGGCTTCGCCGGTCGACGGCGAGCGACTCTCTACAAGACCAAATGAAGGCGGAGGGCTGCATCGACATCGTGCATTAACGCTAGCAGCCTGTGGCAAAAGTCGATCGAGTCCATGTCGCCCGGTCAGCAGAAGAAGGTGGAGCTGGTCGGTTCGTTCGTGGCCTCCGCAGATCTGCTCCTTTGGGACGAGCCACTCAACTATCTCGATATCGATGCGCGGGAAGCGATCGAGGACGTGGTGCTCCGCGATGCCTCCACCCTGGTTTTCGTGGAACACGACGCGGCATTCGTGGACCGCGTCGCTACGCAGGTCGTGGGAC
This sequence comes from Gammaproteobacteria bacterium, assembly GCA_009839505.1. Lineage (GTDB taxonomy): Bacteria > Pseudomonadota > Gammaproteobacteria > Pseudomonadales > Azotimanducaceae > VXYL01. The sequence continues at coordinate 22,912 of VXPO01000013.1, forward strand.
TGCGCCCGCGGTCCGTTGGTTTTCAGTAGCGACGGACAAGAGTCGAGTTCGCGTTCTTCGCCGATTCGGCCAAGTTGTGGTTGGATTGACTGAAGGCGTGTGCCGTTCGACACCGTCAGCGCCAGGTACTCCAGGGAACGTGCACTTGTGGCATGACGCTTGCCTGTCCTGCCATTACCGACCCGGAATCCGACTTGACGAGGTAGTTGTGATGAGCCAGGAAACGCCGACACGCACAGCACACAGACGGGCGCGCGGCGCCCTGTGGGCATCAACGGGATTTTATGTCCTGATCGCCTTCGAGTTCTTTTACATGGCCTCCCCCTTCGCCGCATATCTCTATGCGGTCTACGGCCCGGGGCTCGACTGGCTGCAAGCCTCCTGGGCAACCAGCTGGGCCATCCACTTCTTCCTGCCGCATATTGTTGCCGAGACGCGATCCGTGCTGGTCAACGCCCTGGAATCCGTCGGTTTCGCTCTCTTCGGGGCGGGTCTGGCCGGTTTCGCGGCCGGAGTGTTCCAGATCTACCGTGCCAAGCTGCGCCGCAGCGACGCCGTGATGGGCGGGCTGTACCGGCATATCCGACACCCCCAGTACCTGGCCCTGATCGTCGCGAGCGTGGGCATGCTCCTGATCTGGCCGAGATACCTGGTGGTGATCGCGACCGTCACGGTCATCTTCGTCTACATCGCGCTGGCCAAGGCGGAAGAACGCATCTGCCTGAGGCAGTTCACCGGCTACGCCGATTACATGCGGCGAACCGGAATGTTCCTTCCTGCATTCCTGACACCGGACTTCCCGCTGCCTGACGGAACCCGCATCGCTACGCGTGTTGCGGCATGGTCGTTCACGTACGCCGCTGTCCTTGCATCAGCCTTGCTCGCCGCATCCATGTTGCGCACCTACGCCCTCGACTCGCTCTATCGCACCGAGGTCGAAGACAACGTCTACTTGTCTGTCGTCGAAATCAGTGACGGGGACCTGGAGGCCGTCGCAACGCTTGCAAGTTCCGCCGCCGGTGCCAAGCAATCACTGGCCGGCCGGCAACACCTGTTGAATTTTGTCATCCCCGCCGAGATGTACATCTCAGAGATCCCCATGAACCTGCCACCGGGGGCGTCGTTCGGTCACGAGGTGCCCGAAAACCGAGATCCCGCGCTGTACAAAGTCGTCTTCACCGAACCGATCTTCGATGGAGACGGACTGCCGCCGGATGGGGATGTGCTGGCGCATGCCGTCAACAAGATGCCATTGGTCGAGGTGCATGTGGATCTGGCCGCAAACGAAGTCAGCGTGGTGATTCCGCCACCCGAAAAACCGTTCTACGGCAATCGGCAGGTGCCGGTGTTCTAGCAGCCCCTGGCAAAAGTCCATCGAGCATCGGTCCGATCAAAGGTAAAATTCGTTGGCAAGTAAACGGCTGGAAATCAGTATGGCAGTCGGTAAGCGATCGGCGGGACGGCAAGACGAGATGTTCGTTGCAACGAGTGAGATTCGCCGCCTGAGCCACCCGTTCTACCAAGCACTGGAGCGGATGCTGAAAAACGAGGGATTCGACGCCTTTGCCGAAGCAACGTGTCGCGAGTTCTATGCGGAGAAAAACGGTCGGCCGGGGATTCCGCCGGGCATGTATTTCCGCATGCTGCTGATTGGCTACCTGGAAGGGATCGGTTCGGAACGCGGCATTGCGTGGCGGTGCGCGGACTCGATTTCGCTGCGCGACTTTCTCGGCTACGGGTTGTCGAAGAATCCGCCGGATCATTCGAGTGTATCGAGGACGCGCCGGCGGTTGAGCCTGGAGGCGCACGAGGCGGTGTTCGGCTGGGTGCTTGAGCGGCTGCACTCGTCGGGTCTATTGATCGGCAAGACACTGGGCGTGGACGCGACGACGCTGGAAGCCAACGCGGCGCTGCGTTCGATCGTGCGTCGGGACGACGGGACCGGCTACGAGGACTGGCTTGAGGAGTTGGCGCAGGCGTCGGGGATCGACACGCCGACGCGCGCGGAGTTGGCAAAGCTGGACCGCAAGAGGCCGAAGAAGGGATCGAACGACGACTGGACGCACCCGGGAGACCCCGAGGCCCGGATCACGAAGATGAAGGACGGCCGCACGCATCTGGCGCACAAGCTGGAGCAGGCGTCGGACATGGATTCCGGGGCGGTTGTGGCGGTGACGGTGCAGACCATGGACGGGGACGATTGCGCCTCGATGCCCGTGACGCTTGACGAGGCCGGGCGACAGTTGTCGGCCTTGGCAATCGAGCCGCGAGAGGCGGTGGCCGACAAGGGGTATCACAGCAACGCCACGATGAAACGACTCAAGGCGGGTGGCTTGCGCAGCTACGTCAGCGAACCCGACCGGGGCCGGCGCAGCTGGAACGCGATCCGGACGCAAAGGACCCGACCTACGCGAATCGCCGCCGGGTCCGGGGCGCTCGGGGCAAACGGCTGTTGCGTCGGCGCGGCGAGATTCTTGAGCGGGCGTTTGCACATCTTCTGGAGACCGGCGGGCTGCGTCGCGTGCATCTCCGAGGGCAGGAGAACATCCGCAAACGCATGCTGGTTCATGCGGCGGCCTTCAATCTCGGGTTGCTGATGCGGAGCCGATTCGGATACGGGACCCCGCGAGCCATGCAGGGACACGCGATTGCGCAAGCCGAACTGGCGAAACGGGCGGCAAGGGCCGCAATTCGGCCTGTCATTCGCTTGACAATCCGTTTTCTGAGCATTTTTCCGCCGAAAATGGGACGATCATCGAAGTTGAAGACTAACAAGTTTACGCACGTCCACCTGAGGTCGCCGTTTCGTGGGTATGAGTCTCTTGCCTCAAAAGCAGGTTTTGCCACGGGCTGCTAGGGCATTCATGGTCCCAAGCCGTCGGACACGGAACGATCCCAAGTTTCGCCATCGTCGTCGGCCTGCTCAGCCCACGCGGAAACGTAGTCGTCAATCAACGCGGATGTACGCAGCAACTGCAGTGCTGCCCGAATGACGCCCGATCTCGAACCGATACCTTGGGTTTGTGCATACGAATCCAAGAATCGGATGTCCTCGCCAGGCAGGCTGATACTCAGTTTCATGGTGTGAGCTTGAGTAGTACAAAGTGCTCCTACTATCACACTACCAAGAGGAAGACCTGCCGATTAGCGTACACCCAATGGTCGAACCTACTCCCGACGAACGGATCTGGCAGGTCGTTGCCAGCATTCCCTACGCCCGTGTCGCGAGCTACGGCCAGGTGGCCGAACTCGCCGGTCTCCCCGCTTCTGCGCGGCGGGTTGGACGCAGCCTCGCCGGCTTGCCCGCCGACAGCCGATTGCCTTGGCACCGCGTGATCAATGCCGCGGGTCGAGTGTCCCTACCCGGAGCCGCCGGGGAGCGGCAGCGGCAACGGTTGCGAGAGGAAGGCGTAGCTTTCACGGACGGCCGCGTAGACCTCGAGCGCTACGGCTGGGTCCCGTAGACCCCCCCACGGGCACGTTGTGGTCCGTTCAATCCCGGAAGTTGCTGAACTGCAGCGGCACGCCGAACTCGCCGTCCTTCAGCTTCGCGATCACCGCCTGCAGGTCGTCGCGTTTCTTGCCCGTGACACGCACCTTGTCGCCTTGGATCTGCGACTGCACCTTAAGGCGGGTGTCCTTGACGGTCTTGACGATCTGCTTGCTCGCGTCGCGGTCGATACCCCGCTTCAGACCGAACGGCTGACGCTTCTGCTTGCCCGATGCTTCCAGCGGTCGGGGATCCAGGGCACCGACATCCACGGAGCGGCGGGTCATCTTGTCCCGGAGGATGTCAACCAGTTGATCGACCTGGAACTCCTCCTGCGCCCATACCGTGACTGTCTCCCCCTCTAGTTCGAAGCCGGCGTCGACGCCGCGAAAGTCGAACCGGGTCCTAAGCTCGCGCATCGACTGGTCGATGGCGTTGCGCACCTCCTGCAGGTCGACTTCGGATACCACGTCGAAGGCAGGCATAATCGACTCGCTTTCCGTGACAAGCCCGTTTTTTACATGAACGAACGCCGACGCCGCAACCGAATAGACCGGGTCACGACCCGGAGCGGCGATACCGGCGAGACGTCGCTGGCCGATGGTCGCCGCTACCCCAAGCACCACTCGAAGATCGAACTGGCTGGTGCCCTCGACGAGGCCAACACTTTCATGGGGGCACTGGCGGAAGAGACGGACGCATCGGTCACCAGGCGCCTGCGCGCCCTGCAAGCGCGGCTCTTCGACCTCGGTGCCGTCGTCGCCACTGGACACTCGGAAATCGACTGGCACTCCCTCGCGGCGAACGTGGACCAGGACACTGCGAAACTCAACACGAATCTGAAGCCGCTGCGGGAGTTCATCCTGCCTGGTGGCGGGCGGGCGGCCGCGGCAGCGCACGTCGCCCGCGCTGCGGTCCGCCGCGCCGAACGCGCCTGGTGGGCGGCAGCGGACGAATCAAGCGACCTCGCCGCAACCGGTGCCGGCGTCTTTCTGAACCGCCTTTCGGATCACCTGTTCGTGTTGGCGCGGACGCTGGCCAACACCGAAGTGGTTTGGGAACCGCTACAACACCAGGCGCCGGACGTCTCCGAGAAGCCGACCTAGCTCGACGACGAACCTTCCAGCCTCGGCGCCGTTGATGGCGCGATGATCGTAGGACAGCGATACCGGGAGGATCTTGCGGGGTTGGAACGCACTGCCGTCCCAGACAGGCCGCGTGTCGAGCCGCGCGACGCCGAGGATGGCTACTTCCGGGGCATTGACGATGGGTGTGAAACCCGTACCGCCCACGGCGCCCAAGCTCGAGATGGTGAAGCTGCCGCCCTGCATCTCCTCCGGCTTGAGCTTCTTCGAGCGAGCCGCGTCCGACAGCCGGGCGATTTCACGGGCGAGTTCGTAGATTCCCTTGCTGCCGGCGTCGCGCACCACGGGAACAACGAGCCCGTCCTCGGTGTCCACCGCGAAACCGATGTGGTGATAGCGCTTGAGAATCAGTGAGGTGACTGTTGGGTCGAGGGACGCGTTGAATTGCGGATGGGTCCTTAGCGCGTGGACGCACGCCATCACGATGAACGGCAGCGGCGTCAGCTTGACCTCTCGGGAAGCCGCCTCCTCCTTCAACGCCGCGCGGAATGCCTCTAGGTCCGTGACGTCGATGTCGTCGTGCTGGGTGACATGAACGACGTGCTGCCAACTGCGGTGCAGGTTCGCGGCACCGCGGGCACGGATGCGCGACAGCGGCACAGTCTCGATGTCCCCGAATCGGGAGAAGTCCACCGCCTCCATGGGTGCGATACCCGGGGTCGCGCCTGTTCCCAGGCTCTGCTTCACGAACGCCTTGACGTCGTCCTTGACGATGCGCCCACGCGCCCCGGAGCCGTTCACGGCGACGAGGTCGACTCCGAGTTCCCTGGCCAAGCGGCGCACCGCCGGACCGGCGTAGACCTTGCTTCCCGTTCCGGTCGTGGACTCTTCGGGCGGCACAGGTTGCACGGGCACGGTCGCTACCGTTGTCGCCGAGGCCCCTTCGGCTTCGGGCGCGGCCGACGAGCGCGGCCCTTCGACCTCGCCCTCGAGGACCACCAACAGGGTCGACTCCTCGACCCCATCGCCTTCCTTCACCGCCACTTCGACCACCGTGCCCGCGAACGGCGTTGGAATCTCCATGGAGGCCTTCTCGGATTCCACCACCACCAGCAGATCGTCCACGCCGACCTGCTGGCCCTCGGCCACCGCCACCTCGATGACCGAGACGTTTTCAGCCTCGCCGATGTCCGGCACGCGGATCTCGATCCGTTCCCTCGCCGTGGAAGGCGCATCGACTACCGGTGGCGTGTCAGGAAGCGCGATCGAACCGTCGGCGGCGTCGGGTGGAACGACGGCCTCGGCCGACTGTTCGTCCTCCACCGCATCCATGCGCAGAATCGGATCGCCGGCATTCACCAGATCGCCCAGTGTCACCAGCACGGCATCGACGGTACCGGTGAACGGTGCCGGAACCTCCATGGACGCCTTGTCCGACTCGATGACGATAAGCGCGTCGTTTTCGGCCACGGCGTCTCCCGGCCCGACGCAGATCTCGATGACCTCCACGTCCTGGGCATCGCCGATGTCCGGGATGGTCACATCCATCAGGACAGCCTCGGGTTGTCCTTGTCCGGAGAAATGTCCATGGCCGTCATGGCATCGACCACCTCGGCGGCCGATACCACCTGCCGGTCCTGCAACTCGCGCAGCGCCGCCAGCGTGACGAAGCGCTCGTCCACCTCGAAGAAGTCGCGCAGCTTCTCCCGGGTATCGCTACGCCCGAACCCGTCCGTGCCGAGCACCCGATAGGCAGGCGCCCTAAAATAGCCACGAATCGATTCGGCATGCGCCTTGATGTAGTCCGTGGAGCCGATTACCGGCCAGTCCCCATCCAGGCATTCGGCCACATGACTGCGGCGCGGCGCTTCCGCCGGATGCAGCAGGTTCCAACGCGCCACATCGGCCCCGTCGCGCGCGAGTTCGATGAAGCTGGTCACGCTGTAGACCTCGGTCGAGACGCCATAGTCCTCGTACAGCCGTCGCGCTGCCTTCTGCACTTCGCGCAGGATGGTTCCGCTGCCCAACAGGCGCACCTTCTTGGAACGGCTTCGTCCATGGCTTTCCAGCCGATACATCCCCTTGAGAATTCCATCTTCAACGCCCTTCGGCATTGCCGGTTGGGGATAGTTCTCGTTCATTACCGTGATATAGAAGAAGACCCGCTCGCGGTCCTCGAACATGCGCTTCAAGCCGTCCTGGACGATCACCGCCAGCTCGTAGGCGAAGCAAGGATCGTAGGCGACGCAGTTGGGGATCGCCGACGCCAACAGGTGGCTGTGGCCGTCCTGATGCTGCAGACCCTCACCGTTCAACGTCGTGCGGCCGGCCGTGGCACCTAGAAGAAAACCGCGCGCCTGCATGTCGCCCGCGGCCCAGGCCAGGTCGCCCACCCGCTGGAAGCCGAACATCGAATAAAAGATGTAGAACGGAATCAACGTGTAGCGGTGGGTGCTGTAGGACGTCGCCGCGGCCAGCCACGCCGCGAAGGAGCCGGCCTCGTTGATCCCTTCCTCCAGCACCTGGCCATCCTTGGACTCCCGGTACGAGGCGATTTCGCCGAAGTCCTCCGGCTCGTACAGCTGGCCCTCGGAGGAATAGATGCCGAGTTGCCGAAACATGCCCTCCATGCCGAAGGTCCGCGCCTCGTCGGGAATAATGGGCACGACGCGGTTGCCGATGCCCTTGTCGCGCGCCAAGGTCGACAGCATCCGGACGAACGCCATGGTCGTCGAGACGGCTCGGTCGCCGGTACCGTTCAGCTGCTGCTCGAATACCTCGAGCGCCGGGACACCGACTTCGCCTTCGTCGCCGACCCGCATCGGGATCGGTCCGCCGAGACCCTCGCGCTGGCGCTTCAGGTAGATCGACTCCGGCGCGTCCGGCGGCGGCCGGTAGTAGGGCACGTTCTCGAGTTCACCATCCGTCAGCGGTACCGCGAAGCGGTCGCGGAAATGCTTCAGATCCTCGAGTTCGAGTTTTTTGACCTGATGTGTGGTGTTCTCGGCCTCCCCGGCATCGCCCATGCCGTAGCCCTTGACGGTCTTGGCGAGGATCACGGTGGGTTCGCCACGGTGGTTCATCGCTGCGTGGTAGGCGGCGTAGACCTTGAACGGATCGTGCCCGCCGCGGTTTAGGCGCATGATGTCGTCGTCCGACAGGTGCTCGACGAGCCGCTTGAGGTCGTCATACTTGCCGAAGAAGTGCTCCCGGGTATAGGCACCTCCCTTGGCCTTGTAGTTCTGGTACTCGCCATCCACGGCCTCGTCCATGCGCTGCTGCATGAGGCCTTCCGCGTCGTTGGCGAACAGCGGATCCCAGAGTCGCCCCCAAACCACCTTGATGACGTTCCAGCCCGCGCCGCGGAACGCTCCTTCGAGTTCCTGGATGATCTTGCCGTTGCCGCGGACGGGGCCGTCGAGCCGCTGCAGATTGCAGTTGACCACGAAGACCAGGTTGTCGAGCTTCTCCCTTCCGGCGAGACCCAGCGCCCCCAGGGATTCCGGCTCGTCACATTCGCCGTCGCCGAGGAACGCCCAGACCTTGCGATCGCCCATGGGAATCAACCCGCGACTGTCCAGGTACTTCATGATGTGTGCCTGGTAGATCGCCTGGATCGGTCCCAGACCCATGGACACCGTGGGGAACTGCCAATAGTCCGGCATCAGCCACGGGTGCGGATACGATGGCAGGCCGTCGCCACCCACCTCTTGCCGGAAGGCGTCGAGCGCAGCCTCGTCGAGTCGACCTTCGAGGTACGAGCGGGCGTAGATCCCGGGCGAACTATGGCCCTGGAAGTAGATCAGGTCGCCCGCCTGATCGTCGGTGGGTCCGCGGAAGAAGTAGTTGAAGCCAACGTCGTAGAGCGTCGCAGCGGAGGCAAAGGTCGAAATATGGCCGCCGAGATCGCCGCTCTTGCGGTTGGCGCGCACCACCATCGCCAGTGCATTCCAACGGATCAATGACCGGATGCGGCGCTCCATGAAGAGATCCCCGGGCATCATCGCCTCGTGGTTCGCGGGGATGGTGTTGCGGTAGGGCGTGGTGATGGTGTACGGCAGCCGCGCGCCGGTCTCCGTCAACCGCGACGACAGTCGTTCCAGAAGGAAGTTGGCGCGCTCGATCCCCGCGTTCTCGAGTACGTACTCGAGGGAGTCGAGCCACTCGCGGGTCTCTTCGGGATCCGGATCCGCGCCGTTGACCGCACTCGGCCGATCGAGGCGTTGTTGGCCATCCGATTCGGAAGGTGAAGCCTGTTCCCTAGCCCGCATATCTCACCAAGGGCCACGATGATCGCGGAGGATTCCGGCCCTGTGCGCGTGCTCGCGACCGAGAGCATAGCGGGGCCTACGCCCGAGGGAGCACGTGCGCGCACAGGGCCGGGAGACCCGCGAGGGCGTGGCCAGCGCCGCCTGTTCACCCCCAATGGTTCCAAAACGCCCGAAAATACGTGAAGAACCAGTCAGTTGAGTCATGGCCACGAGCGACTTGGTGAGATATGCGGGCTAGGTGTTGCCATGGCGTTCCTTCTACGGGGCCCGGATTATACTCCCGCCCCGATACTCCGACCCCGGTCAGCCGGATCGGTTCGGCCACAGGCGGGCGGCGCCGAGAACGCCGCTGGAGTCGCCGTGCTCGGCAACCACCACCGTAGTCTCGCCCTCATGGGTGAAGCCGTAGCGGCCGAGTCGCTCAGACACGCGTTCGGCCAGATGGTCCAGGTTCGACAGCCCGCCGCCTAAGACGATGGTGTCGGGATCCAGCACGTTAACGATCTGGGCCAGTGCCCGGCTCAGCATGGTGACGTAGAGGTCGACACTTGGCGCGTGGGGGTCAATCTCGTCTGCTGCGAGGCGCTCCCCGGTCAGCTGGCGATGCGTCTCCGCGAGCCCCTTTCCAGACAAGAAGGTTTCCACGCAATTCTGCCGACCGCAGTAGCAGGGCCGATCACCCATGGTCCCCTCCTCCGACCGCGTGTACGGGTCGGCACGCAGATACGGCAGCGGCGTGTGCCCCCACTCCCCGGCGACGGCATTCGGCCCCTTGAGAAGACGACCGTCCACCACGATTCCGCCACCGACGCCGGTTCCGAGAATGACACCGAACACCACGTGCGCATCACGCGCGGCCCCGTCGAGTGCCTCGGACAGGGCGAAACAGTTTGCGTCGTTTTCAATACGCACACGCTCGCCGAGAACCTCGATGAGATCGTCCAGGAGCGGCTTGCCGTTGAGCCAGGTCGAGTTGCAGTTCTTCATGGAACGCGATGACTCCACCCACGCACCGGGGGTGCCGATGCCGACTGGCGGCCGCGCGTCGCAGGCCGCATCGATCCGCCCCACGAGTTTCGCGACCGCCGTGATCGTGCCCGCATAGTCCGGGGGCGTAGCTAGGCGCTCGCGCATGGGCACTCCGCCATCAGGGGCAAGCAGCACGGCCTCGGTCTTGGTGCCGCCCAAGTCGACGCCGATGCGCCCGCGCGTCACGGTGTGAGCATTGTCAGGAGTCGGGGCCAATCGAACGCCCGCCCCGGATCGGTCTTGCGCCCCGGGGCGACTTCCGCATGGCCGACGACGCCCGCCAGCGACAGCCGCGGGTACCGCGAAAAGAGCGCCTTCAGCACCTCCATGAGCCGCCGATACTGGGAGTCCGTGTACGCAGTCCGATCCGTTCCCTCGACTTCGATGCCGATGGAATAGTCGTTGCAGTTCGGACGACCCCTGTGGCTGGACTCGCCGGCATGCCAAGCCCGGCGGTCGAAGGGCACGAACTGGGTGAGTCGACCCCGGCGCGAGATCAACAAATGGCTGGACACCCGCACGCCGTTCAGGTCGGCCAGCGCCGGATGCCGTGTCGTGTCGAGCGTGTTGGTGAACAACGCCTCCACCTGGCCGGTGCCGAACTCCCCGGGCGGCAGCGAGATCCCGTGCACGACCACGAGCGAGATGTCCTCCGGATCGGGACGGGCGTTTGCATTCGGCGACAGCCGGCGTCGCACGCCTTGAAGCCAGTGATCGTCGGTGACCTTCATCGTCTTGGAGCGAACCGCCTTGGACAAGGCAGACACTCTAACCCCCGCCGCTGCAACGGCACCACAGGAGCCGACCGCTATACTCGCCGCCATGCAGATCGATCCAGACACCGTCACTCGGGACGTCCGGGTTGCGCTCACCGAAGACATCGGGTCCGGCGACCTCAGCGCCGACCTGATTGCGCCCGACGTCCAGGTCGACGCACGGGTCGTCACCCGCGACGCCGGTGTTTTCTGCGGTCGGCCTTGGGTGGACGAAGCCTGCCGACAGGTGGACCCAGAGATCGCGCTGCATTGGCGCGTCCAAGACGGCTCGAATATCGCCCCGGGCGATGCGCTGGTCGACCTCGACGGCCCAGCCCGAAGTCTGCTGTCCGTGGAACGCACCGCCATCAATTTCATGCAGCTCCTGTCCGCCACCGCCACGCAAGCACGCCGCTACGTGGATGCCGTCGCCGGAACCGGCGCAGTGGTCCTCGACACCCGAAAGACCTTGCCGGGGCTCCGTGCGGCGCAGAAGTACGCCGTTCGCATGGGCGGTGCGCAAAACCACCGCTTGGGCCTCTACGACGCCATCCTGCTCAAGGAGAATCACCTGGCGGCCGCCGGGAGCATCGACGCGGCAGTACGCGAGGCCCGGCGCATCCATCCCCGGGAACCCGTCGAGATCGAAGTCGAGAATCACGACGAATTGCGTGCCGCCATCGCCGCAGGTGTGGACCGGGTGCTGCTCGACAACTTCGCCCTCGCCGATCTCGAAGAGGCGGTCGCCATCACGGCCGGGCGCGTACCCCTGGAAGCCTCCGGCGGCATCGCGCTCGACAACGTGGCTGCCATCGCGCGGACGGGCGTCAGCTATGTCTCGATCGGTGAGATCACCAAACGCGTGGTGCCCCTCGACCTATCCATGCGAATCGGCTGATTGGTGCCGGAACGCGGAATCGAACCGCGGACCTACTGATTACGAATCAGTTGCTCTACCTGACTGAGCTATTCCGGCACTAAGAGAGGTGGGTGCGCAGGGCGGCGAAGCTTACTCCGTTGCGTGGCGGTGCGCCATTGTCGCGGGTCATTCCAGGCAGGGCGTACCTGCGGGGAAGATGCGGCAGATTTCGCGACCGTCCTGCGCGGTGGCCGTCACCGTCCAAGTCTCCCCACGCGTCGCCGTTACCCGATACGCAACGCCGTCGGCGCCGGACGGCTTCCACCCGATCGCCTCGGACAAGGTGGCGATGCCGGCGTTCGCGTCGTAGACGCCTGCGCCGTAGTTGCCCGTGCGCAGTTTCAGGTCCTCCTGGAACACGGCCATCGCGGCCATCTGTTTCAACAGCGTGGCATCGCGGGCCGTGTCGGTGTAGTTCCGGTAGACCGGCACGGCGACTCCCACCAGCACCGCGACGATGGCCAACGCTATCAACAGCTCGAGCAGCGAGAAGCCCGTTCGCGTCCTCGTCGTGCAAGTTCCACGAATGAGACCGCTCACGCATCCGCCCAGGCGATGTCCCGCGTCTCGGCGGCCGCGAAGTCGCCGAACATGGGGCGTGTGATCGTGACGACGACGTCGTTGGCGGCGAACGTACCACTGGTTGCAACACCGACGACCCCGGCGGCGTCGTCCACGGTCTCGGCATACGCGGCTCCACCACCGGGCGACCTTCCACCGTCGCCGTTCAACGACGCGATGCGTGCGGTGTTGGTGTAGCGCGTGTCCGCCTGGGTCGCGGTCAGGGTACCCATGGACATCTCCGCGCGCATGCGCCGGAACTCGTTCTCCACGAAGCGGATCCCCTGCCGGTAGTGGGCATCGACCTTGGCCATGTTGGAGTTCTCGATGTAGCTCCGATAGGCGGGGATCGCGGCCGCTGCGAGAATCCCGATGATGGCGACGGCGATCATCAACTCGATCAGCGAAAAGCCGTGCATTCGCTTGGTTTTCATGTTCTTGCTTCCTCCGTATTGCTCTGCTCGCCGATTGGCGACAAGGCGTTAAACGGTCGGTCAAGAAGGGGGTAGCTGTAAACGGCATCGGGCGTACATGGTGAATGGCGCTTTTCCGTCGAAACCTTGGGACATCTCGCATCTTTTCGACGCGCGTCGGGGTCAACATCCAACGATCGACGTCGCCGCCCTTCAACGTTTCAAGGAATGCCTCGATGGCCCTGTCAGCCGAACCCGGAACGGATCGCACGCCGGCCCGTGCATCCCCTCTCCTGAACACCGCCGCCGAGTTCGGGATGCCGTTGCTCGATCTGGAGGCCATCGACGTCGAGGCCGTCCCGAAGGATCTCGTCGACCCTCAGGTCGTGCAGCGCCGGCGCGTCCTGCCCCTGGGCAGGAACGGTAAACGCCTGTTCCTCGCGATTGCAGATCCCGCCAGCTCCGCGGTCCTCGACGACATCAAGTTCCGAACGGGGCTCGAGCCGTCACCTGTGCTGGTCGCGGCGGATCAGCTTGCGATCGCGATCGAACGGTTCCGGCGCCGGCCGCCGTCGCCTGGCAACCGTGCCAAGGAAGACAAGCCGGCGGCTACGCCAACCACCGCGATCAACGACACGGTCGATGGCGCAACCGTGGTGAAGTACGTCCACGAGACCTTGGTCGGTGCAGTCGAGGCCGGGGCGTCGGACATCCACTTCGAGCCCTACGAGCACGCCTATCGAGTTCGCATTCGAGTCGACGGCATTCTGCGCGAGACCCATCGCCCACCGCTGGCAATGGCTAGTCAACTCGCCGCGCGCCTGAAGGTGATGGCGCAGATGGACATCACCGAACGCCGCATACCGCAGGACGGGCGCATCACATTGGATCCCATCCGCGCACCCCGGACCCGTGGCCGTCGCTCGGACACGGGTCGCGGGGGTGTGAACATCCGCGCGAGCACGCTGCCCACCCTGCACGGCGAGAAGATCGTGCTGCGGATTCTCGACTCCACGGCCGCACATCTCGGCGTGGACGACCTGGGCCTCGAGCAGGACCAGCGGAAACGGTACCTGGAGGCGCTCGGTCGACCCCAGGGCATGGTCCTGGTTACCGGGCCCACGGGGAGCGGCAAGACGGTGACGCTGTATGCGGGTCTAGGGCTCCTCAACGGCGAGGATCGCAACATCGCCACGGCGGAGGATCCGGTGGAGATCAACGTCGAGGGCATCAACCAGGTCCAGGTCAATCCCAAGGTCGGATTGGACTTCGCCACCGCACTCAGGGCGTTTCTGCGCCAGGATCCCGACGTCGTGATGGTCGGCGAGATTCGCGACCTGGACACCGCCGAAACCGCCGTCAAGGCGGCACAGACAGGGCATCTCGTGTTGTCGACCCTGCACACCAACTCCGCCGTCGAGACGCTCACCCGGCTCCGTTCCATGGGAATCCCAGCGTTCAACCTCGCAACTTCGGTGTCGCTGATCGTGGCACAGCGTCTTGCCCGTGTGCTCTGCCCGCGCTGCCGACGTCCGCTCGACGTACCGTCGGATACGCTGCTGCACGAGGGCTTCACCGAACGGGATCTCGACCGTGGGCTGCGCATCTTCGACGCCAACGATGGCGGCTGCGACGGATGCGACCACGGCTATGCGGGGCGTACGGGCATATACGAGGTCGTGACCGTGACTCCGGAGCTTCAGCAGCATCTGCTCGCCGACCGCGACAGCGTCGTGCTAGCGCGGGAAGCCCGTGGCCTCGGCTACGAGGATCTGCGGCGAAGTGGTCTCAACAAGGTGATGCAAGGCATCACGAGTCTGCGCGAAGTCAACCGCGTCACCGCGCGGAGCTAGTGTCGTGTCCCGCAAGTTTCTAGTACTTCAGCGCGTCCCACGGGTTCTGTGGCAAGGCGCGTGCAAACCCCCGCCGGGAATGGCGGGTCATTGCCAAGGGGCGCAACACAGCCACAGGACCCGTGGGGCGCGCCCTTCGGGAGCTCGCCCTGCACGCCACTGCTGCGTTGTGGCCCTTGCCAATAACCCGCTATTGCCTGCGGGACCACGCCCATCATGGAACAAACGCATACGGGAGCAACGCGACCGGATGCGATTGTTCATTGATGGGTCGGCGTGGCTGGGTCGGAGGCGAAGGCGGCGCACAGCGAATGCGAAGCGCCGGCCCGGCTTTGGGGCGCTTGCATTGACGCACAGGGCGAGCTCTGAAGCACTAGAAACTTGCGGGACACGACACTAGGTTCCTTGAGCGACGTTGTTCTACGCGCAGGTGGCACTCCTCGATCAACAGCCTGAGGCGCCTGGCATGGACCAAGGTGCGGTCTATCTCTGGCAAGGCCGGGACGGCTTCGGTCGCAAGCTGTCCGGCGAGATTCGCGCAGATTCGCAAGGGGATGTACGAGCTTCCCTGGATCGCCGAGGTATCCGCGCCACCCGTGTTCGCCGTCGGACGGCTAACGGCGCGCGAAGGCCGGCCAGGCGTATCGGGAAGCGAATCAAGGCCAGCGACATTGCCCTGTTCAGCCGCCAGACGGCCACCCTGATCCGTGCCGGGGTACCGCTGGTGCAGGCGCTCGACGTGGTTGCGGACGGTGTGCACAACGACAAGCTCCAAGCACTGGTGAAGGACATCCGCACAGACCTGTCGGCCGGGGAGTCGCTGTCGGTGGCGCTGGCGCGGTCGCCAACGCATTTCGACGCCCTGTACCGCAATCTGGTATCCATCGGTGAGCATTCGGGCACGCTCGAGTCCATGCTGGAGCGTATCGCCACCTACCAGGAGCGCACCCAGGCCACCATGCGCAAGCTCAAGAAGGCGATGAGCTACCCGTTGATCGTCACCACCGTGGCCGTGGTCGTCACCGCGATCCTGTTGATTCACGTCGTGCCACAGTTCGAGGCCGTGTTCGCGAGCGTCGGCGCGGAATTGCCGGGCTTCACGCGATTCGTCCTCGGCATCTCCGATGGGTTCCGCGACCACGGGTTGGCGCTTTTCGGGGGCATGGCGCTCGCTGTCGCGGGTGTTTTCCTCGGGCGGCGCCGCTCCGCCCGGTTCCGCAACCTGCTGGAACGGATGCTGCTGAAGTCGCCCATCGCCGGCGACATCCTCGTCAAGGCGTCGATATCTCGGTATGCGCGCACCCTCGGCACCACCGTGGCCGCGGGTGTGCCGCTTGTTGACGCGCTGCGGTCGATCGCCGGCTCGACCGGAAACTCCGTCTATGCCGCCGCGGTCGAACGGCTGTCCGACGCCGTCGCCACGGGCGAGCCCCTGCAGGCAGCCATGCGCGAGAGTGGTTTGTTTCCCGACCTGATGATCCAAATGGTTGCGATCGGCGAACAGTCGGGCAGCCTCGACGACATGCTTGGCCGCGCCGCGGCGCACTTCGAGTCACTGCTCGATGCCGCGGTGGACAACCTGACCACCCTTGTCGAGCCGCTGATGATGGCCGTGCTCGGCGCACTGATCGGAGGCCTGATCGTGGCGATGTACCTGCCCGTGTTCCAGCTCGGCTCGGCATTCGGAGGCTGATAGCTGGCTCCCCCGCCCTCCGGGGGCTATACAATCGCCTCGCTGCACGCAAGGAATCCGCCATCGACCATCTGCTTACCCACGGCTTGACGGTGCTCGTCCTCGCGATCGTCGCGGGATCGTGCGTCGGCAGCTTCCTCAACGTGGTGATCGACCGGCTGCCGACCATGCTCGACCGACGCTGGCGGGACGACGCGCTGTACGCGCTGCACATCGCCCCCGCGCACCCACGCCCGACGTTCAACCTCGCCTTACCCGGATCCCACTGTGGTGCATGTGGATCACCCATCAAGCCTCGGGACAACATCCCGGTGTTTAGTTGGATCATGCTCCGGGGACGTTGCCGTCATTGCACGGCACGCATCTCGGCACGCCTGCCCGCCATCGAGGTCGCCGGGGCAGCCCTCCTTCTAGCCGTCCTTGCCGTGTGGGGCTACACGGTCAGCGCACTCGCGTTCTACGTCCTGTTGATGGCGCTTCTTGCGGCCGCGACGATCGACGCCAAGACACAACTCATCCCCGACGAGATCACGCTGCCGCTCGTCTGGTTGGGACTCCTGGCCGCAGCCTTCCTGGACACGACGCCGACGCCGGTGGACGCCATCGTCGGTGCGGTCGCCGGTTACGCGGCGCTGTGGCTCATCTACCAGGTTCACAAGCGTGTGATGCGGCGGGAGGGCATGGGCTACGGGGACTTCAAGCTGCTTGCCGGACTGGGTGCCTGGCTCGGCTGGCAGGCGCTACCCACGATCGCGTTGATCGCCGGCCTGCTCGGCATCGGCTACGCCGCCATCGGCCTTGTCCGAGGCAGCAGCAATCGGCTCACGCCACTACCCTTCGGGCCGTTCCTGGCCCTCGGCGGGGTGATCGCGCTGTTCTTTGCGTCGCGACTGCCGTTGCTCCTAACCTTGGGTTGAGTCGTGGCGAAGTTCGTGGTCGGCATCACCGGCGGCATCGGCAGCGGCAAGACCGCCGTCTCGGATCGGTTTCGCGAGCTCGGGGTCACCGTCGTCGACGCCGACGTGGCCGCACGGGTCGTGGTGGAACCGGGCCAACCGGGACTGGACGACATCACCGCTCGTTTCGGCACCGACATCCTGAACGGAGACGGCACCCTGGACCGCGCGGCATTGCGTGCACGCGTCTTCGAGAATCCGGCCGAGCGGCACTGGTTGGAGCGCACCCTGCATCCACGCATCAATCGGCTGATCGCCGACGACCTCGCGGCAGCCGCATCCGCTTACGCCGTGCTGGTCAATCCGCTAATGCGCGGACGGGATCCGCGTGCGGACCGAATCCTGGTGGTGGACGTCCCGGAGGAGTTGCAGATCGCACGCACCGTGGCGAGGGACAACGTCGACGAGGAACAGACCCGGGCAATCATCGCGAGCCAACTGGACCGCGCGTCCCGCCGCCACCTGGCCGACGACCTCGTCAGCAACGACGGCAGCCTCGCCGACCTCCACGCCGCGGTAGATCGTCTCCACCGCTGCTACCTGCGACTGGCAGCCAAGGGAACGGAAACCGCGTAGCGCCCTTGTGGTCGCCCGTCCTAGCCGACCGACATTGGCTCCCCGGAAAAGGGACATCCACCCTGCGGCGGAAAAGGGACATCCACCCTGCGGCGGAAAAGGGACATCCACCCTGCTACTTGTTGGTGTGTCGTTCCATCTCGAACCTCCAGCGGCAGAGGCTCCCCGGAAAAGGGACATCCACCCTGCGGCGGAAAAGGGACATCCACCCTGCGGCGGAAAAGGGACATCCACCCTGCTACTTGTTGGTGTGTCGTTCCATCTCGAACCTCCAGCGGCAGA
>VXPO01000013.1:40804-41011 GCA_009839505.1 Gammaproteobacteria bacterium
CATCCACCCTGCTACTTGTTGGTGTGTCGTTCCATCTCGAACCTCCAGCGGCAGACGTGTGGGTGTCCCAAAATCACCAAAGGGTGGATGTCCCTTTTCTCCCACACCCCCTGCTACTTGTTGGTGTGTCGTTCCATCTCGAACCTCCAGCGGCAGACGTGTGGGTGTCCCAAAATCACCAAAGGGTGGATGTCCCTTTTCTCCCAC
>VXPO01000013.1:41021-116582 GCA_009839505.1 Gammaproteobacteria bacterium
GCAGACGTGTGGGTGTCCCAAAATCACCAAAGGGTGGATGTCCCTTTTCTCCCACCGCGCGGATCTCCACGCCGAGGTCGATTGTCTGCACCGCTGCTATCTGGAGCTTGCGGCCGAGGGAACCGGAACTGCGTAGGGGGCCACGGTCTCAGCTCCGGTATTCCGCGTTGATGCGTACGTACTCGTAGGAGAGGTCGGACGTCCACACCGTCTCCGAGGCCGTACCGCGGCCCAACACAACCCGCACCGTGAACTCGTCTCGGGCCATTACGTCGGCACCCGCCGCCTCCGTGTACGTGTCCGCCACCAACCCACCACTGGCGACTTGGACATCGTCCAGGTAGAGGTCCACCACGTCGGGTTCGAGGGACGGGACGGACCGGCCGATGGCCATGCAGAACCGCCCCCAGTTGGGATCGCCGGCGAACAAGGCCGTCTTGACGAGCGGTGAATGGGCGATCGTGTACGCGACCTTCAGGCATTCGGCGGGGCTTGCCCCCTGCTCCACCCGAATCGTGACGAACTTCGTGGCTCCCTCGCCGTCGCGAACGGTGCGCTCGGCCAACTCCACCACCAGCGGCGTAAGCACGTCGAGCAGTTCATCGTAGGCCTTGCCTGCACCAGAGATGGGATCACCCCCCGCGCGGCCCGTGCCCATAACCACGAAGGCGTCGTTGGTTGAGGTGTCGCCGTCTATGGTGAGCCGGTTGAAGCTGCGCTCGGCCAGATCCCGCGCAAGGTTGTTCACCGCGGACGCCGTCAGCGCGGCATCCGTGCCGAGAAAAGCGAGCATGGTGGCCATGTCCGGTCGGATCATGCCCGATCCCTTGACCATGCCGGTGGCCCGCACCGTTCGACCGTCGACCCTGCCTTGAACGGAGACGGCCTTCGGCGCCGTGTCGGTGGTCATGATCGCGCGGGCGGCATCCGCCCAGCCGTCCGGACGGGCGTTGGCGACGGCCGCATCGATTCCCCCGCGCATGGCGTCCATATCCAGAAACTCGCCGATCACACCCGTGGAGAACGGCAGGACTTCCTGCTCCCCAAACCCGCTTCTGGCCGCAAGGTGGGCACAGGTTGCGCGCGCGTCGGCGAGACCACGCGCGCCGGTGGCAGCGTTGGCGTTGCCGCTGTTGACGACCAACGCCCGGGCACCGCCCAACCGCTCGCGGGCCACCACGACGGGGGCCGCGCAGAAGGCGTTGCGGGTGAACACCCCGCCGACGACGCTGCCCGGTTCGAGCAGGAGGACCGCCAGATCCAAACGGTCGTGGTATCTGACGCCTGCTTCCGCCGCGCCCAGCACGATTCCGTCGATGGGGGTGAGATCACCCATCGGCGGCAGGTTCACCGCCATATCGCTTCTCTTCTAGCCGAACCGAAAGGGCGCGCACTCTAGAGCGCGGTAACGGGAAGTGTCAACGCGAGTAGGGAGTCAGGCCCGCCCGCAGCAGTGCTTGTACTTTTTGCCCGAGCCGCAGGGACACGACTCGTTGCGCCCAACCTTGCGTTCACTACGCACGAACGTCTCCACCTGGGCGGGAGGGCGTCGCTGGCCCGGCGCGCCGTTGCTCCGTTGGCTGCCTCCCGGAGAGGCCGGGGCGCGAACGGTGCCGCCCGGTTCGCCGTCGGCGTGGCTGTAGCTCATGCTGCGTGCCGCTTGCAGACGTCGTCGACGCTCCGTTTCCTCGATGTCGTCGCTGCTCTGCAGCTGTATCCGAGACAGCAGGCGGATGACGTCGCGGTTGATGCTGTCGCGCAGATCCTGGAACAGCTCGAAGGCTTCGCGCTTGTACTCCTGCTTGGGCCGCTTCTGCGCATAGGCGCGCAGGTGAATCCCCTGACGCAGGTCGTCCATCTCCGCTAAGTGCTCCTTCCACTTCTGGTCGAGCACCTGCAGCATCAACTGCTTCTCGATCTGGCGCATGGGCACGTCCGCCTCAGCCCATGCCGCCTCTTTGACGGCGTACTCCTCGGCAACGGCGTCGGCGATGCGGTCCCGGACACCCTCCTCCGTGAGTTCGTGATCCTCCTCCAACCATCGACCGACCGGCTGCTGGGTGTTGAACTCGGTCGCGAGCGCTTGCTCGAGCCCATCGATGTCCCACTGGTCCTCGATAGTCTCCGGCGGGATGTATTCGCACACCAGATCTTCGACGACCTCGTCGCGGATCTCGGAAATCTCGTCGGCGATTTCGTCCGCGTCCATGAGTTCGTTGCGCTGCTGATAGATGTAGTGGCGCTGGTCGTTGGCCACGTCGTCGTATTCGAGAAGCTCCTTGCGGGCGTCGAAGTTGCGCCCCTCGACCCGTCGCTGGGCCTTCTCGATGGAGTTGTTCACCATGCGGTGTTCGATCGCCTCGCCCTGTTCGAGCCCGAGCGAGCCCATGAATTTGCGTAGCCGATCGGAGGCGAAGATGCGCATCAGGTCGTCTTCCATGGACAGGAAGAAGCGCGACGAACCCGGATCGCCCTGACGACCCGCACGGCCCCGCAACTGGTTGTCGATCCGGCGCGACTCGTGGCGCTCGGTGCCGACGATATGCAACCCGCCGGCGTCGATCACCGCTTGGTGGCGCTCCTGCCAAGCCGACTTGATCGGCTCGACTACCGCCGGATCGGGGGACTCGCCGAGCGCGGCCACTTCGGCCTCCCAGTTTCCGCCCAGCCTGATGTCGGTGCCGCGTCCCGCCATGTTGGTAGCGATGGTCACCACTCTGGGTCGTCCCGCCTGGGCGACGATCTCGGCCTCGCGTTCGTGCTGCTTGGCGTTCAGGACGCTGTGCTTGATGTTGCGCCGGTTGAGCTCGTTGGACAGCCTCTCCGACGACTCGATGGACGCCGTGCCCACCAGCACGGGCTGCCCCCGCTCCGTCACGTCTTCGATCTCGGCGACGATGGCGTCGTATTTCTCATCGATGGTGAGGTAGACGAGATCGTTGCGATCATCGCGGATCATCGGCATGTGTGTCGGAATGACGATGACCTCGAGACCGTAGATCTGCCTGAACTCCATGGCCTCGGTGTCGGCCGTACCCGTCATCCCGGCGAGCTTGCCGTACAGGCGGAAGTAGTTCTGCAGGGTCGTCGACGCAACCGTCTGGGTCTCGCGCCGGACCTGCAGCCCTTCCTTGGCCTCGATGGCTTGGTGGACGCCGTCCCGCCAGGTACGCCCCGGCAGCGCGCGCCCGGTGTGCTCGTCGACGATCACCACCTCGCCGTCCTGCACCATGTAGTGGACATCGCGCTGGAACAGGAAATGGGCCTTGAGCGCGGTATTGACGTGATGGAGGAGTTCGAGATTGGCCGCCGCGAACAGGCTGTCGTCCTCCTCCAGCAGACCCAGGCGCTGGAGCTCGTTCTCCACCAGTTCGTGGCCGCGCTCGGTCAGCTCCACTTGGCGGTTCTTCTCGTCGATGAAGAAGTCGCCGGTCTCCTCGGGCTCCGGCTCGTTGCCTTGGAGAATGGCCGGCAGGTTCCGCTCAATCTTGTCCTGCTTCTTAAGTTTTGGAGCTAATCTGTTGATTTTTTTATAAAGTTCAAACAAATCAGTGTTCGTCTCGGTCGCTGGTCCCGAAATGATGAGCGGCGTGCGGGCCTCGTCGATGAGGATCGAATCCACCTCGTCGACGATGGCGTAGTCCAACGAGCGCTGCGAACGATCTTCGCGCGTGAACACCATGTTGTCGCGCAGGTAGTCGAAGCCGAACTCGCTGTTGGTGCCGTAGGTGATGTCGGCCCGATAGGCTGCATGTTTGCTGTCCCGGTCCTGGTGCGACTGGAGGACGCCCACCGTCATGCCGAGCGCGTCGTAGATGGGCCCCATCCAGGCCGCATCGCGCCGGGCAAGGTAGTCGTTCACCGTGACGACGTGTACCGCGCCACCGCCCAGGGCGTTCAGATAGGCAGCCAGCGTCGCGACCAGGGTCTTGCCTTCGCCGGTGCGCATCTCGGCGATCTTGCCGTCATGCAGGGTGATTCCGCCGATCAGTTGCACGTCGTAGGGACGCTCACCCAAAGTCCGCCGCGACGACTCCCGCACGGCGGCAAACGCTTCGGGAAGAAGGTCCTCGAGGGACTCGGATTGCAGCCGTTCCCTGAACTCGGGCGTCTTGGCGGCGAGCTGCTCGTCCGAGAGCGCCTGCATGGACTCCTCGAACGCGTTGATACGGGTCACCATGCGGCCCATCCGCTTGAGTTCCCGGGCATTGCGGCTGCCAACGACCTTGCGAACTAGACTGTTGATCATCCTGATTCAGTCGCAGATTCCGTGGTCGGGCGATTCTACTCCTTCCGTGGAACAAGCGCGCTTGTTGCCTGGCGGTCGAACTGCGTCAGAACACGGAGTCGAACACGCGTATCTCCTTTTCGCGTTCGCTAGCCCGCCTCTCCAGACGAACTGAGCCGTTGACGAAGTCAATCCTGACGACCGGATAGAAGTGAGTTCCCAGTTCCACAACGTTGCTGCGCACCGGTCGCCCATCGTCGTCGATTTCGATGATCACGAGCCTCGATGTCAACGGGGCCAGGAACCAGCACTCCCGCCAGCCGGTTGGCCGCTGGCATCGCAGCGAAGTCGTACAGCAGAGTCACGTGATAGGCGAACTGTCGCGGTGCCGTGCGCGGAAAGAAGCGCTCGAAAGCGGCCAAGCGGCCCGATGGCGACAGGGTCAAGTCCCGACACAGGATGACGTCCAACAGATCGAGCGATGCCGCGTCGTAGATGGCTAGCAGGTCGCTGCGTTGATTCGTTCTGCCAACCACGAGAATCTTGCCGGCGTCGAACGGACATCGTCCACATGCTGGAACGAGAGCGACAGAGGGCGTGTGACCGGATCGCCATCTTCGCTCGCGGCTCTGAGATGGAGCCTGCTCAATTCGGGGTTCGCGGCGACTTCCGCAATCACCTCGACCGGCGAGTTTTTGAACTCAACTCGCTTCCCTGGGCGTGACTTGGCGCCGCGACCCGATACCTCGCCGTTGCGCCAAGTTCACTCCGGTCGCAATCGATCTCCTGGGTCGTGCTCGAAATCCGCGACGCGGAGCGACAGCCCGTCCCACTCGAACCGGATGCTGACCGTGCCCCCGGTCGGGCAGCAGTCGCCGTCGCCATCGCGCGCCACGTCGCCGGACACGTACCTCAGCGTCTGCAGCGCGTCTCGGAGGTCGCCGATGCCCTTCAGGCTGAAGCCGGACGGCATTCGCTCCCGCGTCGGGTAGAGCCAGCCATGGACGTCCAACGCAACCAGGGATCCCGACCGCCAGAGCCAGTACTCGTCGTACTGGAACTGAAAGCTCCCGTCGCCCGAACCGTATCCTTGGAGGTAGAAAACCGGACCCAGGTCCGTCCGGAGTAGCTCCGGGGCACGGTACGCCCTCTGGCCGTATTCGCGGTCGGGCTTTCGAACATGGAGGACGATGGCCGTCTGCAAGTCGGGTCGTTCCGCTCTGAAAAGCACCACGGCGTTGGCTTGCCTCGACCATGAAGTCGCCCAATCCGGAACGGGCGCGGATCGGTCGTCATACACGGCGAAATAGAACGTCGAGCCGTCCAGCTCCGCGACTTCGCCGAACTCCGCGACCGTGCAATCGGAATTCGGCACGTCGCCCCATAGCGGGATGCAACGCGTTCGGAACTCGTCCAGCGCCCAACGGAGTGGTTCCGCCTCCTGGCCGTGGCTCAGCCCGCCCACCGCAACGATGATCAGCAGCGTCCGTCGCATGGCGATCAGACCTTGAAGGGTTCACCGTACCCAATGTAGCGCTCGACGAGACCATTGTCACAGGCATCGACATGGAATCAGGTCGTTGCGTGACGTTCGCGCTGCCTGTGTCGTCCCAATTGTCCGGCTGCGCCGCTTGGCGTAGCATCGCGCCACCTCCACGCGCCCCCATCCGATGGACGAGCCGTTCCGTCCGCAGGACGTGAAACTGCGCCGCAAAGTGCGCGAAATCGTGCGGGTCGTACCCCGCGTCTACCGCTTCCTGTGGGAAACGGCGCCCACGCTGTTCGTGTTCGCGTGCGCGCTCATGGTAGTGGTGGCACTCATACCACCGGCGATGATCTACCTGACCAAGATCATCGTCGACGGCGTGGTGGACGCCGCCGCCCGCGGCGGCAGCTGGACAGAACTGATCACGCCGGTGGCCATCATGTTCGGCCTGTGGCTCGGCGAGACGCTGCTCTCGGCGGTGTCGAACCCGGTGCAGAGCATCCTCTCGCAGCGGGTCTACTACGCCGCTCAGGAACGCGTCATCGAGAAGGCAGGCTCACTGGACATCGCATTCTTCGAGTCGCCGAGGTTCTACGACCAGCTCCGCCACGCCCAGGATCAGCTCTACCAAGTCGAGAACGTCGTCTGGTCGACGATCTCGCTCGTGCGCAACGGCGTGGGGCTGACGGCGACCATGGGTCTGCTGACCATCCTGCATCCCTTCGCCATCGTCGTGCTGATCGCGACCGTGCTGCCGGCGCTGCTCATGCAGGGCTACTTCGCACGCAAGCACTTCGAATTCGACGCCGAATGGATTCGCAACAACCGCATGCTCAACTACCTCGTGCGGCTCATGACCTCGCGGGACAGCGCCAAGGAAATCCGCGTGTTCACCCTGGGGGACACGTTCTCCACTCGTTACAGGGCGTTTCGCGAACGTCACCTGCGCGCCCACATCAAGTTGCTGATCGACCTGTTCAAGGTGCGCACCGGCCTCGAAGTGGTCTCGCTTGCCGGCGTGGCCTCCATCTGGGCGTACGCCGTCCATCAGGCTGTGCTCGCACGCATCACCATCGGCGATCTGACGCTGGTCTTCAACGCGGCGCAGCAGGGGCGCAGCCTGCTGATGGGGCTCGTGGGCACGGGTGGCCAGGTCTACGAAAACGCCCTGTTCGTCACACGTTTCTTCGATCTCGTGGACATGGACCCGCAGTCGGTGGACGCCGCTCTTCGGCCCCCAGCGCGCACGCCGCTGCCCTTTCCGCAACGCATCGAGGAGGGCGTCGTGTTCCGCAACGTCTCGTTCAAGTACCCAGGGTCCGACGCCTGGGTGTTGCGCGACGTGTCCTTCGAGATTCCACCGCACGCCAAGGTGGCCATTGTCGGCGAGAACGGTGCCGGCAAGACCACTCTCGTGAAGCTGCTGTCGAGGCTCTACGACCCTGTCGAAGGTGAGATCGTGCTCGACGGGCGCGACCTGCGCGACTACCACCTCGGCGAGGTCCGGCGTGAAGTGGCGGTGGTGTTCCAGGACTTCTTCCGCTACGACCTGTCGGCGGCCGATAACATCGGCTTCGGTGAAGTTCGAGCCCTCGACGACCGCGAGCAGATTCGAACGGCAGCCACCCACGCGGGTGCGCACGAATCCATCGAAGGCCTGCCCAAGGGCTACGACACCGTCCTCGGCAAGACGTTCGACGAGGGCGTCGACCTCTCGGGCGGCGAATGGCAGCACCTCGCGATCTCGAGGGCGTTCATGAGTGATGCGAAGATTCTCATCCTCGACGAACCCACGGCTGCTCTGGATGCGTTCCGCGAGCACCGCCTCTACGAGCAGGTGGCCGAATTCACGATGGACAAGACGGTGGTGTTCATCTCGCACCGCTTTTCCACCGTGCGCATGGCGGATCTGATCGTCGTCGTGGAACGCGGCCGACTCGTGGAAGTCGGCAGCCACGACGACCTCCTTGCCCGGGATGGCCGCTACGCCGCGATGTTCAATACCCAGGCGGCCCGCTACCGCTGACGCACGTGCCGGGAAAGCTCCGAACACGCTGTCCTTCGCCAGAGGGATGGATCATGATGGGCAGATCGACCGTGGAGGCGGCATGGCCCAACACACCGTCGGCGAGTTGCTGGAGGGGCGCCACCGGCCCAGGAACGCCTTGGAGCGGCTGATCAAGCGCGCCGCCTTGCGCGACTCGTGGACCGAGCAACTGCGTGCTGTACTGCCGCCGTCCATTGCACCGCACTGCCGCGTCGCCGATATCCGCGGCGAGCGGTTGACCATCCACGTCTCGGACTCTTCCTGGGCCACGCGGCTGCGCTTCGCCCTCCCTGAAGTGGAGAAGGCCTTGGGGTCGCTTCAGGACTTCGTTGGCGTCGAGGAAATCCGGATCCGCGTTGGGCCTTGAGTCGGGCTGCTACTCGCCCTCGCCGAATCGATCCGCAAACAACGCGCACACCGCCTCGAAAGCCGCGTCTTCGTCGTCGCCTTCGCAGACGAGTTCCAGCGTCGTGCCGACAACCGCCTCGAGCATCATCACCGCCATGATCCGCTTGGCGTCGACACTTTCCCCTCCCTTGGCCAGTTCGATGCGTGAGGCGAAATGCTTGGCCTGGTTGACGAGCTTCGACGCGGCGCGGGCATGCAGTCCAAGCTTGTTGACGATGTCGACCTTGCCCTTTCTCACGGCGTTGTCCCGCGATCTCCACTGTCGTCGTCCAGCTCTTGGTGCCTGAGCAGGACAGTCAGCCGCGAGTCCCTGAAGTGCGCGGCAAGCCGATCCGCCACGTACACCGAACGGTGTCGGCCACCGGTGCAGCCGACGGCCACCGTGAGGTAGCGACGGTGGTTCGCTTCGAAACGCGGTATCCAGGACTCGAGGAATGCGCAGATGTCGGTGTACAGCGCTCCAACCTCGGGCTGCTCCGACAGGTACTCCATCACCGCATGGTCGAGCCCCGTCAAGTCGCGGAGGTCGTCGTGGTAATGAGGATTCGGCAGGCACCGGGCGTCGAACACGAAGTCCGCATCCACCGGCACACCCGACCGATACGCGAATGACGTGAACAGCACCAGGAGCGCGTCTTCCTCCCTCGCGACCCGCGTCTTGACCGCCCTCACGAGCTCCTGCAGCGAGAGACTCGTGGTGTCGATGGTGAGGTCGGCCAGATCCTCTAGGGGCGCGAGCACGGCCCGTTCCTGATCGATGGCCTCGCGCAGCGTGGTATCGGCATCGGTCAGCGGATGACGGCGACGAGTCTCGCTGAAACGCTTGACCAGGGTCGGCGACGCCGCGTCCAGGTAGACGATCCGTCGGTCTATCTGCGGATGTCTGAGCGAGCGGGCGACCTCCTCGAAACGATCCAGGTCTGCCGCCGGGTTGCGAGCATCAATGCAAACCGCCAAGCGCTCTTCGGCACCACCAAGCGCATCGTCGACGAGTTCGCCCAGCAACCGGACCGGAAGGTTGTCGATGCAGTTGAAACCCTCGTCCTCCAGGGCGTTGAGTGCCGTGCTTTTGCCGGAACCCGAGCGCCCGGTGATGACGACGAGCTGGAGAGGCGAGTCCTGGTCACGACGGAGCGACACGGCTACTCCTGCTGTGACAGGACTAGCTGGCGCTGAAGGACGTCGAACAGTTCGCGGTCCGTCGTTGCCCGGCGGAGCTGGACCAGATTGGCAGGATCATCGAACGCCCGCGCGAGAGCCCCCAGGATCTCCAGATGGGTCCGCTGTTCGTGCAGCGGCACAGCGAGGACGAACAGCAGATCGACGGGCTGGTCATCCGGCCCGTCGAAATCGATACCCGAGCACGTTCTGAGGAAACAGGCCACCGGCTCGTCGCAGGTCTCGAATCGGCAGTGAGGAATGGCGACGCCCTCGCCCAATCCGGTGGAGCCGAGGCGCTCCCGATCCAGCAACCCCTCGAGAAGACGTCGCGGTTCGACGTCGTCGGGAAACTCGGCCGAGAGCCGCTCGCAAGCCTCTTCCAGCACGGCCTTTTTCGACCGGGCATCCACACCGACGCAGGTGCAGCCGGGCTTGAGGATCTTGTCGAACTCAATCACGCGCGTGGGAACCGCCGACACTAGCTCCGGGAATCGAAACGGGAACATTGAGGGCGACGCACACCCTTACCGTGGCGGTGCGGGCTAGACACGGTGACTGGTGAGCTTCTCCTTGTGCCGGATGAGCTGGCGGTCGAGCTTGTCCGACAGCGCGTCGATCGCCTTGTACAGGTCGTCGGAGGCCGCGTCGGCGAAGATCTCGTGGCCGCCGCCCGCGTGGACGATGGCCTCGGCGTTCTGCTCGAGCTTGTCGACGGTGAGCACCACGCGGACGTTGGTGATGTGATCGCAATGCCGCTCCAGGCGGGTAATCTTGCTGGTGACATAGTCCTTCAAGGCGGCGGTGACGTTGAGATGGCGTCCGGTGATGTTCAACTGCATATTGTCGTCTCCATGGCTGTGTGCCCGATGACCATTCTATGTCAACTCACAGCTCCGCGACCGGCAAAGCGGACGCCGAACCGATGCCGGACGACCTCCTCCACCGGGGCGTCAGCGGCGATGACCGCGTCACCGGAACGGACCCGGTAGGCGCCCGGATCGACGGCCCCAAGTGGCGCCTTTCCGGCGGCAACATCCCGGGTGGCCTGTAGCACCATTTCGCGGAATCGCACGACGCCGAGGTCGGTCTGACACAGCATCTCTCGGGTGCGATCGGCGATCGGCCCCTGGCTGTCGGCGATAGCCTGATCCTGTTCCGAGATCCCCACGATGCCGGTGTAGCTCTCGGTCTTCTGCAATTCGCGGTCGATGAGGTAGTCGTTCTCGCGCCGTCGGACCGGCACGAAGTGTTCGTCCGTCTCGGCGAAGATGCCCGAGCCCGCCACCAATCGGTGCCGTTCCTTGTCGCCGATCGGACGATCCGGGTGCCAGGCGTAGCAGAAAATCCAGCAGGAAGTGTCATCGATGGGCACCCAGGTGTTGGCGAGACTCAGATCCTCCGGAAAGTTGCCCGGCGTCAGCGAATGGTTCGGCATCAGGAACTGGGTCATCCGCCAGTAGAGGCAGTCGTCGTCTGCGTGCCGTGCGGCGCACAGCAGCAGTCCCGCATCGTGGCTGAGCACGGAGAACCTGGGCGCGCCGTCCTCGACCAGCCAGCGGAAGCGCGCCAAGCGAAGCGGTTCGCCGTTGCCGTCGCCCGGCGTTGTCGGGCGGCCCGCCTCGTGCAGACCCACCTTCCCGCCACCGCCGACACCGGCGTGGAGGTAGGAGAAGTGCGCGGTATCCAAGCCCCCCTCGCAGGCCTGAGCCCAATTGCACTGCTGGAGTTTCTTGCCCACGAAGCGGTGCTCCGGTGGTACCGCGGCGAATTCAAAGTCGGGCACACCTGGCAGTTCATCGGCATCACCCTCTGCGAAGTGTGCCCATACGACCTCCCCCGCCTCGGCAGTCTTCAGCGCGCGGACGGCGGCCCGCGGTCTTAGCCGCTCGGCGATGGTCGGCTCGACGTTGGGGACGTCCACGCAGCGCCCGTCGACATCGAATTTCCAGCCGTGGTACACGCAGCGCAGACCGCAATCCTCGTTGCGTCCGAAAAACAGGTCGGCTCCCCGATGGGGACAGCGCGGCTCGACGATGCCCACCTTGCCGGCGGAATCACGAAACGCAACGAAGTCCTCGCCGAGAAGCTTGATCCGGACCGGCGGACAGTCCGGCGCCGGCAACTCGCGACTCAACAACGCTGGCATCCAGTATTGGCGGAACACGTCGCCCATGGGTGTGCCCGATCCCGTGCGGGTGAGCGTCTCGTTTTCTTCGACGGTCAGCATGGGCGCTCCTCGATCGGCCGACACGGGTTGACGTTATGATACGACCGTAGGGGCGACCCTTGTGGTCGCCCGTGTCAGCGTCCGCACTGCGTCGCTTGTCGCTCCAGCGGGCGACCACAAGGGTCGCCCCTACGACTCGAGGACCGCCCTTGGCACAACCCAGCGGCATCGGCGAGCTCAACGAGAGGTCCCTGCATCGGGCACTGAAGGCGCTCTACGCCGTACCCGGCAGCCTGACCGAACAATCCATCGACGGCTACGTTGCCGACATCGTGATCGGCGAACGCATCATCGAGATCCACACCGGCATCTTCTGGCCCCTGAAGAAAAAGCTGCCCCGCCTCCTCGCCAGCCACCCAGTCACGTTGGTGCACCCCATTGCCAAGGACCGCTACATCGTCAAGCCGGCGGCGGGGACGCGCCGCAAGTCGCCCAAGCACGGTTCGGTGTTCAGCGTCTTTGCAGCGATTGCGAGCATTCCGATGCTTCTCGGTCATCCCAATCTCACCCTCGAGGTCGTCATCACGGTGGAGGAGGAAGTCCGGGTGCCGAACGAACGCCGCAACCGTCGGCGCGGCGGCTGGACCGCAGTCGACCGGCGCCTCGTGGAAGTGGTCGAGATCCACCGAATCCGGTCCATGGGCGACCTTTTCGCCATGCTCGACCCGCGACTGTCGGACGAGTTCACGACCCGTGACCTAGCGGCAGCCATGGGGTCTTCCCGGCGCTTGGGCCAGCAGGCTGCCTTCTGCTTCCGCGAGGCGGGCGTCTGCAGGATCTGCGGCAAGGTCGGCAACGCGTTGGTGTACGAACGGGCAAAGCCCCGCGCTTGAGCCGTCCCATGGAACAAACGCGACCGGGCGCGGTTGGTCCGTGGGAGGTCGGTGTGGCTGGGCCGCAAGCGGCGCGACCCAGCGCACAGCGATAGCGAAGGTGCGTCGTTGCCGACGCGGTCGGGGACGGCCTTTGGGGCGCAACGTGTGCGACACTCTCACCGTCGCTCGCAAGCGGCACCGGCATGTACCCGCCGAAGAATTGACCTTGAGGAGACTCCCGTGCTTGATACCCGCGTGGCGCAATCCGCCATCGACCACGCCATCGCTCTCGGCGCTGACTTCGCCGAGGTGTTCGTGGAACGCAACCAGATTAACAACATCGCGACCCTGTCGAGCCAGGTGCGCGACATCGCGTCGGGCATCGACTTCGGCGTCGGCGTCCGCGTCGTGTACGGAACCAACGTGCTTTACGGCTACACCAACCGCACCGATCAAGAGGAACTGAAACGGATCGTCTCGGAACTCGCCGCCAAGGACCGGCGGGATCCTGCAGCCGTATCCCAGGCGTTCGACTTCCGGGTCGCTGCGGACGCCCACCGTGCCGAGCGTACGCTCTCCAAGGATGCGGAGGTCGGCGACAAGGTGGCCTACCTGGTCGCCGCCGATCGAGCCGCACGCAAGGCGAGCAACCTCATTTCGCAGACCCAGGGCGCCTGTACCCAGCGTCAACAGGGGGTCGAGATATTCAACAGCGAGGGTCTGCACATCCGCGACACGCGGCACTACGTCCGCGCCAGCCTGCGCGCCGTGGCCTCCAACGGAACCGAGCAGGCCACCGGTTCGAGAAACGACGGCGGCCTCTTGGGCTGGGAGATCGTCGAGACCCTCGATCCAGCGGAATGCGGGTCCGAAGCCGCTCGCCAGGCCCTGGTCAATCTGTCCGCCAAACCGTGCCCGTCGGGTCGAATGCCGGTGGTCATCGGCAACGGCTTCGGCGGCGTGATCTTCCACGAGGCCTGCGGGCATCTGCTGGAGACCACGTCGGTTGCCAAGCAGGCGTCAGTCTTCCACGACCGGCTCGGCGAGGTGGTCGCCAATCCTGTCGTGAACGCCGTGGACGACGGCACACTTCTCCGGGAATGGGGTTCGATCAACGTCGACGACGAAGGCATGGCGACGGAGCGAACACAGCTGATCAAGGACGGAGTACTCGTCAACTTTCTCGCCGACCGTGTCGGCGCGGCCCAGACCGGCCTTCCACGTACCGGCTCCGGGCGCCGGCAGAGCTACCAGTACGCACCCGCGTCGAGGATGCGCAACACCTTCATCGAATCGGGCGACGACAGCTTCGACGACATGATCGCGTCCATCGACCGGGGCCTGTACGCCTCGCACATGGGTGGCGGTTCGGTGCAACCCGGCACGGGCGAGTTCAACTTCGCGGTCGTCGAGGGCTACTACGTGGAGGACGGCAAGGTACGCTACCCGGTCAAGGCCGCGACGCTCATCAGCACCGGTCCCGACGTGTTGCGACGCATCTCCATGGTTGGACGCGATTTCGCCCTGGCCACCGGCATGTGCGGTTCGGTCTCGGGAATGGTACCCACCACCGTAGGCCAGGCCACGCTGAAGGTGGACGATATCCTCGTCGGGGGCAACGCCTGATGGCGGCCAACGGTATCGAAAGCAACGCCCGCCACGTGCTCGACAGGGTCGTGAACGCCGGGGCGGCCGGCGACCTCGTTGTCCGCGAAGCGGCGTCGCTGTCGCTCAAGGCCCACGCTGGCCTGCTCGAAGAGCACAAGGTCACGTCCACGCGCGTCTACGGCGTCCGCGCGGTCAAGGACGATCGCGCCGGCATCGCCTACAGCGAAGCGGACGATGCCGCGGCGCTGGACTCCATGGTCGACCAAGCCCTCGTCAACGCGGCGTTCGCCCGCGTCGACCCCAACGAGGGAGTCGCTCCGGGCGACACCGCGTTGACCACCGACGACGCGATCTTGAGTCCGACCGACGCCACGACGGTGGAAGCCAAGATCGACACGGCACTCCACATCGAACGGGAACTCACCGCCCGCGACAAGGTTCGCAACCTACCCTACAACGGCGTCCAGGACATCACCGCCACGCGGTACGTGTTCTCCACCACGGGACGCACGGCCCGTAGTCAGGGCCGCGTCTGCAGCGTCCATGCCTACGCGTTGGCCAGCGACGCCGGCAAGGACGCCCTCGAAGGCGTGCAGTGGCACGGGCGTCGTTTCGACGAGATCGACACCGAGTGGATCATCGAAGAGACCTACCGGCGCTGCCTTGCGATGCTCCAGGGCGAGGCCATCCCGAGCAGGCACTACGACGTGCTGTTCGACGCCGAGCACCAAGCCGACCTGTTCGCCGTGTTCGCCGACATGTTCTCGGCGAAGACCGCCCGGGACGGCATCAACCCATTGCGCGACAAGGTCGGCGAGCAGGTCGCCGTGGAAGCGCTGACGATCCGCGATGCGCCGCTCGATGCGGACGGTCTCCGCTACGCCCTGTTCGACGACGAGGGACTGTCCACCGCAACTACCGATCTGATCGACGCGGGGGTGTTGAATACCCTTGCGCACAACAGCGCCACGGCGGCGCATTTCGATGTGCCCAATACGGGCAACGCCGAACGTTCGCCGCGCTCATCCCTCGGCGTCGGGCTGCACCAACTCGAGATTGCTCCAGGCGACGTGACGGAGAGCTCTCTGACGAGCGGTGAGTACCTCGAGATCGTCGATCTGGCAGGGCTTCACTCGGGTGCCAACACGGTATCAGGCGACTTCAGCTTCGGTGCCGCCGGATTCCTCTGCCGGGATGGTCAACGGCTGCGCCCGGTGCGCAACATCACCGTGGCGGGAAACTTCTACGAGATGCTGACGAAGATCGCCGCGATCGGCGACACGCAACACTGGAACCCCGAACGCTCGGCGCTGATGGCCCGTATCCGCTTCGCCGACGTGGCCATCTCCGGCTGATTCATGCAACCGGGGTGGCGACCCTCGTGGCCAGCACCACGAACCGGTCCTCGGCTATGTCGGGGACACGCGGTAGTTCCATTGACCAATGAAGGCGTCGGGGACAACGGCAAGCGCCTCGAGCTGATCGTTGCTGATCGTCCTTCCGCTCGCGCGCTCGGATCTCGGAGGACGTGAGCGTTTCAGCCTTCCGCTCGCCTCGCCAAGCAGGTTGACGATGGCTTCGCGGCTGACGGTCGGTCGAATTCGGTCGTTTTCCACGACCCGGGCGGACATGCGGTGCTCGATCCGGCGCCACCGGCTCGTTGCCGGCGGGAAGTGGCACATGAAGGTAACCACTCCGAGGCTGTCCGCAAGTCGTTGGAGTTCGACCTTCCAGACTCGACTGACTTCGCTCGCCGCACCGCCGCAGTCGGTGGTGATCAGCAGGCGCGACGCGTTCGGGTAGGCAGCGCGGCCCATCTTCCGCCACCAACGGTCGACGATCTGCGCGGCGAACTCGGCCGTGTCCTGGTCGATTCCCACGTCCACCCAGCCCTTGACCCTGTCCTCCACGTGCGCGGGCGTGGCCTCGCCCGATCCCGCCACCGCGAAGTCACTGATTCTCGTGGGTTCGGGCAACTCCCCGGAGCGCCAGCGCAATCCGCCGATTCGGTAGGGACCGATCAACTGCTTGCGCGTGTCGACCCAGATCGCCGGTTGTCCCGCATCCTGGAAGTCAAGCACGCGCTGGCCGATGTATCGAAACTGGGCGTCGCGGTCGAAACGCCTGCGTCCTTCACGTGTCTGTCGGTTCGACCGGAGGCTGTACCCCAGTTCGTGCAGGAGCCCGCTCACCACGGCCGCGTTCGCGCTTCGACCTTGGGCGTGGAGGCGTTCCGTGAGCACCGCAATGCTGCTGCAGGTCCACCGGAGCGGACCCTCCGGCTCTTCTATTCCGGCACGATCGAAGAGGCGTTCTACCGCCTTGGCAAGTCCCGGTCGCCGATCGGTCAATGGTCGCTCGCCACTGCTCGTCGACGCGTCCCCGTCGCGACCCGTTGCCGACGCCGTCCCGAATCCATCCATGACAGCATCGTAGACACCAGCCATGCCGGCGTATGTAGGAAATCAGCCCGATTGCGCGTGTGACTTCCGCCCGGCCGCTACACTCCCGACGGGGGGTCGAATAGTCGATGTCACATGGCGGGGCGCGCGCCCCGAGAACGAGCCCGTTTCAGTTCTTGGTCTTGTCGACGAGCTTGTTGGCTTCGATCCAAGGCATCATGGCACGCAGATTGGCCCCCACCTCCTCGATGGGGTGCGCCTGGCTCTGGCGGCGCATGGCCTTGATGGTGGGTGCCCCCGCCTGGTTCTCCGAGACGAACTCCCGGGCGAACGTGCCGGACTGGATTTCGTCGAGGATGCGCCGCATCTCCGCCTTGGTCTCGTCCGTGACGATGCGCGAGCCCCGGGTCAGGCCACCGTATTCGGCGGTGTTCGAGACCGTGTACCACATATTCGAGATGCCGCCCTCGTAGAAGAAGTCGACGATCAGCTTCAACTCGTGAAGACACTCGAAGTAGGCCATTTCGGGAGCGTATCCCGCCTCGATGAGGGTCTCGAAACCCGCCGTGACAAGGGCGGCCGCCCCGCCACAAAGCACGGTCTGTTCACCGAACAGGTCGGTTTCGGTCTCTTCGCGGAACGAGGTCTCGATGATGCCCGCCCGGCCGGCGCCGTTGGCCGCCGCGTAGGACAACGCAATGTCCTTGGCAAGGCCGCTGGCATCCTGACCGATGGCGATCAGGGACGGCACGCCCCCGCCTTCCACGTAGGTCGAGCGGACAGTGTGGCCAGGGCCCTTGGGAGCGATCATGACGACGTCGAGATCCGCCCGCGGTTCAATCAACTGGAAGTGGATGTTGAAGCCATGGGCGAAGGCGATGGCCGCGCCCGCCTTGAGGTTCGGCTCGATCTCCTCCGTGTAGATGCGCTGCTGGTGCTCATCGGGCGTCAGCAACATCACGAGATCCGCGTCCGCCACCGCCTCGGCAACCGACTTCACCCCAAAGCCGGCGTTCTCGGCCTTGGTCCACGAGCCGGACCCGGGTCGCAGACCGACCGTGACGCCGACACCGGAGTCGCGCAGATTGTTGGCATGGGCATGGCCCTGGGAGCCGTAGCCGACCACCGTGACGTTCATCTTTTGGATGATCGAAAGGTCGGCATCCTTGTCGTAGTAGACCTGCATCGTGTTCCCCTTGTCTTGACTCGGGCCTTCAGAGGCTCAGGATCTTCTCGCCGCGACCGACGCCCGAAACGCCGGAACGAACCACCTCGAGGATGTCCGCCTCGTCCATGGCGCGAATGAACGCGTCGAGCTTGTCGGATGTGCCTGTGAGCTGGATCGTGTACGCGTCCCGTGCAACGTCGATGATCTGGCCGCGAAAGATCTCGCTGGCGCGCTTGACCTCGTCTCGCGTTTCTCCGGTGGCTCGCACCTTGATCATCATCAGTTCGCGCTCGATGTGATCGCCGTCGGTGAGATCCACCACCTTGACCACCTCGATCAGCCGGTTCAGGTGCTTGGTGATCTGTTCGATGCGGTTCTCGTCGCCTTCGGTGGACAGGGTCAGGCGCGACAGGGTTGGATCCTCCGTGGGCGCAACCGAAAGCGTCTCGATGTTGTAGTTGCGCTGCGCGAACAGGCCGATCACCCGCGACAGGGCCCCGGCCTCGTTCTCGAGGAGGATGGCAAGCAGACGTCGCACTAGAGATCCTCGCGGATGTCGTCGCGTCCGTCGACCCGTTCCAGGACCATGTCATTCATGGCACCGCCTTTGACGGCCATTGGGTAGACGTGTTCCTCGGGATCGATGTGGGCGTCGACGAACACCAAGTCGTCGGTGTGCTTCGGCCCGAAGACATCGGCCATGACGTCATCGAGTTCGGCTAGGGTGTCGATTCGGTAGGCGACGTGGCCAAACGACTCGGTCAGCGCCTTGAAGTCCGGCAGCGCATCTCGGTAGGTACTATGTGAGTGGCGTCCCCCGTACTGCATGTCCTGCCACTGCTTGACCATGCCGAGGGCCTGGTTGTTGAGGTTGATGATCTTGATCGGCAGCGCGTACTGCATGCAGGTGGACAGTTCCTGCATGTTCATCATGAAGCTGCCCTCGCCGGTGATGCACGCCACGGCGGCGGCCGGGTGCGCGAACTGCACGCCCATGGCAGCCGGCAGACCAAATCCCATGGTGCCGAGGCCACCGCTGTTGATCCATCGCCGCGGAGCGTCGAACTTGTAGTACTGGGCGGCGAACATCTGGTGTTGGCCGACATCGCTGGTCACGAACGCCTGGCCTTCCGTGGCCCGATACACGGCTTGGACGACCTGTTGTGGCAGGAGCGTGCCGTTCAGACCGCAACGATGACGCTGGTCATGGTCTAGCCCGTGGGCGTCCCGCCATTCGCGGATGCGCGTCCACCACGCTGCGAGCGCATCCCGGTCGAGGCGATCCGGGTCGGCCTCGAGCCGGCGCTCTACAACCGCGTCTATTTCGGCGAGCACCACCGCGGCCGGTCCGACGATGGGGATGTCGGCGTTGATGATCTTGGAGATGGACGCCGGATCGATGTCGAGGTGGACGATCTTGGCATCGGGTGCGAACTTGCCGGGGTTGTTGGTCACCCGATCGTCGAACCGTGCCCCCACGGCGAAGATGAGATCGGCGTGGTGCATGGCCATGTTCGCCTCGAAGGTGCCGTGCATGCCCAGCATGCCCAGGAACTGGTCGTCGTCCCCGGGGAATCCTCCCAACCCCATGAGCGTGTTGGTCACCGGAAACCCGAGCCGTCGGGCGAGTTGCGTGAGCGGAGCGGCGGCATCGCCCTGAATGACGCCACCGCCGGTGTAGATCACCGGCCGTTTGGCGCCGAGTAGAGCGTTCACCGCCTTCTTGACCTGGCCGCTGTGGCCGCGTGTCGCCGGAGCGTACGAGCGCAGCGACACCGACGCGGGGTATTCGTAGTCGAACAGCATGTTGGGATCGGTGGTGTCCTTGGGCACGTCGATGACCACCGGCCCGGGGCGTCCGGAACGCGCTATGTAGAACGCCTCCTTGACGACCTGCGGCAGTTCCGAAGCATCCCTCACGAGATAGCTGTGCTTCACCACCGGCCGCGACACGCCGACCATGTCGGTCTCCTGGAACGCGTCCGTGCCGATGACCTCGTTCGGCACCTGTCCCGAAATCACGACGATCGGGGTCGAGTCCATGTAGGCGGTGGCGATGCCGGTGACGGCATTGGTCGCACCGGGGCCCGATGTGACCAGCACGACGCCCGGTTTGCCCGTCGAGCGCGCGTAGCCGTCCGCCATGTGAGTGGCGGCTTGCTCGTGACGGACGAGGATGTGCTCGATGCGCTGCTGCTTGAAGATCGCGTCGTAGATGTGCAGCACGGCCCCACCGGGGTAGCCGAAGACGTGCTCGACACCCTCGTCCTGCAATGCGCGAATGAGCATCTCCCCGCCGGACAGGCGTTCGGACATCGGCAACAACACTCCCCCGAAAAAAGGGCGCGTACTATACCAGTCCCTATCCGCCCTACGGTTCGTCGGTGCGCTGCGGTCGGGGCAAAGGGATGAGCGCGAAGGTGGCAGCCTGGTAGTCGCGGTAGCCGGGGTACTTGGCGGCGGAGATCGCCTCCGTGATGCGGGTCGACCCGATTAGCAACGCCGTCAGCAGAACGACGCCGAACACGGTCCAGTTCAGCCACTGTCCCGAGGCCGCCACGGCGAACAGGTAGAAGACCCACCACATGCCGAGCTCGCAGAAATAGCTAGGATGTCGGCAGTAGCGGAACAATCCCGTGGAGATGAACGGCTCCGTCACCGTCTCGCCGCCCGCGAGGCGCCTCTTCTTGTCCTGTTGGAACCTCCACATCTGTTCGTCCCCCGTGGCCTCGCCGACGAACAGGACAACGAACAGCGCTGCCGCGAGGAAGTCGAGCCAGCCAAGGGGTGTCTCCTGCCCCAGCCAGGCTTGGTGCACGGGAGACGTGAACAGCCAGATCAGGAGCATCTGGACCGGGGCGATGAAGGTGATGTTGAGCACCTGGAACCCGACCGGGCCGAGCTTCTCTCTCGTGTATGCCCAGCGGTAGTCCATGTTCCGGAGCCGATAACCGTCCTTGCGGGCGTGGTTGAACGTCAACCGAGCACTCCAGGCGATGACCAGAGCGGTCATCACGTTCACCCGCGCCGAGTCGAAGTCCGCGTGGGCCGCGACGATCAGGCAGTAGACCGGCGGCAAGAGGCTCCAAAGGTTGTCCACCAGTGAGTAGTCGCGGGTGAGCACCGAGAGCAGCCAAACCGCCACGGCGAGTATTAGGCACAGGTCAAGGGCCAACCCGAAGGGTGTGCCAGCGAGGGGATGTTCAATGAGGTTGAGAGCCGTCATGGATCCTCCGTTCAGGCCCGCCTGTAGCGGGACGATGCCGCCAGATCAGTGTCGCGGAACGCCCGGTGAGACCGTCCCTACGGTAGGAGAAGAACCGTCCGTCGCAATGCGTACACAGACCCGAGTACTCGATGGCCCGGACGCCCGCACGCTGTAGACGGTGGCCGATCAGGGACGGCAAGTCCAGGCACCACTTGGATTGCTTGGGAGTGAGGACCACGGCACGTTCGTGGGCCTCCAGCCTATCCACCACATCCGCGCCGACCTCATAGCAACGTCCACAGATACCGGGTCCCAACCAGGCGGAGAGCCGTTGCGGCCGCACGGGCACCGCGTCGACCGTGGCTTCGACCACCCCGCCGACTGTCCCCCGCCAGCCGCAATGCGCTGCCGCCACGGCGCCTCCGCCAAGGTCAGCGAGCAGCAATGGCACGCAGTCGGCCGTCAGGATCGCCAGTCCCAGATTCTCGTCCGCGGTCCAGGCGGCGTCGGCCGTGGCAGGAGCACCGGCGGCAGTCGACACCGTAGCCGCGAGTACCGTGGTGCCATGTTCCTGATCGAGCCATTGAATGTCGCCGACGCCCATATGATCGATCAAGCTCCGTCTATTGCGATCCACCCGTTCGGGCTCGTCGCCAACGCCACGACCAAGGTTGAAGGTGTCGTAGGGTGGACGGCTGACACCGCCCAATCGGGTCGTGGCCAAGGCGCCGACGCCGTGGCAGTTCGCCCACGCGGGACGGATCAAGCCTCTTCCAGCGCGTGCAGCAGGCACTTCACGTCCTCCGGCGGTTCCGATTCGAAGTCGACGCGCGCACCACCCACCGGATGGGGCAATGCCAATCGGCTCGCATGCAGGGCCTGGCGCGGAAACTCCTGGATCGTCCGGGCTTGGTCCGCCGATGCTTCCGGCGGGACGATACGGCGCGCGCCGTAACGCCGATCACCCACCAGCGGATGGCCGATGGCGGCCAGATGTACCCTGACTTGGTGGGTGCGTCCCGTCTCCAAGCGGGCGTGAACGAGCGTGTGCGCCGCGAACCGCCGGCCAACGGCGATGTGGGTCACCGCCTCGCGGCCATCGTCGCGAACCGTCTGGCGCAGGCGATTCGTCGGATCGCGTCCGATGGGGAGATCAACGGTCTGATCGGCGATGACGACTCCCTCGGCTACGGCCAGGTAGTGTCGTTCGATCCGTCTCTCGCGCATTGCTTCGCCGAGCTTCAGCAGGCTTGTGGAATTGGCCGCCACGACCATGAGGCCGCTCGTGTCCTTGTCGAGCCGCTGAACCAAGCCAGCCCGGGGCAGGACGGCCAGGTCGGGCCTGAGTCCGAGAAGGCCGTTGACGAGCGTACCCCGAGGATTCCCGGCACCCGGGTGGACCACCAGGCCCCCTGGCTTGTCCACCACGATGATGTCGTCATCTTCGTATACCACCTGGAAGTCGAGAGACTCGGCCGACTGCCAGTCGAAACGGGCGGCGCGGGTTGCCTTGAGGCGCAGGCATTGTCCGCTCGCGACCGCCGTGCTCGGCTTGACGACGCGACCATCGAGGGTGAGTTCACCCGCCCGGATCCAGCGGGCCAGTTCCGAACGGGACACCGCGACGTCGGCACCGGCATCCTCGGCGAACAACCGGGCCGCGGTACGATCCAAGCGTTCGCCGTTGAACTTCGGCGGCACGACAGCGTCCAATTCCACCAGCGCATTGTCGCTGGATTCGCCCACACACGCCCTCGTCACGACTGTGGGCCAAGCATAGCGTCGGTCGTGCGGCGACTGCTACGATAGACACCGAGCCCTAACCTCTCGTCGGGGTGGCTCAACGGATAGCGCGACAACGCGCCGAGGAACCAGTGGGGAGCTCGCAAATGCCCAGTCGTCCCTGTCTTCTGACGGCCAGCGCAACATTCGCCCTAGCCATCACGGGATGTGCCTGGTTCGGTGGCGGCGACGAAGACGAGCAGGAAATCCCGGAGGGGAGCCAGCAGACCCTCTACGAGGAAGCCCAGCGCAGCCTGCGATCCGGCAACTACGCTAGCGGCATCCTTCGCCTGCAGCGGCTGGAAGCGCGCTTTCCGTTCGGCGACTACGCCGAGCAGGCGCAGCTGGAGATTATCCACGCGCACTACATGCTGTCCGACGAGGATGCGGCGCGTGCGGCCGCCGAACGGTTCATCCGTCTGCATCCCCAGCACCCGAATGTGGACTACGCGTACTACATGCGCGGGCTCATCGCGTTGGCGAAGGGCCGGGGCGTGTTCACGAGGATCTTCGGCACGGACTTGGCGCTTCGCGACGTCACCCATCTCAAGCAGGCGTTCACCGACTTCGGCGACTTCGTCACGCTCTTTCCAGACAGCGAGTACGCCACCGACGCACGGCTGCGGATGATCTACCTGCGCGACGTCCTCGCCCGCGCGGAGCTCAAAGTCGCCACCTACTACCTGGGCCGGCGCGCCTACATCGGGGCCGCCAACCGAGCGCGCTACATCGTCGAGAACTTCTCCCAAACTTCCGCAGCCCCCGATGCATTGGCGGTGCTCGTGGAGGCCAACTGGCAGCTTGGCCTGCACGAGGCCGCGGACGACGCACTCCAAGTCCTGGCCTTGAACTTTCCGGATTTCCACGCGTTCGACGACGACGGACGCCTCGTACTCGACGAGGTTATCGGCGACCGCGAGCGCTCCCTGCTGAACCTCGTGAGTCTCGGACTGCTCGGCCGACCCAAGCTTCCTCCACCGCTCAAGATCGAGCGCCCGGCCACCCAGACCGCATCGTCTTAGGGCCGGCTGCGCCTCCGTCAAGGCGGCGATCTCGCACAACGAAATCGGCCATTCGCCAATGGTGTGGCGCATGCCGTGAGCGCACACTCGGCGTCCCTAGGGGCAATCCGACAAGCGGCAAGAGGCGGGCTGATGTGGAGAGCAGGCATTCCCCGCCGTCGAACGAATAGCGGACTCACCTTGGGCGAACTCCTGGCAGCCCTGGCGGTGGTCGCCGTGCTGGCGGCTTTCGCCGCACCGGGCATGTCTGGCCTGGTGGAGCGCAGGCAGACCGACGCGGTCACTGAACAGATGTTGCGCGCGGTGCACTACACGCGTGGCCTT
Source organism: Gammaproteobacteria bacterium (assembly GCA_009839505.1). GTDB lineage: Bacteria > Pseudomonadota > Gammaproteobacteria > Pseudomonadales > Azotimanducaceae > VXYL01. The sequence continues at coordinate 64,908 of VXPO01000013.1, forward strand.
GCGGTCACGCGACGAGTCACCGCAACGCTTTGCCCCGGGGCTGGCGAACATTGCGGGCCGCGAGACGGTTGGCACGAGGGGTCGTTCGTGTTCCTCGACCGGAATGGGGACGGTCGCCGTGCATCCGACGAACCCATCGCCCAGCGTCTGCCTCCGCTGCCGCAAGGCTACCGCGTGACGTGGCGCTCGTTCCGCAACCGGGTTTCGCTGTCCATGCGACCGAATGGCCTCACCGACTCGCAGTCCGGCAATCTGCTGATCTGTCCACCAGATCGGAATCCAGCGGGTGCGCGCCAACTGATCGTCAATGCCCAGGGGCGTGTGCGTCGTGCCCGCGACAGTGACGGTGACGGCATCGTGGAGAACGCCCGGGGCGAACCTGTATCGTGCTAGACACGACCGCTTTGCTGCGTCGCTGCCGACCGCAAGCGGTCGGCCAAGAATTCGCTGCGCGAATTCTCCCGGCAGCGAGCGCCGCTGACCGCCAGGCAACAAACGGGATTTGTTCCATGGAAGCGCCCCATAGCCGGCCGGCACTTCGCTTCGCTGTGGGCCGGAGGCGAACCCCGGGGACGGCTTTGGGGCGCTACGGGAGTTCCGTCCACGACAGCCGGCGGGCCCTGCTACCGTCCTGGGCGCGGCCGAAAGTACTCTGCAGGGTCACCGTGACGCCCGCGGTCGCCCCGGTGCCGCGGGCGGTGACGCCGAAGACATCCATCGTCACCGGTTGCAGCGGGTTGTCCTTCGGCCCGGTGTCGGTAAGGGTTGTCAGCCACTCGATGAGGTAGCGAGGCTGCTGCTCGACGCCGGGCACCGACGATTCGGGAACACGGCCCTCTTTCCAGACGTCGGAGCGCCGCCATGGTGGCATCCCACCGTAGTCCGGACTGGTCGCCAAACCCCCGGTCCCCGCTGCCGTGAACGTGTCCACGGGGTCGCCGCCGCCTTCGACGAGCCACCGCTCCGCATCGACCAACGCCGCCTCGGCCGCATGGAACGCCAGCACGGCATCCGTCGCGTTCCGCGCCATGCGCAGCTCCAAGGTCGTGGTTCTGGCCGCAGCCAGGGACCCGACGGTAAGAGCAAGCAGCAGTCCGAGAGCCACGACAAGGACGAAGCCGCGGGCGGGTCTACCTGCCATCATCGGTTACGCAACGCCAAGGTACGTGAGAAACGCCGCGACAGTGCCTGACCATCGGTGGTGACGACGTCCACACTGGACACCACCAACGACACCCGTACGGTGCGCACGGGATCCGTGGTGTCCCCGGGTGGCACGTAGCGAGTCGGCGCGCGGGAACCATCGTCCGGGATGCCGTCGACGCCGAACATGATCTCCATGTCCTCGATGCCCTCGATGAGTTCCACGGCCCGACGCGTCGACGTCTTGCGCCACAGGGACCAGACAGCGTCGTGCCGGTTGTTGGTGCCACTCCCCTCGGCCACGAAGTAGATCTCGGTCACGACATGGGCGACCGCTGCGCCTGCAGGCTGGTCCTCGTCACCGAAGGGATCGAGGTCGACGAACACCGAGGCAGCGGGCCGATTGTCGAACGGACCACTCCCGCTGGTCCGCGTGAGCGTCGTCCTCCCAACGCCTCCGCCGGTATCGTCGATGCGCACCAGTGCCGCTTGTCGGCAGTCGGACACCAAGGCGAAGTCGCCCGTAAGGGAGGAGTCCTCGTCCAGCATCACCGTGAGCGGGTCGGCGTCCGACCAAGGCGCGGCAAGTCGATGGAGCGGCGCTTCGACCCGGCGAAACACGACAACATCGCTACCCGGTTTCAGCCGCGCGGGGGCGATGCGGTTGCGGGACTTGAAAGCCTGTCCCGATCCATCCACGCCTCGCAGGGGCAAGGCGGACAGCGGCGGGTTCCAGTCTTCCGCACCGTTCCCCGCGCCAACGCCGTCGAAGCCATCCACGGCGACCGCGATCCCAACCTCGACGACTCGCTCCCAGGCGCCGTTGAGACCGTTGACGACGTCAACCCCGGACGAACAGCCGAGGTAGCCCGCGCCGCGTGCCGACCGGGCAAGGAATGCGAAGGCGTGACGAACCGACTCCTGCAGACCGGCCTCGCCCGAGAGCAGGACGTTGCTTCTGCTCGAGGCGGCGAACAGCTGCACCAGCGCCGCCGCTACGACGACGCCCAGCGAGGCGGCGAGGAGGATCTCGAGGAGCGAGAATCCCCCAACGGATCGCCCGCTCATCCACGTCCTCCCCGGATCACGAGTTCTCGAGGTTCATGCCCCTGCCAGGTCACCGTCACCGAGAACGCGCCGTCGCCCGCCGAGTCGACGCCACCGTCGCCCCCTGGTAGTCCGGGCTGTTCCCGCGGGTCGCCCAGTAGGCCGGTGGCGCGAATCGCCGCACAGCTCGACTCGGCGTGCCAACGGCCCAGTGAACACTTCCACACCGCCAAGTCGAACGCCGCTAGTTCCGCCGCGTCGCAGTCGCGTGCGAGGCAGTCCACGAACGCCGGCGGCGGTGTGCCCGGTCCCGTGGTGTACGTTCCGGCGGTGTTCGCCTGGATGCGATCCGCCATGTCCTCCGCCAGCATAACCGCCAACGTGGTCTCAAGCGCCGTTCGGGCGTTGCGGGCACTCGCAAGCTGCAACCCCGCGACCCCCAACACGCCCACGGCGACGACCAGTATCGCAACGAGGAGTTCGATCAACGAGTAGCCGCGGCGCATCAGTCGGTCCATTGCTGCTCCCGGGCATCATCGAAGTCGCCGTCGCCATTGCGGTCCCAACGCCGAGCGCCAACGCTGTCCAGTTCGAGCACGCCTTCCGCGGCCGCCGCCCCGTCGCTGCGCGGGACAGCCCGCAACACGAAGCCGTTGGAATTCGAGGCCTGCAGGCGGATCTCGTAGACATCGGCCCTGACCGCGCACAGGTTCTCCGAGACCGGCCCCGTGGAAGCGTCTCCCACGCTGTCTCCATCGGTGTCCACCGCCATCGCGTAGCCCATGGTTTGTGTGGCGTGGCGTTCCAACCCTTGGGCACAGCGAAGCAGGTCGGCCTGAGCGTTGACCCGATGGGCGCGTAGGCCGTACGTCGTGTACACCGGCACCGCCACCGAGACGACGATGGCGAGGATCGCCACCGCCACCAATAGTTCGAGAAGCGAGAACGCCCTATGAAGCATGTACCACCCGTGACCGCAGCGGCGCGGACGGTTGGCGCTACGGAATGGCGACCTTCAGTATGGTGACATCGAACACCAGATCGCGCCCGGCCAAGGGATGGTTGAAGTCCACCAAGACCGTCTCCGGACCCACCGAGCGCACAACGCCCGGGACTTCGCCGCCCGCCGCCGCAAAGGCGATCATCATCCCCGGTTCGAGGTCCGAGGCGTTAGGGAAATCCGCCCGAGGCAGCGTGCGAATGTTCTCCTTCTGGTGCAATCCAAAACCCTGGGCGGGCGGAATGGAGATTCGCTCGTCATCACCGGCGCGCAGGCCGAAGAGCGCACGTTCGAAACCGCCCGGCAGGTTGCCGTCGCCTACGATGAAGGTCGCCGGCTTGGAGCGCCGGGTCGTATCGATCTCTTCCCCCGATTCGAGATGGATCGAGAAGTGCAGCGTCACCCGCGTGCCGGGACCGATGGCGATGTCGTCTGCGGAGCCCCTCCCCTCCCGTGCGATGAGCTGGTTCACTCGGGCGTTCCGTCGGATCCGGTGGCGGCGCGACGGCGCCGGGTCCGTATCACATCGGAGGCGATCAGCGCGATCCAGCCCGCAGCGCCCACCGTGATGGCGCTGTCCGCCACGTTGAACACCGGAAAGTTGAACCAGCCGTAGTGCACATGGACGAAGTCGACGACACAGCCGCGGATCAGCCGGTCCACGAGGTTGCCGACGGCACCGGCGAGGATGAGCGCATTGGAGACGCCTTCCAGGGACGTGGTGGTGTACCGCCAGATCGCCACGATCAGGTAGACCGAGACCAGTACGGCGGCGATGGCGAACAGCCAGCCGAGATCCTGGAACATGCTGAATGCCGCACCCGTGTTGCAGGTCAGCGTCCACGACAGGAACGGCAGCACATCGACGGATCGGCCGCCATCGAGCAGAGCGAGAGCGAGCCATTTCGTCGCCTGATCAAGCGTCAGCACCACGACGGCCAGGCCGTACCAGCGCATCATCCCTTGCCGCTGTCCACGCCTTGCATGAGGGCCGGGCGTTGAGCGAAGTACTCCCGTATTCGTCGGATATCGCGTTCCATCTCGACGCGCAGCGCGTCCAGCGACGGGAATAGGCGCTCCTCGCGGATCTTGTGGTGCAACGTGACGGTCAACAGACGCCCGTAGATGTCCTCGTCAAAGTCGAGCACGTGAACTTCCAAGAGCGGTTCCTTGCCTCCCACCGTGGGCCGGACCCCTAGATTGGCCGCCCCCAGGCGGGTCGGGCCGATGCCGTCCACCGTCACCGCGAACACGCCTTCGAGGGCCGCCTTGTAGCGTTGCAGGCGGATGTTGGCCGTTGGCACGCCCAGCTCCTGCCCGAGCCGGCAGCCATAGACCACGCGGCCCATGATGAAGTACGGACGCCCGAGAAGTTTTTCGGCGAGCCTGAAGTCGCCTGCCGCGAGAGCTTCGCGGATCCGGGTACTGCTGACCCGCTCGTGATCGAACGTCAGCGTACCCATATGACTAACGCCGAAGCCGAGACGGTCGCCGGCCCGCTTGAGCATCGCGTAGTCACCCTCGCGGTCGCGCCCGAACTGGAAGTCGTCCCCCACCACGAGGTAGCGCACGCCGAGCAGGTCGACCAGGAACCGTTCGATCACCTCGTCGGCCGGGATCAGGCGGGTACGCTCGTTGAACGGGATGCACAGCACCCGGTCGATCCCCGACTCGCACAGCAGATGGATCTTCTCCCGGAACCGCGTCAGCCGCGCCGGCGCTGGCGTGTGCTGGAAGTACTCGCGCGGCTGCGGCTCGAAAGTGACCAGCACGCTTGGCGCACCCAATTCGCGACTCTTGGCTGTCAGATGCGCGAGCAGCATCTGGTGGCCGTAGTGCACACCGTCGAACGTGCCGATGGTCGCCACGCACCCCGCGTGACGGGGCCGGATGTTGTGCAGACCGCGGATGATCTCCATAGCGCGCGGAGTGTATTACACGACGGTCAGTGCGATGGCGTTCGTCGATGACGATTCGTCCCCAATGTTGGGGACGCGCGGCTCCCGGATCGTTGTCTACGCTTCACGACTCGGAGGTGGAGTCCACGCGCGATGCCTGATCGCACAGTCAATGGGCCGAACGACCGGGATCCCAATCGCGCACCCCCAGCCTGCGGGTCATCGCCGCCGACGCCGCAGGGATGGGGCATCCCTCATCTATCCGTCGCCCTGATGGTTGCCATCGGGCCATGGCAACTGGAACATTGCATCGCTGCGGAGCACGTGGTCCCGTTGTTCCTTTCCGCGTCCGACGGCGAACGAGAGAGCTTCGTTCGGGTCATCAATCGTTCGGAGGAAGGTGCCGACGTGCGAATCACCGCCACCGACGACTCGGGCTGGCGCCCGGGAGACCTCACGCTCACGGTCGGCGCGCGCGAGGCTGTGCACTTCAATTCGACGGACTTCGAGCAGGGCAACTCCGAGAAAGGCTTGCAGAGTGCCGCGGGGGCACCCGTTGAAGGCGACTGGCGTCTTGTACTCGACAGCGGGTTGGACTTGGAGATCCTGAGCTACATCCGCACCAGCGACGGCATGCTCAGCAGCATGCACGACACCGTGCCCCGCACCGAGTCCCGGCATCGCGTGTCGACTTTCAATCCGGGGTCCAACGTCAACCAGGTCAGCCGGTTGCGCTTGGTCAATCCGGGCGAGGAGGAAGTCGAGGTGGCGATCCGCGGCATCGACGACAGCGGCGCGTCCCCCGGAGCGGATACTCGATTGATGATTCGGCCCGGGGCTGCGGCGACGTTCACCGCGCAGGAACTCGAGGCGGGTTCCGCACCCGAGCTCGACGGCGGAATCGGCGACGGCTACGGCAAGTGGCAGCTGATCGTGACCGCGGATCAGCCCATCTGGGTGATGAGCCTTCTCGACAGCCCGACCGGTCACCTGACGAACCTGTCGACCCCAGGTTCGGAACACGGCCCATTCCACCGGGTGGATCTGTTCCCACAATCGTCCAATCCAGACCTGGAGGGATTCGTACGCGTGATCAATCACGGCGACGAATCTGGGATCGTGCGCGTCCGGGCACTCGACGGATCAGGCAGGGACTACGGGACAGTCGAACTCACGCTGGGGACAGGGCGGTCCGCTCACTTCAACTCGACCGACCTGGAGGCCGGCAACGCCAACAAGGGGTTGCCGGTGGGCGTCGGCCCGGGCAACGGCCCGTGGCGGTTGGAACTGGAAACGGACCTCGACATCGAGCTGCTGAGCTACATCCGAACGCCGGACGGGTTCCTGGCAGCCATGCATGACCACGTGCCGCCTGCGGTGAACCGACACCGCGTCTCGACCTTCAATCCAGCCAGGAACACGAACCAGGTGAGCCAACTACGGATGATCAATCCGGCAGACAAGCCGGTCGACGTGGCGATTCGGGGTCTCGATGGCAAAGGCGAGTCACCCGGTGACGAAGTGCGCCTCACCCTGCAGGCGCACGCCGCACGAACGCTGACGGCCCAGGACCTCGAGTCGGGCGAGGCAGACGGCCTGACGGGTGCACTCGCCACGGGCGCCGGCAAGTGGCAGTTGATCGTCGCGGCCGACCACCCTATCCGGCTGATGAGTCTGCTGGCGAGCCCCACCGGACATCTCTTGAACCTGTCGACGAGGCCGACCCGGAAGCACGTGGGCCCGATCACCGACCGCTTCGAGGCGTGGAACACGAGACTCGAACCCAAATCGTGGTGGAAGGAGTCCGCGCCATATTCCTGCCGCCCGACGGAGAATCCGAACTCGCCCTGGCTGAGCGCGGGTCTGCCGGATCTCGGCGGGAGCGATCCACTGTCGCTGATCCGCTACTACGGGAACGGCAGCTACGTGAGGTACGGAAACATGGGGTTCGCGGGTTGTACGCTCTTGTGGAAGTATCCACGCGCCACTTATTCCGACACGCCCGCCGACCCGACCTACTACACGCCCGAGGTGGACATCACGGTCGACATCGCGCGTGTTCCGCTCGACGCGCCGGGCTGGCCCAGCGAGGAACGGGTCGACGTGACGCTCGACGAGACGGTGGACCTGCTGAACCAGCACGTCACTCCCTACTACCACAAACTCTCCGAAGGCCAGTTCCGCGTCGCGTTCCACAAGGGGGTCGACTTCGAGGTTCCGGGGGATGGGTCCAAGGAAGCGCTGAAGGCGCGTCACCGCGAGATCCTCGGCCTGGATTGCACGGACTGGCCCTGCAGCGACTACGATTCCGGCGCCGTCAATCGAATGCTGTTCGTGAACGTGCCGAGACTCGGTGCCGGTGCCTGGAACGGAAACGCGCAGATTGGCCTCGCGCACATCGAGCATGCCAACATGCGGGTGATCGTGCACGAAATCGGGCATGCATGGCTCTTCTGGCCACACTCCTATGTGGAGATGCTCTGGCAACCGTATCCTGACGACGAGCTTGGAGACCCCAACCCGTACAGCAACCCCTACGACTTCATGTCGACGCTCAAAGAGAAAAACGGCTGGCGCCAGAGCATGCCGGCAACCCTTGCCATCAATCGCTACTCCGCAGGCTGGATACCACCAGAAAACGTGGCGCTGCATGTCACGGCCTCCGCGACCTATACGTTGCGCAGGCCGTACGACGGCGGCTACCAGTTCCTGGTGGTTCACTCGGGCCGCCCGTACGCCTTCACGACGCTGGAGGTGCCCGACCACCGCGATCCGGAATACCTGCGCGAGCACTGGGTCTACGACCCGGACGCTCCCGACGAGCGTCGGTTGTTCCGCTACGACGGTGTACTCGTCAGTCGTTACGACCAATCGACGGGCACGGGCGTTCTAGCCCGGTTTGGCCCGGCCTTTTTCGACCGGCGCAACCCCAACTTCCAATCGGACGCAGGCTGGGGACGCGACGATCACTCGCTGCTCGTCGACGGCGAGACGCGCGACATCGGCGGTGTCGAGGTCGCGGTCGTCGGCAATGCGGACGGGAGCTACGACGTGACGCTAACGGGTGGCCGCATCGCCGAGTTCGAAACCTGGTGCAAGAAGCGACTCGGAACGTTCGACACCGGTTGCGCGTTCGACGAGCCCCGTTGAGGTCGCACCGAGGGACGACCGCGCCGCCCGCTCGCGGGGCTACAATCCATGCTCCACTCGAACGTCGGGGAGCCGCGTGCGACTCGCAAAGGCAGCCGCCCGGCTAGAAAACGCCGTCTCGCCAAAGCTCGATACGATGCTCCGCGTCGGCTGGGCAGTGGTCCTCGCCTGCTTCCTGATCCTGGCCATCGGATCACTCGTCGGAGTACTCAGCAAGGACGAGTCCGCATTCGCCTATGTCGCGAAGGGGTTCCTGAACGGCGAAATCCCCTACGTGGACCGTTGGGACCAGAAGGGGCCACTGACGTACGTCTTAAGCCTGATCGGTGTGTTGATAAACGACCTTTGGGGTATCCGGGTTCTAGCAGGAGTCTTCCTGATCGGTTCGACCGTCGCCGCCTACAAGCTGATCCGTAACGGCTTCGGTCAATTGGCCGCGTTCTTTGCCACCACGACACTACTGGTCTACTACGCCAGACTAGATCCAGGTGGCCTTACGGAACACTACGCACTCCTATTCCAGTTCTTGGCCCTGCACGCCTTCGTGCGAATTGAACGTCAGGCTGGCGCCGGGTTACCGCTCGCCTTCCTCGTGGGTGTACTTGGTGCAGCAGCTTTTCTGCTGCGTCCAAACCTGGTCGGTGTCTGGCTCGCGATGGGCATCTACTGGATCATCCGTGACCGGGGGATTCCCGTGCGGATGTGGGCGGCCGTTCTGGGAGGCTCAACGGCGCTGGTGGTCGTCGCCGGATTACTCCTACTCGTAGGCGGTCTGTCGGCGTTCTGGGATGCCACCTTCACCTACAACTTCCATGCCTACGGCGAAGCTTCGAGCCCTGCCGACCGTCTTTGGACACTTCGCCACGGCCGTTCAGTCCTGCTGCCAGTTGTTGTCATCTTCGTTTGTGCGTGGTTCGTCGCACTCTACGCCGTTGTGTTTCGGCCGGAATTGCCGGGCGGAGACCACCCGCTAGTCCGTCTCGCCGTAGTCCTTGCGCCCCTCGAACTTCTGTTGGTGTCCGTATCTGGGTACGGCTACGCCCACTACTACATCGCGTTGCTTCCCGCGATCCTTTTGTTGCTTTCGTTCGCAGTGTGGTTCGTCGTCGAACAGCGTCATGTTGCGGCAACGTTCCTCAGCGTGGTGCTTCTAATCGGCAGTGCACACTACTACCGCGCCTACGACGCGGTACCCAAAACGATCAGCCGGGTGAAGTCGGACGTTGGTCGTGGTGACCTTCGCTATCAGTTCGCGGATCGCATCCGGCAGACGACATCCCCTGGGGACACTGTTCTTGTCTGGGGTTTCCAACCCCTCGTGCATCTCGTGGCCGAACGGGATTCCCCCACTCGCTATTTCTACCAGTTCCCGCTCATGATGCCCGGCTACACGAGCCGTGCACTTATCGACGGATTCACACAAGACGTTCGGGCGAAGGTCCCCGCGGCGATCCTCGACCAACGCGACCATAGGCTTCCGCCCTTGGACCACACCGCCCGTAGCCAATGGCGTGGCGCTCCCCGATACCTCGACGATGCGACGTTGTTCGACGCCCTCTTCGACTTCGTGGACGAGAACTACGAGGCCGTGGAGAAACGCTCCGATTGGGTGCTTTATGCGCTGAAGACACCGAACTCGGCAAGTAGCAGATGATGGAACGCAATTCGACGCTGGCGCCACGATGGACGCCCCAACGGTAGGCCGTTCGACTTTCGGGGAAGCCCCGCATAGGATGCGGCGTTTGCAATAGGAGGTGCGCTGGCTTCGGCGCTGCCGCAATTGGGTTTTTGGGGAAATCGGTCCGTGCACGGCGCGGTTGGCGAGGAGCGGTCTCGGCTCGCGGCCGGATCGGAAGGAGCGTACAAGCTCGCCTTTGCAGTGTTGGTGATCGTGGCCGCCCTCGGGTTCACCTATACGAGATCCGATGGCAACTTTCCTCCGTTCGAACTGCGCGATGTCCTTCTGCGCGTGCTGGTCTTCTGCGGCGTCCTACTCGTTGCGGCTCTCGCACTTCCACGGAGGAGCGTTTCGAACGCGGCGTTGGCCCTTGTTACCCTGGCCGGCGTATTCACCGCGTACGTAGTCCACACGCAACTGTTCGATCCCTCGCACCGAGTCTGGATGATCATCGTGCTGGCCGCGTCGTTCTTCGCCCTCTTCACAGCCTTCCAGGTCATCGAGCAGCGCCGCTGGGCCGGGAACGTGCTCATGGGGGCCGCTGCCCTAGCTGGAGCCGCGGCCGCGTGGCCGGAAATCGAACCGGAGCTGCGATCAGGTCTGAGCACCCCCGGTGGCCTGCTCGGTGTGCGCAATCCGGCAATGTGGGCCGTGGTGGCACTGGCGGGCATCAGCTCAGTGCTGGCGCCATACCTCTTGTCCAAGGTCGTGCGGCCTGTCCATTGGGGAGGACTCGCGTTGCTGGCTGTGGCGTCGGTGCTCGCAATGTTGATATTCGTGCTTGGATCGAAATTCGGCGAGGACGGCTCCGGCTACTACAGCGGTGGATGGGAGGACCATCCAAACGTACGGTCGGTAACATTCGAAGAGACCCCCAACATCTACTTCGTCGGGTTCGACTCGATCGCCCCTGAGGCCATCATGCGCAAGTACATGGGACTCGAAACGACCGATTTCCACGGAGTATTGGGAAGGGAGATGCGGCGACTCCGGAACCTGTTCGCCAATGGTGATCGCACGACGTTCTCGTTCAACGCCTTGATGGCGTTGGACCAGCGAATCTATCTCGAGAACAGGAACGCCGGTGGCCTGCCAAGCTATTTCGCCGGCCACGACCTCAGCCCGCTGATCTGGCTCTTAAGGTTGAACGGGTACGAAACCACGTCCATCTACCAAGACACCTTCTTCGGTCGCGAGCAAGGACCGCACATAGACAACTACGTGGTCAACAGAAGGAAAGCGCTCTGCTCGCTGTTGGACGAAGACGCAAGGGCATTGGCATTCTGGGGCTACTGCTGGACCTTGGGAACACAACGCCTCCCTGCCACAGAACGAGTCCGTGCCGGAGACTTCCTAGTTCAGCAACTGTCCGCCATCGACAGGGAGAGTCCTCAATTCGTGATCGCGCACTTCGGTTTACCTGGCCACACGCCGAAGATCTTCGACTACAACAACAAGAGCGACATGGAACGTTTTTTGCCGGAGTTTGTGAGAGGTTTCAACACGGCGGCCATCTACCTGGAGCAGATCATCGAACACCTCAGAGCCAATGATCCCGACGCCATCTTGTTTGTCTTTGGCGACCACGGCGCTTGGCTGTCGCGGGGGGTGGATGTCGAAGACAATCCGGCCTTCTTCCTGCAGGACCGGTTTGGGATTCTCGGCGGAGTGTACCCCCGCGACAGGTGCGCGGCGGAGTTGGACGCGGCCGAGGGGAAGGGCTACGCGACGTCTCTGGACGTAGTGCACGCGATAATCGAATGTCTGTCGGACGGGCAGAGCCCGCTTGTCGAGCCGAGGCGCGACAGGTTTTGGACTCCCGACCTTCCGGAGAACCACTCGTACGACTACAAGGAGTTCCTGTACGAGTAGATGCCGGTCCCCCCATCAGTTGAGCGGCCGCGGGTAGCCGCTTAGCTACCTGGCATCCCCGGGTGCCGGAATCGCGTCTGCCGTCGCGGGCTTCCAGTTGCAGCGTGCCGCACATCGAGTGTAGTGAGCGTCCACGCGGTCGTCCGGTTGGCGCTCATGCGCGGTGGCGCAGGTCCTTCGGCCGGATGCCTGCGGCGAGGACGAGCGCCGAGTAGACGGCGAGCCCGGCGATGATCACGAGTGCGAGATGACCGGCACGCGACCAGCCCTCCGCTGTCGTCCAGTGGGCGTCGTGGGGAACCAGGAACCACAGGGCGGCGGCCATCGCTGCCGTAGCCATTAGGGACGTGGCGATCACGCGGGCCAGTGGTCGGCCAGGACGGTAGTGACCGCCGGCGATGAGCGTACCCACGAGGAGCCCCGCGTTGACGACCGCGGCCAGGCTCGTGGCGAGCGCAAGCCCGATGTGGCCCAGCCACCAGAACGTCCCGAGGCTCGCGGCGACGTTGACGGCCACCGATGCGACGGCGAACTTGAGCGGCGTGGTCGCATCCTCCCGGGAGAAGTAGCCGGGTACGGCGATCTTGACCAGCACCAGGGGCACAAGCCCGAGGGCGAAGGCGCGCAATGCCGCTGCCGCCATTTCCGCGTCCCGGGGCTGCATCTGGCCGTGGAGGAAGATCGTCGCCATCAGCGGATAGGCCAGCATCCACAGCGCAACCGCCGCCGGGATACCGAGGAGCAATCCGGTACGCATGCCCCAGTCGAGGGTGGCGTTGTACTTGGCGCGCTCTCCCTGCTGATGGAGCCGCGACAGGTTGGGCAGTAGAACGGTGCCAAGGGCGACCGCGACAACGCCGATGGGCACTTCCCAAAGTCGGTCGGCGTAGTAAAGCCAAGCGGCGCTCCCCTGCTCGAGAAACGACGTGAGCACGGTCCCCACCAACGCGTTGACCTGGTAGGCCGAGCCCGCGAACACGGCCGGCAACAGCAACCGGAATACCTTGCCGACGCCCTCGTGGCGCCAGTTCGGCACCGGCGCCACCAATAGGCCGACACGTGCCACCGGCAGGCCGTGGAACAGGAGCTGGGCCACCCCACCGGCGAGTACGCCCCAAGCCAGCGCCCGTGCTGCGCCGACGACATCCGAGCCCGCACCGGCAGCCCACAGCGCCGCGACGATCAGTGAGACGTTGAGGAGCACCGGGGTGAACGCCGGCACGGCGAACCGGTTGGCGCTGTTCAGGATCGCACCGGCAAAGGCGGTGAAGGAGATCAATCCGAGATAGGGGAACATGATTCGCGTCAGGTCGGTCGCCAGCGCGAACTGTTCGGGGTCGTCGATGAAACCCGGCATGAAGACCGCCGCGAGCAAGGACGCTCCGAGCGCTCCCGCCACCGAAACGCCAATCAACACCACGCCAAGGTCGCCGGCAACAGCCGATACGAAAGCCCGCGCGCCAGCCTGGCTGCCCTTCTCGCGGTACTCGGTCAGGATCGGCACGAAGGCCAGCGCGAAGGATGCCTCGGCGAACAGTCGGCGGAAGAAGTTGGGAACCCGGAACGCCAGGATGAACGTATCCGCCGCCTCGGACGCGCCCACCACATGCGCAAGGACCCAGTCCCGTGCCAGCCCCGAGACACGGGACAGGACGGTCATCCCCGCGAAGCTGCCTCCCTGGGCGGCCATGTCGCTGTCCGTGCCGCCGCCCGCCCCCACGGCGACCTGCCGGGTGTCCATCGGATCTATGCCGTTGCTCACGCTCTCCGATCGTCCATGGGCAGATTGACACGCCCTGCGCCGATGGGCATATTACGCCGCCTTCCGCTCACCGGATCGAGAAAAGGACGACTCTTGGCCAACAGCCCCCAGGCCCGCAAGCGCGCGCGCCAAGCCGTCAAACGGCGAGCCCGCAACGCCAGCCACCGCTCGATGGTGCGCACCTACATCAAGAAGGTCGTCGCGGCGGTCGATGCCGGAGACAAGGCCGCGGCCACCACCGCCCTCGGCGACGCGATCCCCGTGATCGACCGGATGGCTGACAAGGGCATCATGCATCACAACAAGGCCGCCCGTCACAAGTCCCGCCTCGCCGCCAAGGTAAGCGCACTCTCGTAGCGCCTCGCCCGTGTTCGTGCCGTGAAACGGCGTTGAACACCCACGTCAAAGGACCACCAGGTTGTCGCGATGGACGAGTTCGCGTTCGTCCACGTAGCCTAGGATCGACTCGATCTCGTCGGATTTGCGCCCGGCCAGCTTGCGCGTCTCGGCAACGTCGTAGTTCGCGAGACCCTTGGCCACCTCCTCGCCGTCCGGGCCGAGCACCCTAACCATGTCGCCACGTCGGAAACTGCCGTCGGCAGCGGCGACACCCGCCGGCAGAATGCTCACGCCGCGGTTGACGATGGCCACCACGGCACCCGCGTCCACATGCAGCGCGCCCCGGGCGCGGAGTTGAGCGATCCAGCGCTTGCGGGCGTCGAGCGGAGCTACGTCCGCGGTCAACAACGTGCCCACGGGTTCACCGTGTGCCAAGGATCGAAGAATGTCCGGTGCGCCACCATCCGCGATCACCGTATGCGTACCGGAGAGCGCCGCCAGACGTGCCGCGGCGAGCTTGGTCACCATGCCTCCTCGACCCAATCGACCCGTGCCACCACCGGCCATGGCGTCGAGGCTCGGATCCGCTGCAGCGGCCTCGGCGACGAGCGACGCCCCCGGCTCGAGGCGTGGATCCACCTCGTGCAGACCCTTCTGGTCGGTCAGCAGGACCAGGACATCGGCCGACAGCAGGCTCGCCACCATGCCGGCCAAGGTATCGTTATCGCCGAGCTTGATTTCCTCCGTGGCGACCGAGTCGTTCTCATTGATTACCGGGACAACACCGAGGTCCAGCAACGTCGTCAACGTCGTCCGGGCGTTCAGGTAGCGCTGACGGTCGGAGAGATCGTCGTGGGTGAGCAGGACCAGGCCGATGTGTCGGCCACGTCGTCGAAACGCCTGCTCATAGGCTTCGCTTACACCCGACTGGCCAACGGCCGCAGCCGCCTGGAGATCGTGAATGGTCACCGGGCGCTCGTCGAAACCGAGCCGTCGGCAGCCCTCGGCCACCGCACCGCTCGACACCACCACCACGCGCCTGCCCTCGACGTGCAGGTCGGCGATCTGGCCACACCAGCGGTCGAGGGAGTCTGCATCGATACCTTGGCCATCGCCGGTAAGCAGCGCACTGCCCACCTTGACCACCCAGACCTTCGCGGAGGCAAGCCCCGCGCGCACCGATCCGGATCTTGGGACCGGGTCGTGGCTTACTGCGGCTACCACGCTTCCTCCCTTGCTGCGCGACGGGCACGCCTGGTCTCGGCGGCAGCCAACCCATGGCGCAGCACGTCGGCCGCGATCAGCTCGTCCAGATCGGCCTCGCTCCGCGCAAACCCGTCGTCCTGCGCAAGCCGTTCGCCGTACGCGTTGACGTACTGCATGACAGCACCCACAAGGTCGTCGACGCCCGTGCCCGTCACGGCTGAGATCGCGTGGCAGGGACGGTCCGGAATTGCCGCGGTCAACCGCTCGGGAATCGAGGCGGCCGTCGGCAGGTCCATTTTCGTAACCACGGTCCAGACAGGGCGTTGTCGAAAACCCTCGCTATAGGCGAAGAGTTCCGACTCGATGCGTCGGCAGTTCTCGACCGGATCGGTGCCGTCAACCGGAGCTCCATCCACCAGGTGCAACAGCAGATGCGTCCGCGAGAGATGCTTCAAGAAACGGAATCCTAAGCCCGCGCCTTTGGCCGCGCCCCCGATCAACCCCGGGATGTCCGCCATAACGAAGCTCGCGTCCTGATCCACCCGCACCACGCCGAGATTGGGAGTCAGCGTAGTGAACGGATAGTCCGCGATCTTCGGTTTCGACGCGGACACCCGGCTTATTAGCGTCGACTTTCCCGCGTTGGGCATGCCGAGCAGCCCGACATCCGCGATGACCTTGAGTTCCAAGCGCAGACGTCGGCAATCCCCCGACCGACCCGGCGTCGTCCGGCGCGGCGCGCGATTGGTACTCGACTTGAAGCGAGCGTTGCCCAAACCGTGTAGGCCGCCCCTGGCGACCGTCACCGTCTGGCCTCGGTCGGAGACGTCGCCGATCACCGTCCGCGTCTCGTCGTCGATTATTGTGGTGCCCACGGGTACGCGGACGCTCAGGATCCGGCCGCTGGCACCGGTCTTGTCCCGACCCCCGCCGGCTTGGCCGTCTTCGGCCTTGTAACGCGGCATGTAGCGGAAGTCCACGAGGGTGTTCAGCGACAAGTCGCCGACGATCTCCACGGCCCCGCCATCACCTCCGTCCCCGCCATCCGGTCCCCCCTTGGGCAGGTTGGGACCCCGGTGGAAACTCATGCAGCCGTCGCCGCCCTTGCCGGCTTCGACGTCGATCAGTGCCTCATCGACGAATTTCATGGTGGGCCCGCAATGCCATTAGCGACGACCGCTGGCGTTGGTCTGTCAGGGTTGGCGACCGCGCGCCCTTCGGGCGCGTTAGGGTCGCCCCTACGAGCGGGGTTGGTCCGCAGCGGCAGCGTCTGACGGCTCGACGCGAACGTACCTGCGCACGGGTGCCCCGCGCGACTCGAACTGAACTACGCCGTTGGCCGTGGCAAACAGCGTGTGATCGCGACCGCACCCGACGTTGTCACCCGGATGGAATTTCGTGCCACGCTGACGGACCAGGATGTTGCCCGCGAGCACCCGCTCGCCGCCGAATTTCTTCACGCCTAGGCGCTTCGATTCGGAGTCGCGTCCGTTGCGCGTGCTGCCACCTGCCTTCTTGTGTGCCATAGCGGGTTCCTCGTGTTAGAGACCGTCTCAGCGGTTTATCGCGGTGATTCTCACATCCGTGAAGGCTTGGCGATGGCCTTTCTTGCGCAGGTAGTTCTTGCGCCGTTTGAACTTGATGACGCTGATCTTCTTCCCGCGTCCCTGGTTCACGACTTCGCCGGTCACGCGGCCACCCTCGACGAGCGGCTCACCGATGGCGATGTCGTCGCCCTCGGCGATCATCAACACCCGATCGAAGACGATGTTGTCGCCGGGCTCGCCCTCCAAGCGCTCGAGGCGCACGACTTCGCCCTCGACAACCCGGTGTTGCTTGCCACCACTCTCGAATACCGCGAACATGAATCCGTTCCTTACCGTCGCTCACGAGACCGACCGCTCGGAGCCCGAACGTCATCCGACCGGCGCCAAAGGTGTACTACAATGCCGCCATTGGCCCGACGGTCGTACAAAAAGCGCGTCATTCTATAGGACTGCACGCGGCGATGACAACGCGGCAAGAGCACGCGCAACACTCGCTCCCACGACTCCTCGCGAGCACGGTTCAACGAGCACTTGCCAGCGCAAAAGACACCGCCCGTCCACCATCATGGCCCCACACTCAGCCGCCGCCCAGACCGCTCTTCCGAGTCTCCCGAGAATGGGGCTCTCCGCCATCTTCGGCCTCGTCGAAGCCGACTTTGAGCGCGTCAACCGATTGATTCCACGGCAATTATGCTCAGGCGTCGACCTGGTTGAAGAGATCGGCCGTTACATCGTCGAAGCAGGCGGCAAGCGCTTGAGGCCACTGATCGTTCTGTTGATCGTGCGCGCCTTCGCGAAGGCGTACCCTGGCGGACGGGCCGACGACCCCATCCGCTTGGCCACCATCATCGAGTTCCTGCACACCGCGACCCTGTTGCACGACGACGTGGTAGACAAGAGCGCTCGCCGCCGAGGCCGGGCCACGGCCAACGCCCTGTGGGGCAACGCGCCCAGCGTGCTGGTCGGCGACTTCCTCTATTCCCGGGGATTCCAGCTCATGGTGGAACTCGACAACATGGACATCATGGCGATCATCAGCGACGCCACGAACGTCATCGCCGAGGGCGAGGTCATGCAACTGGCCAACGTCGGCCGAGCCGACGTGACCGAAGCGGAATACCTCGAGGTCGTGCGCCGCAAGACCGCGATGCTGTTCCAGGCGGCAGCGCACACAGGCGCGGTCCTGTGCTGCGATGACCCGGACCCAATCGACTCCCTGCGCCGGTACGGACTGCATTTCGGCATGGCCTACCAACTCGTCGACGACTGGTTGGACTACGCCGGCGACGGTCGCGTGATGGGCAAGAATCCCGGCGACGATCTGGCCGAGGGCAAGGTGACCCTGCCGCTGATCCACACCATGGCTCACGGTCGGGCAACCGATGGCACGCTGGTGCGCCAAGCCATCGCGGGCCGCTCGGCCGGCGACTTCGCCCGGGTCGCCGACGCCGTGCAGCGCAGCGGCGGCCTCGCCTACACCAAGTCGCGCGCCTTGGAAGCAGCCGACCGGGCAATGGAGGAAGCCCTAGTCCTGCCGCCGAGCCCGTATCGGGACGCCTTGGAAGCGCTGGCGGAGTTCGCGGTTTCGCGGATGGCTTGAGCAACGCCCTGGGCTCCAGGTCTCCGTAGGGGCGACCCTAACGCGCCCGAAGGGCGCGCGGGCGCCCGGAACCCTTATGATTGTCGACGTGCCGAACAGCGCGAGTCCTACCTCTTGACCACTAGCTCCGAAGGATCAGAGCCGCACATGGATGCGTCCCACTACCCAGGAGGGAACTACTTCGACCAAATGCGGATCGACATAGCCGCGAGCCACGCCAGCCTCGACAACGTCAACGTGGCCAAGAGGAGCGTCAGGAAGCCCTGGTTAACCAACACATTCAGGCTCCTCCTCACAGGCTTTCTGATCCGGACCAACCTTTGGATGCCACTCGTCATGAACGGACTGGTCAGGAGGTGGTTCGATGACTTCGTGGCCTATTGGGGCGACGTTCTAGGTGGCAGACCAATCGCAACCGTGTCCGACTTCAATGCACTCCTGCACGACTACCGAAAGGGCCAGCAGCACGTCGATGAACTGCAGTGGGCCGGCCCTGCGAAGCACGTCGAGAATTGGCAAGCGCCCCAATTCCTGTACCAGACGTTCCACAACGCTCGGAAGCTGGCGTTGCGTCCCGTGATCGGACTACGGCTCTGGAGATACGTAACGCGTGGCTCTCGCATCCTAGAATATGGATGTTCCCTCGCACCCTACTACCACTGCTATCGAAGGTACTTCTCCCACCTACGTTGTTCTTTCGTGTTGGCGGATATCCCGAACTTTCCGTTTCACTACGCCAAGTACCTGTACTGCCGCGACGACGAAGTCGAATTTGTAACGATCAACCCGACGATGTTCAGTGATCCTCTAGCCGACGTTCCCGGCCAAGATTCGCGGTTCGACGTCATTGTGATAACCGAGGTGTTCGAGCACCTTGACAACCCACTGTTCGTAGCAGGCTACCTACTGGAAAGGTTGAAGCCGAACGGACTGTTCGTCTTTGACTACATCAAGTCCGAAGGACATGGTCTGGACCACCCTAACGCTCTTCGCACGCGCGAAGAGACTATTTCGGAAGTTCTAAAGACGACTAGGATCATCCACGGCGAGGCCAGCAACCCGAGAGAGAGCGTTGGGTTCTGCATCGCGCAGAAGGTCGAAGCCTGATAGCCCACGCACCGATCAGTTCGCCATCACCCGTGCTTCTTCACGTACTCATCGTGAATCCAGCGATACGTCAGTTCCAGCCCGTCCCGTAGCCGGATCGATGGCTCCCAACCCAGTTCGCGTTGGATCATTGTGTTGTCGCTGTTGCGGCCGTTGACACCCTTCGGGGCGTCGAGCTTGTAGTGCCGCCGAAGCTTCACCCCGGCGATGTCCTCCACCGCATCCACCAAGCCGTTGATCGTGACCAACTCGCTGGAGCCTAGGTTTATGGGCTCCTCGATGCCACTCCGCATGATGTCCAGCGTGCCTTTTACGCAGTCGTCTATGTACATGAATGAGCGCGTCTGTCGGCCATCGCCCCAGATCTCGATGTCGAGCTCGCCGGTCGCCTTGGCATGGATGACCTTTCTGCATATGGCGGCCGGTGCCTTTTCACGGCCTCCTTCCCAAGTACCGTGGGGTCCGTAGACGTTGTGGTACCGGGCGATGCGCGTCACGATGCCGAAGTCCTCCCGGAAGTGTCGGCACATGCGTTCCGAGAACAGCTTCTCCCAACCGTAGCCGTCTTCTGGCATCGCCGGATAGGCGTCTTCCTCCCGTAGCGGCACCACATCTTCGTGCTTTTGCCTATCGGCGTTGTATACACATGCCGAGGACGCGTAGAAGAACCGCTGGAGACCGCGCTCCTTCGCTGCCAGCACCATGTGAGTGTTGATCAGCACGGAGAGCATGCACAGCGCCCGGTTGTTCTCGATGAATCCCATCCCGCCCATGTCCGCGGCGAGTTGGAAGCTCTCGTCCATCCCAGCGCATGCCGTCATTGAAGCATCGAGCCCCCGCAAGTCGGCGACCACATTCTCGGCGTTCTTGTGAACTTGGTACCAGCCCTCAAGGGGCTTGCAGTCGACACTGCGCACATGGTGGCCCTCGGCGAGCAGCGCGCCGACTAGATGCCCGCCTATGAAGCCGCCGCCGCCGGCTACGACGATGTTCCGCACAGTCAGCTCGTTCTCCCTAGTGGGTGCCGATTACTCTACACAAGAGAGACGTCGATGGGCCAAGATCGACACTCTGCCTCGATCTGAAGTCGCCCCGGCCATCAAAGTCGCAGGCGCATGAACTGTACGACCTTGCTCGCCACGCGTAGTGGAACGACCAGGTACGGCACAGGCATACGATGCTCGCGGCGCATGCGTATGGCTTCCAGGTTTCCACGGCAGATGCCGCCGATCGTACCCGAGTTGCCACCGGGCGCCATCTCGATCAACGCACGAGGCAGGTATCTCGTTGAAACACCATTTTGGAGCAGTAGCCGGAGCATGAAATCCTGGTCGGATGAGACCCGATAGCGGAGATCGAACATCCCGTGTTGGTTGTACACCGAACGACGCAAGAACAGCGTTAGGTGTGGAGGTAACCAGCCCCAATACAACTTGCGACGACGAAAGTGACCTGCGTGCCAGCGCCGAACTAGCCGGCCTGCTTCGTTGACGTAGAGCAGGTCCCCATAGCACGCGTCCACCTCTGCGTCTTCAAGAAACGCATCCGTCACGTCGCGCAACACGAACGGGTCCGCATAGCGGTCGTCCGCGCCAAGGTAATGAACAACATCCTCGGCATCGCCCGTTGTGCTTCTGATGCCCTTGTTCAGGCCATCGAAAATGCCGTTGTCTGGCTCACTGATGAGCACGGAAATGTCGTCCGCATACCCCATGACCACGTCCAGAGTCCCGTCCGTAGAGCCAGCGTCCACGACGATCAACTCCAAGGCGTGATCTAGTTGCTGCGACAGGATGGAGTCAAGTGCTCTGCCCACGCGGCGATCATTGTAAACCGGGACGACGACGGAGACCTTCATTCGACGGGTTGCTCCAGCAAATCTCGATAAACGGAACACAATCGCTCGACGACGACGGCGTAGTCGTAGTCTCGCAATGCCTTGGCCCGATTGTGACTGCCCATCTGTTCACGCAAACACGGCGAGTCGAGCAAGCGACGCAAAGAACGCACATAGCCGTCGACATCATCCCACGGCACGAGGAAACCGCCGTCGGGTACGTCAATCATCTCCGGGATCGCTCCCACCGGTGATGCCACGACAGGCAGTCCCACTGCCATCGCCTCGGCCAGGCTGTTAGGGAAACCCTCCGTGGTCGACGGAAAGATGAACACGTCGCTCTCTGCCAGCATCTCCAGAACTCTACTTTGGGGCACAGGCCCAAGCACTGATACGCGACTCTCAATCCCCAGAGCGCGGATTCGGTCGAGCAACGCCGCGCGCGAGTCGGGCGGTCCATCACCGACCATCGTGAAGTGTACGTCCTGAAGCCGCTCCGCAGCCGCGACGATCGTGCGGATTCCCTTGGCAGGGGTCAACGCACCGCTGAAAAGCACGCACACCGGCCCATCCTTACGTCGAACCACGGGCGGGATCCCCCGACCGTTAACGAAGTTCGGCATAAGTGGGGTCGTCTTGCCAGCGTATCGCCCCAACCGCAGTATGCCGCGATAGCTCGGTTCACCGAGGGCGAGGATCCAGGCCGCATGCCCGAACATCATCCGGTAGGCAATCCGATACAGCCGTGGGAGAACCCCTCTGCCCCTCGGCGGGTCGAATGTCGCGTGCAAATGAATTACGTACGGAACGCCCGCCGTACGCGCGATGAATGTGGACACGAGATTGCGAGGAGTCGCCGTATACGTCACCGCGCAGTTCAAGTGGATTAGTGAGAACCGTCGGGAAGAAAGAGCTCTTCGAATGGCCGCGAGGATATTGAAAAACCGTATCAACTCCACGCGATTTAGCCGAGGGGGGATGTCTTGGTGGCGGCGCGTTACCCTCGTGTCGACGACTTCGAACTCAAACGGTGCGGGCAGTCCGCGTTCCACGAGCATCTGCGTCCACGTCTGGATCCCTCCCGGTGGTGGGGGTAGCGGCGACACCAACAGCACGCGAACGACGTCGGGAAAGCCGTCCACCGTGGGCGATGCGGGACTCTTCAGCTGCTCCATTCAACCCTTTGGTCCGTTGCCGCTGCCCGAGAGACGGGGCAGCGTGAAGACCAATCCGATTAATATGAAGTGGTACCAGTCGCCGACGAAGGGGCCATTATTGTGTAACAAGCTGTTCAACGTGTAACCGATCATCGCTGCCACCACGGCAGACACGAAAAACTCAGGTTTGACAGGTGCGCGCCTGAGCGAGCGCAAAATCGCCGGCCAGGCCGTTCGCACGATCTGCCAGTAGAAAGCCAGCAGGAGAATCAAGCCCGGGAACCCATAGTACACGAGGACGATAAGAAACTGATTGTGCGGCCCTTGCGACAACACTCGGTACTCTATGGTGGCATCGAGATCGACATCCAAATGCCGCTCCGACGGGAAGTACGTACCTGTTCCAAGGGGAAACTCCAGGGAGTATCGAATTGCCGCGGTCGCCATGTGTGGTCGGGGGCGCGTCGAGTCATCCACCAGCTTGAATAGACGGCTGTTGAACTCAAGCCTCTGATTGGACGCCAGCAGCGCTTCGTACGCCCGGGCCAACTTCCATTCGAAACTCCCTCGAGGCGCGTCCTCGAGGACGCTTCGGTCTTCTACCGCAATGTGCGGTTCACTCGGGAAGATGGTTCTGTGGATCCCCAATGACGGATTGAAGAAGACGGTTAGCCAAACGGCAATGAGAGACCACAAGACCCCCAATCGAGTGAGCGCGCGACCTTCGGCCACGTACATCACCGAGGCGGTTGCAGCAGCCAACGCTACCCCTAGGATCATTGACCGGCTGGAGTTTGCGACCATTGCCGTGATCATGACCATCAACACCATGCTCGAGAGCGCATCGACTAGCCTTCGACACCTGACATGTCGTGGGCAGCCGAAGAGCACCAAGCAGAAGGCTAGTGGCGCGGCAACAGCCAGCTGATAGCTGAATGCAATGGGGTCGGGGCCCAGGCCCGCAAGGCGTTTGTAGGTGAGTACCTCGTAAAGGGTTTTCAAACGCACGTTGTCGGCGACTTGCAGCCAGATCGTCAGGAAGGGATCCCCGTAGAAGGCGATTGCGAACCCGAATATTGTCGAGACGAACGTCGCGAGCACGATGGCAAGTACCAGCGCGTACGCCCGGCGGGCGGTCGTCACGCAAAAGTAGACAGAGAACAACACGCCGAGACCCAGCAGCATCTGTGGTACGCGCTTGGGCAACAGGGTATCCGCCAAGACGTAGACGAACGTAGCCCAGACCGCAAGCAAGGAGCCAATCGCCAGCACCGGTACAACCGGCAGGAACGGTTCCAGCAAGGCCTTGGACATCCCATGGTGCCGGACACCAGCGTACGCGCATGCCACAGACGCCAGGACCGTGAGTCCACCTGCATATACGTTCGGGCCACCGAACGGCAAGTCGGCACCAGCGGCCCATAGGTGCGCAGGCACAGTCAATAGCAGTAGCGAAAACGATGCTAGTAGAGCAAGCCCACTAGAGCGCCCTTGTTTGAGGGGCATCGATCCGAGAAGCACCGGTCTATGGCCAGCCAGCCGTCGCGGCATTGTAACAACGCAGGTTGGTAGGCAAGCCGAATTCTCGGCGACAAGGGAACCCGACTCGCATTGAGAGTCGCATGCGACTCCGGCGCTATGACCCCTCGCTAGCTCCGTGGATCAGGCGCAGATACGCATCGATGGAAGACTCTGCGTTGTACTCACTTGCCCTCGCCACCAAGGTTCCCGGATCGGTCGGATGCTCCAACACCTCGACGATCGCTGCGGCCATCGCCTCAACATCACCCACGGGAACCAGTGCTCCCCACTTACCGTCCTCTAGGATCTCGCGCGGGCCGCTGGGACAGTCAGTGCTAACCACCGACGTCCCGCAAGCCATTGCTTGAATCAGCACGTTGGGCGAACCCTCGTATCGAGATGACAGAACGACGACGTGCGCCTTCGACATGAACGCGAACGGATTGAGCACAAATCCTGCGAAATCAACGATCCTTCTCACACCAAGCCGACTCGCCAATCTGGTCAAGTCTCCTCGTTGCGGTCCCTCGCCAAGCACAACCAAGCGGGCGGGCCGGGACTTAGCGATGTCTGCAAACGCATGGAGGAGAGTCACGAGATCCTTCGGTGGTGCCAGTCGACCCACAGACAGAACGACCGGTGTGCGAGGATCATTGAACCACTCGCCGTCGACCGGTAGCGCTGCCAGACGCTGGTGGTCGGCCCACACGACGGGGTTCGAAATAACACTCACCAGATGCGAGATTGCTGGAACATGCTTCTTGAGATCCTCGGCTACTCCTGGGGAGTTGACGACAACAGCCCTCACTGTCGGCAGGAAAAGCCTCTCTATTCGGAGGGTCAGACGCATCTTCGCGTTCCCACTACCGTATTCCATCGAGAGATTCGATGCCCGACGAACGATTACTGGTACTCGGGTCGGACCGAATGTGCAGGCCAGCATGGCCACTATGCTGGCTTCCGGCAGAGTGGCCAACATCACCGATGGGCGCCGCCTCCGTAAGTAGCGGATCAGCGGCATCAGGCAAGTCAACGCACGACGGGCACCCAGGTCGACGACGCCGACGTTCGAAGGCACATGCTCCACGAACGGGCCCTCGGCACGAATGAGCAAGAGCTCAACTGGCAAACCGCGCTCTGCGAGCCCGCGGGCGATATCCACCATGGCCCGCTCCGCGCCGCCCCCCCGGAGCGAAGGCACGAACAGCGCGACGGGTCCGTTTAGGGAGATGGGCTCGCCATCCGGACAACGGTATCAACGTAACGGCTCGGGGCGTGCTCCGTCCCAACAAGCTCGTGGCTGCGGCGGCCCATTTCGATGAGTACTTCCCTGTTGGCGACTACTCGATCTAGGCAAGACACCAAGTCATCCACATCGTCGGTACGGAATACGAAGCCGTTCTCCCCGGGACGGATATAGCAACTCGTCCCATTCGAGTCGCTGCAAACGACGGGTAGGCAGTGAGCCATTGCCTCAAGGGGTGATACGGCAGCCGGTTCGTCACGGCTGGCCAGGACAAACACGTCGTGATCAGAATAGTGGCGTCGCATGTCGGCAAACGCCACGTTGAGCTCCACTTGGACGTTGTCCTCCAATCCTAGCCTACGACACTGCTGCCTGACCTTGTGCAGCTCCTCGTAGTGCGCCTCCGTGCTGCACTCGCCGACTATTTTAGCCCGGACTCGGTAGCGTCGTGACAGCTCGGCCACTGCATCGACAAACAGGCAGTGGTTCTTGCGCGGCACGAACATCCCAATCGCAAGCAGATTCACGCAGTCTCCCGCATACCACTGCTTCTGCTCCGGCGATACTTGGGTTGGCATAACGAACGGCAAGTAGGCCACGGGACCATCACCAGCACCGTCGCCCCGCATTGGGCTGAACCAGCTGGCGTGCGTCACTCGGCGAAGCATGCGGACGAGCGCTCGGTTTGATGATTTCGGATCAACGTTCCTAGCAGACTGGCTGTAGAGAATCAGGTGAGCGCGAATGAGCTTCGCAACCAACATGGCCAAGAGCCCGTAGGCTGACCGGGGATCTCGCACCACCATTGCCGATGGCCGTCGGGCCCGTACTTCAGAGACGAAGCGAAGAATGGGCGGCAGCCCGCCGGTGTCCCAGTAGGCGATTCCCGGAATCAACGACGCAACGCGGCGGAGCACATCGAAAACCGGGGAGCAACCGAGCACTACCGGTTCAAGCGCGTCGTAGGTCTCTGTCCTGCCACGCCGAAGGACCAGAAACGTCACCTGATGACCCGCCTCGAGCAACGCGGTCACAGGGTAGTGTTGATTGGTATGGTACCTAGGTGCGGTGTAGAGGAAGTGCATCGAGATTGGAAGCAGATGTACGCGAAGCGGACTAATATCCGCAGCTCTTAACGACATAGTAGAGATTGGTCACATCGGATTTAACTGGTTTCTCTAGGCGGTCTGCGAAGAACTCATCCACTGCTTGAGTTGCTCCGGGAAAGACTGGTTTTCGATACTCGTCGAACGCGACAATCCCTCCGGGAGCCAAGTAAGGCCAAAGCTCCCTGAGCGCTGTCTTGTACGACTCGTAGAAGTCGATGTCGAGGTGAAGGAGAGCGATAGGCACCCCGTCGTACTTCGGCAACGTGTCCTCGAACAATCCTGGCTGGAAGGATATCTTCTTCTCAATGAAGGATTCAGATAGACCGTTGTGCTTAAGCAGTTCCACGACATTGTCCATTGAGTGGTGCCACCAGCCCGCCTTATGGGCACTCACTTCACCATCCTCAACGGTAGGCGGTGGTATCCCTTCGAACGTATCGAATCCAACGATCTCCCTCGGTCTAGTCAGGTATTGGCTGATTACAGAAAATCCCAAGATTGACCGTCCGGGCCCGACTCCACACTCCACGATACGACCATCCACGTCTTCCAACTTCCGCAACATGATCTCGAAGTGCATCAGGCGCCGGGCAAAGGTGGCATTCATCTCGTAGTACCACAAATCGAACCGCCGTTCCTGAACTGTCGTGATGTGTAGCCCAAACCATTTCCTGGCATAGCGGTGGACCATACGTCGTCCCTTTGGACCAATCAGTCTCCGTAACATTGCAGCTGTTTCCTCATTCAGTACTTCCTGCCGAAGCGGCTGGGCCATGGCCCCGACGAGGTTGCGTCGGATCGTTGAGTTTCGTATGTCCCGCCCAGCACATCAGGGGCACGGGAGGTTCCGATGCGTCCACGACTCAGACACGTTGCTCTGCGAATCCGCGATGGTAAACGGCCAAGTGGCGTTCCACGACCGATGAAATCGAGAAGCCCCTAACCGTCTCGCGAGCGTTGGACGTTAGACGGGAGCGGAGACTTGGCGCCCTGTAGAGTCGCGTGAGTGCTGATGCGATGTCCTGCGGATCGGATGCCGCCACCAGTAAGCCATTGCTCTCATGCTGAATGAAATCTGCAGGCCCGCCCTCCTTCGTCGCTACGACAGCCGCGCCGAACTTCATGGCCTCGAGCGCAACGAGGCCGAATGCCTCGAAATGGGAAGCGAGGCAATAGACCTCGCTGGCCTCGAAATAGGCGCGCTTCCTTGCACCCGTCAATTCGCCACAGAAGACAACGCGATCCGAGAGACCCTTGTCCCTAACGTGATGAACGACAGACGCCGAGAGCGGGCCGGTGCACGCCAGTATGAGTTTCGACGACCCGAGACGGTCAGCGGTCAGTGACATTGCCTCGATCAGTCCTGAGAGATTCTTGACCCGTCGGCCGCTGGATAGCGAGAGGATGTAGATCCCTCCTCCCGGTAGCGGTGGCAGTTCGGCACTCACATCGACGGGGTCGCCACATTCGAAGTCGAGGTCGCCGGACATTGGCACCCCATTGTGAATGACCTCTACGCGATGCCGCGGCGTTCCCGCGTCAACAGCGCGGTTCACCATTGCCTTGCTCACAACAACATGTGTCGACAATCGTCTGGTCACCTGGCGGGCGATCAGCCTGCCCCTGACTGTCCGCAACGAGCCATAGTTCATCTCAGGAAGGGAGACCAAGTCCTGACCGTGTGACGTGACCACAAGATCGATCGGAACGCCGAACATTCGGCTCGCCAAGAGTACACAGAGACCGTCCGGCGACACGGCGTGACAATGCACGATCTCCGGTTTGATCTTCCTCAGGAGGCGGCCTATTCGAATGCTGAGCCTTGCCAATTCGGACCTACCACCACCGTGAAACACAAGGCTGTGAGTCTCGATATTCTCGAACTGCACGTATTCGTGCGCTTCGGCGTTCGGATAAGCGAAGTGAACTTCAATGTCCTCAGTCCGAGCGAGCCTCCGATCCAGGTTGTCGAGAAACCACTTCAGAAAGTACTGCACTCCGCCAACGACGGGCAGGAAGGTGGTCGTGAGAATCAGGACACGCGGGTTACGCATTAGTGCTTCGAAACCCGAGCAGACTGATGGCGAGCGACCGCTTCTCGAAACGCCGCGATGTACCCGTTCGCGGCCCGATCGACTAGGAATCGGCCTCGGTCTGCGCGGACACGTTCGATGAACGCACCATAGTCCGCGGCTAGCGACCCCACCGTGTCGTGCAGGTTGTCCGTCAACGCGACACCACAGTCGCCGACGAGCTCGGCATTCCCCCCCGAGTCACGGAAGATGACCGGCAGTCCACACGCCATCGCTTCAACCACGGTGTTGGAACAAGGCTCATTCCATGCCGCATGAACCAGTGCACTTGCGGTTCTCATCAGCTGTGCCAGTTCGACCGAAGTCAGCACGCCGACTAGCTCCACCCCCTCAGGCTCGATCTCCGGGCTCCAATTGCCCGCGAAAACGACCCGTACTCCCGCAATTCGCGAGAGCGCAGCCAATGTGGCAAACCCCTTGCGCCGATTGGGTGACCAAGACGCGGCCACGAGTCGGAGACCACCGTCGACCTTTGGGGGCACCCTAGGAGGAAAGAAGACCCGCGGATCAACGCCGTTGTTGACAATAGACCACGTCGACGGAGTGCCTCCATGCTCCAGGAAGCTCTCCCGGCAGAACTCACTTTGGAAGATCGTGTGGTCGGCCAGGCGATTCACCGCTGGTTGGACGTCGTCCGCCGGAGTCCGGTGTCCTCGAGTTAACTCGGGTACACCATCAACACGGTGGACAAGAACGGGACCGCGCCTCCCCAGCGTCTCTAAGCACCACCTGGGCAGAACCCTCCCCACTGTGCTCATCCTTCCCAGGTGGCGAATCTCGGCGACTTGACCGACCCGCAACCGCCGCCCCGAGGCATAGTTGAACCCGTTCAGCAGAACAACGTCAGTGTCCTTTGTCGGCCTCGTCGAGACACCGTGTCCCATCCGCACAAACTGGCTGATCAAGGCTTTGAGGAACTGGTTGCCACCTCCAGTCGGCGAGTTGACCGTGTCGAACAGAACGCAGATGTTCATGGAGAAGGAGCCCGTGGTCGACCGAACCAAGCGCAAGTCATTCGGTGTTCGGTCTAGCCGAGAACCAGATGCCCGAAGGCGATGCAGCAGGGTCTAGCGCCGACTCTCCCACAATACGCGTAGCTCCGGTGTAGACCAGTTGCGCAAGCAACGCAAGAGCCAACCCATAGACACGGAGCAGTCGGCCAATGAACCCGCCGCGGAGGTGAGGTCTGACAAGGTCGAAAGCTGACAGGAAGACATTTCCACAACACGCTATCCGGGTAGGCTCGAGACCCGACTCCAAGAGTAGCTGCTCCAACGAGCTGGGGGTATACCTAAAGTAGTCATTCGGCGCGGCGTGGACTCCAATAATGAACGGTACCCAGCCATGCAGAGCGCCGTCCCGCTTCAATACGCGGGCTATTTCCGCCAGCGCCGCACGGTGATCGTAGATGTGCTCCAGAACGTTAAAGCACAACACCGTGTCGACACTGGCTCGATCCAACGGCATACACGTGGCCGAAGCAACTACATTGACGTCCGGTCCCGGCTCGATGTCGATCGTTACAACCCGCCTCGGCTCAGATCGTGCATGCCCAAGATAGGTCCGTCTCCGTCCTCCCCCTATGTCCAGAACAACCCCCCGCATTTCCAGGGTCTCCCTCACCTCCACGTGCATCAACGCACGCCCAACACTACTTCCCAAGTAGACTTCGCGAAACAGCATTGGCCATGCCGAGGGTGAGGGAGAGTTCACGATTTCTCAGATCCGGTGACTGCGGCGCCAGATTTCCACAACGAAGGGGACCAGTACCACAACCGCCACGATGGACGATGTCGTCTTGGCCCACGCAGCTCCTGTCGACAGGTAGAGCGGCACGAGCCACGCGATGCCGAGTACCGTAACGACGAGCCCGGCAAGCATGGAAACGATCAAGGGTAGGATACGGCCGGTCGCAAGCGGCAGTCCGCTGAAAATCGACGTGCTTGCGACGAATGCACCCGGAATCAGTATCAATAGCAGTGGAGCGACATCGACGAAGTCCGGACCGAGCACGAGGACCGCGATTGGCTCCCGGAAGATCGCGAGCACGGAGAACCCCACGATCGCGATTAGGACGGAGTAGGTTGCGAAACGCACTAGGGTCCCGCGCAGCGCCGCACCATCACCCGTGAACCATTGCCGGCTCAGTACCGGTTGCGCGCTGGTTCTGATCAGGTGAAATGGGCGCCTCGTCATGTCTATTATCTGCCGTGCTGCTCGATAGAGGCCCACGTCGGCAGTTCCGGCTATCTGGGCGACTAGGATGGTATCCACGTTCTCGGTGACGACCCCAATCGTGGTTCTACCGTACGTGCCTGCGTGAAAAGCTACCACGTCCCGAGGTACCCGAACCGATAGGGACCGAAACACCTCTGACAGGCCCGCCCGACGCGCGAAAATTCCAGCGACTACGAGCATACCCACCGAGCCTACAGCTGCTCCTGCTACCGTGGCTGAAACGACCGTGAGCAAGTCGCCTCCGGCAAACCAGGCAACGCCAAGCACTGCGAGTCGGGTTGCGTTGTCAGCAACGGAACACGCCAGATTTGCGCGCAAGCGATCCGCGAGCCGAAGCACGGCCAGCGTCTCCGTTCTTGTGGCGAGAAAGATGCCGACGAGACCGTACAACATCACCGCCCCCGCGTGCGACTCGTCGATCTTCAGAATCCCGCTCGCCGTCAGCGTCAGCAGGGCGATGGCCCCGTAGGCCACCAACGAAAGCCCAAAGGACACAGCCAATGAGAATCGCAGTATTGCGGCAGCCTCTTGGTGTCGCCCCTCAGTAATGCTTCGGGTTGCGAACGTGGTCAACGTGTCGCCCCCGGGGATCGCGATCAGACCGTGGATCAGCGTGGTTGTGGCAACAATGATGGCCAACGCCCCATATCCTTCCAGCCCCAAAAGACGGGCGGCCACGAAGACGTGAGCGACCGCACCGAGCACCTCCACCGCGGTGACGGTTCCCAACCACAGGGTCTGCCGCGTAATGAGCCGGTGGGACTCGGGAGAAACGGGCAATCTCGGAATGATCAGGTTGCAGCCCCCATCTGTCGGTTCAGAACCATGCTCTCGGTGGACCGAACCGCGTTGAAGAACGCGGGACCTACCGAATCTGCGACACCCCGACCGTGGCTACTTCGTACCAATACGGTGCCGAGCTTCAGGGCGAGGAACACCGATCCAGTCAGCCCCTCCATTGTTTCGCAGCGCCAGGACTACCACAACCAGCATCATCCAACAGAGCGCCATTGGTACGAACATGTACCGACCGACGAAGAGACTGTGAGCGTTCGTGTGTTGCAGGAAAAACAACATTCGAGCTGCGACAATCAACCCTGCTGCCGCAACCACGATGACGCCCACCGGTAGGCGAATCCGCCACTCCACGTACCACCTTCGGGCCAAGATCAATCCCGACACGCACAAACTCAGAAGAGCTGCTCCGACCAACACGAAGACGAACACCAAATTCCCGCCTACGCCTACCTCGCGAAACCCGAACGAGAACGGACTAGCGAAGGCCATTCCCGCATCGACAAGCCTGGTTGCGTAATCTGACTCCGGCACCGACATGCGAAATGCAAGTTGATCGAAAAACGCATCAAACACAGACGGACCAATCAACAAGGCCTTGCCAATCTGGTTCACCGCCACCGAAACGACGAATCCAACCGCGAACATGCCGATGCAGCGAGCAGTTATTTGCACCCAGCCCGACAATGAGGAGCTCCGACGGTCGCCGTAGTAGAGCAGCACCACGGCCATCGGGAGCAACATCAGTAGGTGGCCATCAAGCAAGAACAAATACGATGAAATCATTCCTACTACGAAGAAGTACCTGCCCAGAACCAAGTTCCTGGCGCGGTTGTGCACGAGTGCTAGCAGTCCGAGCAATGCGAGCAACACGAACAGATAAGGTAGCGAATAGGCGAATCCACCGTAATACGGAATACCCGAATAGAAGAACCCTAGGAGGAGAAAGGGACTGAGTACCACGAGCAACTGTTTTGAACAGGAATACGCCACCAAGGCCAATAATCCGTACACAAAATAGGTCGCCACCTTGATTCCATTCGTTAGCACGAATACGTCGCTGATCGTCAATCCAATAGCCATCATGGCTCTTGTCCCATGCCAGTACCTCGTATTGAGTGGCTTCAGGTCATCGGGCTCGCCAATACCGAACACAACATCATGAAGCCTTTGACAGTGGTCTTTGCCGTCGCCTCCGTACCTCCGAGGAGCGATTACGTCCCTCAGATCACGAGTCGTTGGAGCGACAACACTGAGCAGCATTCGGCAGTCGGAGAACTGGTCCTGTCCGACCAGACTTTGAAGCGAACGGGTGCCAAAGGTTGTCATCGGATAGTCGGTGGACGCGATCAGATTGCCCCTCTGATACGCCTCTGCTATTCGCGAGTGCGACAGCCACTCGGGCATCTGATTCGCAAAGAAATGTAGAGCATAGAATAGGGACAGCATTCCCGCTCCCAGCGCAACGACACGCACACACTCGAGGAACCAACGATGCGTCATCGCCTACTCTTCGAATCCAGGAGAACGGTCCGCGTTCATCTCACCCGCGTTCGCTTGACTCGGCTCAATTCGCAACACGAACATCGCGGCCTCCGACGACCGTGTGTTGCTTGGACGGATGCTCTCGGCTGCCTTGCGCGTCGACGCGAGGCGATCGGAACACATAGCTACGGTAGACGAAAAACTTGACGACGATTGAACATACGAGGGCAGCAGCAACAGCAACTGCGTAATACAGGTCCACGAGGGCGAACATCACCGTAAAGAAAGCAAACTCGAAGAACCGAAAAGCCGCCGCGGAAACCACATACCTCAGCAAGGTCCGCCACCCCGCATTCGCCCTGAAGACCCAAAGGGCGTTCGCGAAAAAGTGGTATGTGAAGGTGCAGGCCAAAGCAATGGCGACCGAGACCCGCTCCGACAGCTCGGCAAATTCGTGTGCAGCCACCACAATCACGAGCGTCAATACCATACCCGCGGCACCCACGGTCAGGAACCGGATCCACTGGCGCACAACGCTCATGACCGGTGCCGAACCACTAGCTCCGCCAACACACCAAAATAGCCCGTGTTCACACCAAGTATCGTGAGCCCGAGCACAAGGTTGACGTGCTCAACTGGTTTCTCCCCAATCCCGTTCATCCACAGGATCAGCTCGGTTACCACAACCAAGCCAGCACCTCCAAGGAAGACCGAGGCTATCGGGAGGAAGACTCTCAGTGGCCTAGCCAGTATTAGGGTCATGACGATCTGGTAGAGCGCTAGGAAAGGGTACTTCATGGAGACAAACGAATGTCCACTCGTTCTCTCTTTGAATGCGACTGGCACCTGGTCGTAACGCATTCCTTTGTGATACGCGTCAACTAGAATCTGCTGCGTGTAGTTGTAGTCCCCAGCTATCGAAAACACCTGCAAATAGGTCTTACTTAAAGCGACAATTCCTGGCTGGGAGTCCACGATGTCCCACTGCGTCAGCTGTCGCATTAGCGACCGAAACAAAGCGTTCCCAATTCGACGAACGAGGGGCATCCGATACGTCATCCGTGGGAAACGATTGCCGTAGACCACATCGGCTTCATCATTGGCAATCGGATGGATCAGGTCGGGAATGTCCCGAGGATCGTGTTGCCCGTCCGCATCCAGCTTGACCACGATATCGTAGTCATGACTGCGACCACACTCGAGCCCGCTACGGACGGCCGCGCCAAGGCCCCTGTTCAGCCGGTGAGCGATTAGATGATCTACTCCAACATGGCGAGCGACATCTGCGGTAGCGTCCGTGGAACCATCGTCGACCACGCAGATGTGGAGGTCGAAACCAAGGTCTTGGAGCCGTGGTCCACAGAACCTAGTTTCCTCGATCACACGTTCAATCGTGTCTTGCTCGTTGTACGCCGGTATGACGACAAGAATCGAAGGACTGAACTCCGATGCCTTCACTGATCAACCTATCCTTGTTGACATGCAGGTGCCGCAGGTTTCTGCTGCCGGGGATACGCTCTGCGAACCACATGGCGTGAGCTACCTCCTGCATTGTAACGCTCAAGGATGCCTTCGCGCCGCACCCACGCGATACGGAACGTTCCGCCGGCCTCGCTACAGCCCGTTGCTACGATGGCGAGTCCAAGCGCCCGTGAAGTGCAACTCACGCACGGTGTCGTGCGATGGCGAAGGCTTCCACCAGTTCTGGATCCAGTCCATTCCAAGTCGCTGCCGGTGGCGAACGCCCTCCCCGGCCCTTACAATACGCGTCCCGCGAGTGGCAGCCACGCCATTCGTGACCGTTCGGAGTGTAGCTCAGTCTGGTAGAGCACCGTCTTCGGGAGGCGGGGGCCGCCGGTTCAAGTCCGGCCACTCCGACCAATCGAATGGACCAGCGGCCCGTTTGAGACTTCACCTGTCGATTCGGGATTCGAGGGCCTGACGGAGATCTACTTCACCCGCGCGACGTTGTACTTGACGCGCACGTCAGAAGCTCGCGCGGATGCCCATTCGGAATTCTCGGCCGTTGAATGAGGCTTCGTCGAAGACCCGCCGCTCACGGCCGAGCGTCTGCAGGTCCGTCGGGTTGCGGCCCGTGTCGGTGACGTCAGGGATCTCCAGGTAGACACTGGTGCTCGCGGGTCCGATGTCC
The DNA here is from genome assembly GCA_009839505.1 of Gammaproteobacteria bacterium. Lineage (GTDB taxonomy): Bacteria > Pseudomonadota > Gammaproteobacteria > Pseudomonadales > Azotimanducaceae > VXYL01. The sequence goes on from VXPO01000013.1 coordinate 99,890, forward strand.
CTCTCGAAGTCGTACTCCATGTAGAAATCCCACTGCGTGTAGCGAGCGCTGTACTGGTCGAACCCGAAGTCGTCGACGGAGTCGAACGAACTGCTTTGATGCTGCGCCGAGAGGGCGACTTCGAGTCGGTCGCTCTCGTAGAACAACGTGACGTTCGCGCTCCAGGTCGGCGCGTTGAAGAAGTCGGTTTGCCGATAGAGACCATCTCCCTCGTCGGCGAATCCCAGCACCACGAGTGCCTCGTCGTCTTCCAGCCCCCCGTCGGGACTGGAGGTCGTTGCGGCCTCGACGACGGCGATCTCCGCCTCGCTGTCCGTGTACGCGACGTTGCCGCTGAGTCCCATCCGCGACAACCATCCCCTGGCCCATCCGAACTGGTGCTGGCCGGCAAACTCGAAGCCCGAAACTTCGGCCGTCCCGCCGTTGCGCGGCTGCCGTATATCCAGAACGTCGATCGCGTCCGCCCCTAGCACCGCTTCGAGGCCGCCGAGCTGCTCGACCAGTGACTGGCCGTCGGGCGAGAGCAGATCGCGGATCAGATCGAGATCGAGCCCGCCCGACACCGGCTCGGCGCCAACGAAGATGAAGTTCTCGATCTCCTTCACGAACAGACCGAGCGTGATCGCGGTTCCAGGCATTGGGTAGTACTCGATGCTCGCGTCGAGATTGCGCGATTTTGCGTTGTCGAGCGACGGGTTTCCGCTGCTGACAAAGACGGCGATTTCCGTGAGCTGGTCGAGGCCGAGGCCCGCCGCCACCGCTTCAGCCGCGGTGGTCACTCCCGGTAGTACGGGGGCATCGCCCTCTTGATCCGCCTCCGCCACCAGAACGAAGTCGATCGACGTCGCGTTTCCCAACTGATAGAAGCTCGGTCGGGCGATCGAATAGCCGGCGCCAATGCGCAATTGCAGGTCGTCCCCCAACTGGTAGAGGAGATTGAAACGCGGCAGAACCTCGGTGTTGGACGCGGAGGATCGTATGACATCGGCCGCGTCCCGGAGCCCGAGGTCGATGCGCTCCGCCACCGCGCTGTCCTCGTCGTTGGGATCTTCGAGATTCACCGTGATGAGCCGCGCGTCCAGCGCCAGCGGGGAGGAGAAACTTCCGCGGTAGTTTTCGACGCGGACACCGCCCACGACCCACAGCGGTCCGGCTTCGAACTCCGCCTGGACGTAGCCGGTCAGCAACGTCTCTTCCGCATCGAAGAAGAACGTCTCGAAGGGTTCTCCGCCCAGCCTGGTGAACGACTCTTCGAACGTGGCAGCCAGTCGCCGGAACGTCCTCTCGTTCAGTATGGGGATGCCGTGGAGACCGATCGACGCCAACGGGCTTCCCACGGGTTCGAGGCTGACGAACCCGCCGAACAGGCCTTCGAACCGCTCCAGCTCTTCGCCTTCCCCAGTACCTTCGAAATCCGGACTGAAGGTTCCATCCAGATTGAGCGCGTCGGCTTCGAAACTGACCAGGGTAACGTCTTCGTCGGCGATGACCGATCGTCCAAACTCCGCGCCCGCCCGGACCGAGACGATGTTGCCGCCAGCGAACGCCAGCCCGAGTTGGCGCTCCGCATCGAACTTCACCCCGATCCGGTCGTTGTCGCGCTCGTTCTTCGGGGTCATCGAGAAGTCGTCGAGAATCTGGGTCCCAACCGGGTTCATGATGGCATCGACGAAGTCCGGATCGGACGCGACGCCCGCGTTCGGTACCGGAAAATATTCGCCCACGAAGGAAAACGGCACGAACACCACGTCGTCCGCGTCGAGCAGGCTGCCGGTATCGAAGTCGATGTCCGTCTCCGGGGCGTCCCTGGCCGCCGTCGAATAACTCACCCGGTACGACAGGCTCGTGCGCTCGAGTTCGGTAGACGCGCTCAGGTAGACGCTGGCGTTCAGCGTCTGTTCGTCCTCGATCTGCGACTCTAAGTCGAGTTCGGGATCGTCGAAGATCGTGTACAGCATGCCATCGATCTCCTCGAAGTCGTCGTCGTCGTTGTCGAACGCGATGGAGTTCTCGACGGCCAATGCCTCTTGGCGGTTGACGCGGGCGCTGAGCAGCAACCTCGTGGTCGGGGTCAGCTGCCACTCGAAGGCGCCCGAGAGCGACAACGTATCGCGCTGCTGATCCTGGACTTCGTAGGTGTATTCCTCGAACGTGATCGCGTCCAGGGGAAAGAACCCCGGTGTCACGTTGTCGAAGCTGCTGCCGGGGTCGTCGAGTTCGTCCTGCACGAAGTCGTTGTCCACGGCGTTGCCAGCGGCGTCGACAAGCCGCGGCAGATACCTCAGGTTCGAGGAGGTCGAGTCGAGCTCGAAATTGCGGATCGTGCGCTGCCGCGAGGATACGGAGAAGCGATACGCGAAGTCCTCGCCGAGCCTGTTGAAGGACACCCGGCCCCGATAGCCCCATGCGTCGGCGAATTCCCCGTAGCGGCTCTCGAAAGTCGCGCTGGCATCGCTGTCGCGGTAGTCCAGGGGCTTGCGGGATACGAGATCCACCGCTCCTCCGATGCCTTCGCCCGCGTCCTGCGGCAGCAGCGACTTGACGACCCTGAGCTCCGCCAAGTCGTCAGTCGTGATGCCGTCGAGCGGCACGCGGCGACCCCCGCTCGACAGACCGGACTTCACACCATCGAACGAGATGGAACTGAGCGCAGAATCCAGGCCGCGCACCGAAATGAAGTTGCCGTTGCCCGTCTCTCCGCTGCGGCGAAAGGAGACACCGGGAATGCGTCCGAGGGACTCGGCGACGTTGTTGTCCGGCAAACGGCTCGCTTGGTCGGCCGAAAGAACGTCGACGATCCGGTCGTCCTGACGTTTCGCCTCGATCGACATCTCGGCGTCGCGCCGCCGGCCGAAGACAACGACCTCCTCGATCACCGCGTCCGGCGCCGCGACATCGGTGTTCCCCGTGGCAACCGCTGGCCTTTCCTCGTCCTTGCCGTTTCCGTCGTCCGCTGTTCGGACGGTGCCTCCGTCAACGGCACCCTCGCCTTGTGCCGGTGCCGACCACGCGGGCACTCCCAGCGTGAGCAACCCGATGCTCCCCAACGCCGCGAGGAGGCGAATCCCATGTCCGGCCAGACGACAACTTCCACATCCGGTCCGCAGGAGATTCAGCCGTCGCGCATGGTCCCGCTCGTCCATCGCTGCACCTCCATCAGACGAGCCGGACATTGCGTACTAGCCGGTCGTCATCGTGGACCTCCAGGCGCGACCGTCCGTACGAAAGAACTCGGGCGAGGAACCGGAACATCTTGCCCGATCGTTTCCGCCGTTGGCGGCCCGCAACCTGGATCCATAAGGATTGATGTTGCCCAAGGCACACTACCGCCAACCATGATCCCTTCGCGTCCCCAAACTTGGGGATAGTGGAAGGGCCTTTAGGCGGTCCTACGCCGTGCGCGTCACCTCGAGAACCACCCAGCCTTCGTTGTTCCCGTACCGGTCCGCCAAGGGCACGCGAGATTCGAAGTCGTTGGCGAGCGCCAATAGGCGTCCATCAAAGGGTGCCTCGAATTCCGCCTCGAGGCCCACGCGCAGCTTGTGCTCTTGGCCGTCGGCACCGCTCACGACGGCGACGAGTTCGAACCAGTCGGCATCGGCAACCACCCGGCCGCGCTGGAACATCCGAATCCCCATTCGCATCGGTTTCGCGAGGCGACCCAGAGCCGACTGCACCGCCGGATCGTCCTCGCGCCAGCCAGCGGCATCGCACGGAGGCAGCTCGCCGTCTTGCCAGCACTGGGTGGGGGACACCGAAAGCCGATAGCAAGCACCTCCCACTAGGTCGATGCCCGTGTCGTTGCGATGCTCGGGGGCGTTCACGATCGCGTGGGCGGATTCCCCGACGCCGAGTTCGGCCTGCGACGGCAGGTTCAACGAGCCGCGGCCATCCCGCGCTGCAGCGTCGAGGGCGGTACGCTGGCCCGCGTCCAAGCTCTCGCGGTAGTCCGCCAGGTCGTGGTATCGACCGACGGCGGACGGGTGGAAGTCCGGGTCGACACCCAGGACACGGTGCCCGCGTCCGTAGATCCGGCTCCGGTTGACGCTGAAGTAGATGTTTTGGTCCGGATCCGCAAGCTCGCGGAAGTCGGGATTCACGGCGAGACCCAATTCGCCGAGTTGTTCGATCATCCACTCCAACGCGATGCGCGACAGCGGCTCCTTGTGCTTCGTGCCGCCGCCGACACAGCCGTGGTCGCCCGCGAACCAAACCTCGCGGAGCGCCTGGTCGGGTGATCCCCGGTACATCGGCGTGTGTTCGAACTCCTTGCGCCGCTCGTCGATCGAGACCGCGTGAAGGGCCGTCCGAACGTGCTTGCCGAGCTTGAAGTCGAGCCACCGGTAACGGTCCGTGAACGCCTTGTCCAACGGGATTCGCGGCAGCTTGTTCGGGATTCCCAGCGCGCCGACCGTGTCCCAGCACCCAAGAAGCGTGACTTCCGGAACCATCGTGTCATGTCTTGATCGGAACGCCAGAGCCTCGTCGCCGTTGGCAGATTTCTCCTTGCGATAGAGTTCATACGCTTCGGCCACGAAGTCCATCTGGTCGCGGCCGAGCAGCCCGGCGTAGCCGATCATGCCCGCGAGGCTTCGTACCGTATAGGCTCCGCGGCTGAACCCGAAGAGATAGATCTCGTCGCCCTCGGCGTGATTGTTGGCGATGAAGCGGTATGCCTCGCGCACGTTGGTGTCGAGTCCCTCGCCGAACGCGCCGCCAACGAGGCGATTCATCCAGCCGCCGGTGCCGACGCCCTCGTCGTAGTAAAGCAGCTGTAGCAGCCCGTCCTCGCCCCGCGGCAGCACGTTGCCGGCGAGGCGAACTACGTTCGTCGGGCTCTCCATCTCGGGGGTGTTCCAAGTGCCGTCGCAGCAAACGACGAGACGCTTGGGTTTGGGCGTGTCTCCACTGGCCATCCGACAACCTCCTTCCGGGTGACGAGTCGTTTTGCGCCACGCTTCGCGCTTTTGTGGACTGTATCATCTCAACGACCGATGGTCGGAGCCAACGGTGGATCCTGGAGAGGCCTTCCTCGCTGCATTCAGAGCCGGCGACATCGATGCCGCCCGCACGCTCATGGCCCGCGAGCCCGAAATCTCGTTGCAGGCCGACTACGGAGTCCACCCGTTGCTAGCCGCATTCGTCGACGGCAACAACGGGCACTGCTACAAGGCGGGGCACCTAGCCATCGCCGACCTGCTTATTCCCCAAGCCGTGCGTTCGTTTCGGGATTCCGTGCTGGCGGACCAGCGGCAGGTCGTCCGGCGGCGACTGGGGGACGACCCGGCGCTCGTGTCCGCACCGTTCACGGCCGGACGGGGCATCGCCCAGCCGATCCACCACTGGCGATCAATCGAGGTGGCCGAACTCCTGCTCGACACCGGGGCGGACATTGATGCCCAGACCACGGTGCATTTCGACGGCGAGACCCCGCTCGCCATGAAACTCCGTTTCGGCACCATCGAGGAGGTGAGATTCCTGTTGGACCGTGGCGCAGATCCGAACCTGGGGCCCCTCAAGTTCATGCCCTCCTCGACGATGCCGACCCTCGTTCCGCTGCTGGTCGAACACGGCTGGAACATCGACGAGGGCGCCGGTGTGCGCACCCTTCTGCACCACGATGCGAACCACGGTCACGGCGCCAAGGTGCGGCTGCTCTTGGCCCACGGGGCCGATCCCAACGTGCGCGATGCCGCCGGCAGGACGCCACTCCACCTCATCGCGGCCCGAGGCACCGGTCGCGAAGCGATCCAGGCGCTGGTCGATGCCGGTGCCGAGTTCGATGTCCGGGACAACGCTGGCCGGACGCCGGTGGACCTGGCGCGGCACGGGTTGATCAGAGCTTAGACGAGGAGCCGCTCGCTTCCGTAGCGGCGTACCGTGGCCAATCCACAGAGGACACCCACCGTGATCGTCGCCGCGGCGGAGACCAGGATGTGGAGCGCCTGCACGCCCTCGCCCTTAACCAGCTCGGTCACCAGGAGGTGCTGAGACAGGCTCGGTACGAGCATCGACCCGAGGGTCGCCTGGACCGGGTTCAGGACCACGAGCACGATCGGCAATGTCGGCGCAACCATCGCGAGACCCGTGTAGGTCTGGGCCTCGCGGAAGGACTTGGTGTAGGACGCGACGATGGTCATCACGCCCGCGCCGAGAACCGCAAACGGCAGCATGACGACGTACATGACCGCACACACTTCGGGCGTGAAGTTCGCGGTCATGCCGACCTTCGCCAAGGGCAGGAAACGCACCGCGATGGCGAACGCCACGATGCTCACGCCGAGGGAGACGGCCATGAAGAAGAAGGTCGCCCCGAGCTTGCCCCAGACCACGCTCGCGCGCGCGGCGGGGAGCGTGAGCAGGGGCTCGAGCGATCCCCGCTCGCGTTCGCCCGCCGTAGTGTCGATGGCCACCTGGGTGCCGCCGATGAGCGTGGCGAACAGCAGGAAATACGTCATCATGCCGAGCAGCAGGATGGCGCGTCCCGAGGGCGTCGAGACGTCTTCGGTCAGCACCGCGATGGGACGCGCAACGCTCGGATCGATGCCCCGCAACTGCAGACGTTGAGTGCCGATGATCGAGCCGTACTCGACGAGCGCCGAACGCAGCCTCGACACGGCCGATCGGGCCGTATTGTTGGAAACGTCGGTAACGATCCACAGCCGCGCGGGCGAGCCATCGCGCAGTGCCGAGCCGAAGTCGGCGTCCACCACGAGACCAACATCGGTGTCGCCGCGCCGGACCGACTCGCGCAAAGTCTCCAGTTCTGAAAACGCCTCGTGGTCGACGTCGATCAAGCGGCGATGCAAATGTGCCATGAGATTACTGGCTTCGGCGCCGCCCACCACGGGAACCTCGATCGGCTTTTCGGCTTCGTCGAGCTGGATGCTGACGGCGTAGTTGGTGATGCCCGCGAACAGGATCGGGCCAAACATAGGGCCGAACAGCAACGCGGTGATCATGGCGCGCCGGTCGCGCAAACCCTCTCGGACTTCCTTGCGGAAGACTGTGGCGATACTGCGCACGGGTCAGCCGTCAGACGTGGGCATCGACACGGGCGACCGCCTCCACGAAGGCGTCTTCGAGGTCGTCGCAACCCGTGTCGGTGCGGATCTGCTCGGTGGTGCCGGCCACCGCGACCGTGCCGGCGGCGATGATGACAATGCGGTCGCACAGCGCGGCCACTTCCTGCATGACGTGGCTGGAAAACAGCACGCAGCAGCCCGCGTCGCGGCGTTCGCGGATCACCTCGCGCAACGCCCGGGTGGCCATGACGTCGAGGCCGTTGGTGGGCTCGTCGAGAATCAAGGTGTCGGGGTCGTGCACCATGGCGCGGGCCAAGGCGGTGCGGATGCGCTGCCCTTGAGAAAAGCCCTTGGCCCGCCGGTCCGCGAAGTCCTTTATGCCAAGAAGGTCGATGACGCGTTCGACGGCAGACCCGATGGCGTCGCGTGACATTCCCTGCAGGGCCGCGTAGTAGGCTATGTTTTCGCGCGCTGTCAGGTTCGCATAGAGGTTCGAGTTGTGCGGCAGGACGCCGATGCGGTTGCGTACCGCGAGGGCGTCTTCGGCGACATCGACGCCCCCGACCCGCGCCTTGCCGGCGTCGGCCTTCAGGATCGTGCACAGAATTCGCAAGGTCGTGGACTTGCCCGCCCCGTTGGGACCGAGCAGCCCGGTGATGCGACCGTCCGCGGCCTCGAAACTGACCCCGCGAAGCGCCTCCACCTTGCCGAAACGTTTCGCAAGGTCTTCGACTTCGATCATGGGGCCGGCCCCATGGGCGAGGTGAACAGGGGAAATGGCCGGATCCGGTCCACGCAACCAAGATCGAGTTCGTCCGCATCCGGACGGTCCACGAACTTGGCCATCAACCCCTGGGCGCATGCCACCGTGAGCATGCCGTGACCCTGGCCTCGGCCCACGATGTCGATGGTGTTGGTCATGCGAGCCGCGGCGGCGGATGCGTAGCGTGGCGGGGTGATGGGATCCAGCTCGCCGCTAAGCAGCAGCACCGGAACGTCCGTCTCGACCAGCTCGCGGAGGTCCTCATCCATGGTTCCGGCAGGCCATCGCTCGCACACTCGGTTCAGGGCGTCGACAAACGTCGTTCCCATGTAGGTCGCCGCCAAGGCATCAAAGTCCACGTCTCCCGTGTACGGGGCGTCCTCCGTACAGGCCACCGCGTAGTTGAGCCCCTGTGCCAGGTTCTCCACGCTCTCCGACACGAACATCGCGTGGGCCGCCAGCGCTCGGTAGTCCCCCTCGTACGCTGACTCCACCAACGCCGGCAGCACGCTCGCGGTGCGTGGGGAGTAGATGAGCAGACGGACAACAGCGATCAGGGTGTAGCGGTCGATGGTGGTCTCGGTGAGCTCACCGGTCCGCGGGTGGTCGATGGTGACTGCCACGGGCGCATCGCCGAGACGGTCGAGAACGGCGTTGAAACGCGCCGGCAGATCGGGGTAGGCCGAACGGCACTCCTGGTCCTCCCGGCAACGCTCGAAGAGCGCGTCCAAGGCTTCCTGGCTCGCCAGCGCGACATCCGGTCCCAGGGCGATATCGGGGGATACGACGCCATCGAGGATGACGCTCCGGGTGCGTTCCGGGTAGCGCCTGAGGTAGTGCTGCGCGACGCGTGTGCCGTAGGAGATGCCGTAGAGGTTGACCCGCTCGTAGCCGAGCGCCTCGCGGACCTCGTCGAGATCCCTAACGGCGATGCTGGTGGTGAAGAACCGCGGGTCGTGGTCGAGTTGCCCGAGGCACTCGACGGCCGCGTCCACGACGATCTCGAGGTCCACAATCTCGCCAAGCCGATCCTCGTCGAAGGCGTCGCAGTTCAGCGGTGCCGATGCACCGCTGCCGCGCTGGTCCACGAGGACGATGTCCCGCCGACGCAGGATGCGTGAAAAGGCGCCCTCGGTGGCGGCGAAAAACCCTGTTGCCGCATCGCCTGGGCCACCGGCAATGACGAACAACGGATCCGGCTCGGCCTGCTCGGCCAAGGCGTCGACCACCGCGACGCGCAGCTCGATCTGTTCGCCGGCGGGGTGTTCGCGGTCGAGCGCAACCTCGAGTCCACCGCAACGCGCGGTCACCTCTTGGCGGCCTTCGCTGGCGGTGAGATCGCAGCGCGAGAGTTCGATCTCCGCCCCGCAGACCGACCCCCACATCAAGAGCCCCAGCACTCCGTACCGATACGGCTCGTTGGGGGGACCGGACTGAGTCCCGCTACACAACACCTGCATCACGCAACGACGCGATCTCCTGCTCGTCGTAGCCCAGTTCATCGAGGATCTCGCCCGTGTGCTCGCCGAGCTCCGGACCCGGTTCGTTGGGTAGCGGCTCGTCGAGCCGGAAGGGGCTCGCGACGAGCTTGAAGTCGGGCCGCTGGCCGTGAGGCACGTTCTTGACGCCGCCGCGGTCGCGAAAGAACGGACTGTCGAGCGCCTGGGCGATGTCGTGTACCGGCGCACACGGGACATGACCGCCGAGCACGCCGATCCAGTCGGCCGTGTCTCGGGACCCCAGATGCCGGTCGAGTTCCTCGGTCAGCGCATCGCGGTTGTCGTGGCGACCCTCGGTGTCGGCGAAGCGCGGGTCCGATCTGAGGTCGGGACGTTCGATGAGGTCGCAGAAGAGCTCCCAGAAACGCGGATTCTGCGCCATGACCATGATCCAGCCGTCGGCGGTGCGGTAGAGCTGGGAGGGTACGGTGTATGGATGGCTCGACCGGGCGACGCGGCGGGTAACGAAGTCCTCGTTGAGATACCAGGCACCGGGATAGGTCAGTTGGTACATCGCGACATCGAACAGCGTCACGTCGATGTCCCGACCCTTGCCGGTTTGGCGCGCGCCGAGGATGCCGGCGAGAACCGCCGTCGACGTCGTCGCCCCGGTCATGTAGTCGACCATGGACAGGCCGAATCGCTGCGGCGGGCCCTCGGGCTCACCAGTGAGCGAGAAGAACCCCGCCTCGGCCTGCATGAGGTAGTCGAAGCCCGGCCAGTCGCGGCGTTCGCCTTCGCGTCCGTAGGCCGAGATGTGGGCACACACGATCTTCGGATTGGCAGGCGCGAGGTCCGCGTAGGTGAGGCCGAGTTTCGCCGCTTGATCACCGCGCAGGTTGTGCATGAAAGCGTCCGCCGTGGCTACCAGTCGACCCAACACGGTCTTGCCGTCCGGGTGCTTGAGGTCGAGTGTCAGGGACCGCTTGTTGCGATTGAACGCTTGGAAGACGTGCGAGTCGGTCTCGCCCAGAAAGTAGGGTCCGCCGGCCCGGCAGGCGTCACCGCCGAGCGCCCGGCTCTCGATCTTGATCACGTCGGCGCCGAGATCGGCCAGGTATCCGCTCGCGTAGGGTCCCGCCGCCCAATGTTCGGCGGCGACGATGCGCAGGCCCGCCAGCGGCAGCGTCATCGGGCGCCGCGGCGGACCCGCCGCGCGCCACAAGCGTGTTGGACCACTAGCCCCGTGCCTGGACGAGTTCGATGCTCACGCCGTCGGGGGCGGCGAGATAGCAGATGAGGCCGCCGGGCGAGAACTCCCACGGTTCGACCGAGAACTCGGCGCCCTTGGCGCGAAGCTCTTCGCAGAACGCGGCGAGATCGCCCCGATAGGTGTAGCCGAAGTGGTCCGTGCCCCATTCGTTGTGACTGGAATAGCGTTCCGCGTCGGCGCCGAAGTCGGCCATCGGCCGGGTCGCGACGGGTTCCTCACCGGGACGACGGCCACGGATGATCACGGTCATGCCACCAACGCGAACGTTGATCTGCGGCGCGGCGCGCAGCGTGTAGTCGGCGAGAATCTCGCCGCCGAGGATGTCCTCGTACCACTTGGCCGCGGCCTTCGGGTCCGCGCTGATCAGATGCACGTGGTCGAACCTCAGCGACATGGCACTCCCCTCGTCAACGACCGAAAAAAACCAGCGCTACTGCGCGTCCCGCGCAAGGCTCGTGTACACGCGGTCGACGAAGCCGAGGGACTGCATCTCCGGCCCGTAGGTCGCGTCTAGGTCCGCGGTCGGGCGGGCCGCGACCACCTCCACGAGGCTCTTGCCTTCCGCCATCAGCTTGGCGACGCGCTCACGCACCGTGATCAGCATGTCGATGTAGGCCTGGAGCGCCGCCGCGTCCGTCACCGGACCGTGGCCGGGGATGACGACTCCCTCGGGGCCGATCTCGTCGAGAATCGTCTGGCAGAACCGGATCATGCCGTCGATGCCGCCGCCGCTGTCGACGTCGATGAAGGGGTAGCCGGCGTTGTTGAACACGTCGCCGAAATGCACGGCGTTGTGTTTGCGAAAGATCACCGCGGTATCGCCGGCGGTGTGCGCGGGACCGGCATGGATCAGGTCAATCCGCTCGCCGTTGAAGTGGAAGCCCATGCTGTCCTCGTAGGTGATCGCGGGACGCGCGTCCGGCGGGTAGGCCTGTTGCCGGTACGTGGTGATGACGAGATTGATGGGGTTGTCCGTGGCCATCATCTCGGCGGAGCGCTCGTGGGCGATGATCCACGTGCCGTCGGGACCGACCGCCAGGTTTCCTTCGGCATGATCGAAGTGCCAGTGCGTGTTGACGGCGAAGTCGATCCGGCCATCGCCGTCACCCCCCTGGATCTTCGCGATGGCCGCCTTCACCTTGGGGATCATCTCGGGAAACATATCGTCGACGATCAGAACGCCCTGCTCGCCCACCGACACGGCGATGTTGCCGCCCACGCCGAACATGACGTAGAGGCCGTCGCCCAGGTTCTCAGTGGTGATCTCGGTGGCCTCGAAATCCCAACTGAAGCGTTCGAGAAGCTCCTCAAGGGTGAGTTCCTCCTGGGCGTTGGCGAAGGCTCCCAGGACGATCATCAAGATCGGCAACAGGTGTCTCATGGTCTTCCCCTTGTTGGACCGTTCAGTCCGGCAGTCCGAGAATTCGTTTGGCGATGATGTTCAGCTGGATCTCCGACGTACCGCCCTCGATCGAGTTTGCGAGCGACCGCAGCCACTCGCGCGTGGCCGACAACTCGCGGCCGTCGAAACCGTCGCCTTCCCAGCCGAGCATTCGGCTGCCCATCATGTCGAGCATCAGGTCGTAGCGGGCCTTGTTCTGTTCGGTGCCGTAGAGCTTGAACATGGACGACAGGAAGGTCGGCGCACCCCCCGAACGCAGTTCCTCGCCGTTGCGCCGCACGGTAAGCCCGAAAGCACGGTCTGTGATGCGGTGTGCAATCAGGCGTTTACGCAGCTCCGGATCTGCGATCCGGCCACCGTTCTCGCCGATATAGCGTCGAGCCAGGTCGGCCATCGGATTGCCGCCACCGCCTCCGCCACCTCCGCCGATGGACGTGCGCTCGTACTGCAAGAGCCGCTTGCCAACGGTCCAACCCTTGTTCAACTCCCCCACGACATTGCTTTTCGGTACACGGACGTTGTCCAGGAAGGTCTGGCAGAAGGGTGAAGCACCGCTGATCAACTGGATCGGCTTGACGGTTACGCCGGGGGTCTCCATGTCGAACAGGATGAACGAAATGCCCTCATGCTTGGGTGCGTCCGGGTCGGTGCGCACGAGGCAGAACATCCAGTCGGCGAAGTTGGCGCTGGAGGTCCAGATCTTCGAGCCGTTGATGACGTAGTCGTCGCCATCTTCGACGGCCTTGGTCTGCAGACTCGCGAGGTCCGAGCCCGAGCCCGGTTCGCTGTATCCCTGGCACCACCAGATCTCGCCGCGGACGATCTTCGGCAGATGCTCGTGCTTCTGCTCTTGTGTGCCGAATTCCAGCAAGGCCGGTCCGATCATCGACAGGCCCATGCCGGTGTGGGCTGGGCGTGCACGGATGCGACGCAGCTCCTCCCCCAGGATGCCTGCCTGCTCCTTGTCGAGGCCGCCGCCGCCGTATTCCTTCGGCCAAGTCGGCGCCGTCCAGCCCTTCTCGGCCATGCGGTCGAGCCAGAGTTTGACCTCTGGGTTCGGATAGGTCGCCCGGCGACCGCCCCCCGTGCCTTCTCCCGGCCCGCCCGGGCGGCGAATGCTGGGTGGACAGTTGTCCTCCAACCAATCACGGACTTCTTCTCTAAAGCTCATGTAACTTACTCTTTTACCTTATCTTTTGCCTTCTGCTTCGCCGTCTCTTTCCCTGCGGAACCACGGGATTCCGCCAGTCGGGCGCATAGGCTTTACCACGCGCGACAACCAAGGACGGCCGCTGCAGGACGCCGAGATCCTTCAACGGGTCACCGGGTACGAATAGTAAATCGGCAGCCAGTCCTTCGCGCAAGACGCCCGTGACGTCGGCGAGTCCCAAGGCGACGGCGCACTCACTGGTGGCGGACCGGAGGACTTCAACGGGCGAGAGTTCCGCCAGTTGTGCGAATACCGGCAGCGCACGCGCCAGATCCTGATGGCGGACGTTCGGAATCCCTGCGTCGGTCGATGCGACCAAGCGGCAGCCCTGCGCCTTGAGGCCGCGCATGTTCTCTCGCACACGTTGCGCAAACGGTTTCGGATAGCGTGCCCAGCCGGCATTGATCGTCGGCGACACCCATATGCCGCGGCGGGCGATATCCCGGGCCACCTCCGGGTCGTACGGTTCCCGCTTGCCGTCGGCACCGATCCACGAACAGTGTTCGATGCTGCGAACGCCCGCGTGGGCGGCGTCGCGGATGCCGGGGGTGCCATGGCAGTGGGCGGCAACCGGATACCCCCTGGCGTTCGCGGCCGCGACAATCGCAGCCAGGGTCGATGCGTCGAACTGACTGTCCTTGGGCTCGCTGTTGGGGGTCTGCATGCCGCCGGTGGCCATCACCTTGATCAAGTCGACACCATGCTCGTGTTGCCGTCGGATGACGGCGGCGGCCTCGTCCGCGTCGCTGGCCTCGCCGCCCCAGAAGTGGCAGTGGCCCTTGACCGACGTTACTGGCTGGCCGGCGCATTTGAGCCGCGGCCCGATGATCTCCCCGGCGTCGATGCGGTCTCGAAGCTCGAGTTCCAGCCAATTGCCGCCGCCCAAGTCCCGGGCGGTGGTGATGCCATGGCGCACCATGGCCTCGGCACGGCGGACCATCTTGTCCCGGATGTCGGAGTCGGACTGCATCAGCTGGTCCGTCAACGACGCGATCGATGGGTCGAGCACCATGTGCACGTGAGCATCGATCAGGCCCGGGAGCACGGTCATGCCGGCAAGGTCCTCCCCCGGCAGGCCCCGCCCGATCGCGACGATGGACTCCCCTTCCACGACGATCGAGTCGAACGGCGAGTAGCCCTCGGAGACGCCGTCCCAGAGGCGGATGTTGGTGTAGGCGGGCAACGCGAATCCGTTAGGCGGTGAGCCTCCAACTGCGCCACATGTCGTCGCCGACCGGTAGGTCTTCGGCGAACAGCTTCGCATCCTTGAACCACTCGAACTGGCCGAGGCGCTTGTGCTCCTGGCAATCCAACGTCGCGCGGTTGTGCGCGAAGTCGGCGAACAGGGCCCAACGAATGCGGTCTCCTACGTGCATCCCCATGGAATGGACCGTCCGGCCGTGCCAGAAGATGACGTCTCCTGCCGCGCCGACGAGTTCGTAGGGTTGGATCTCGGCGATGACCCGGTGCAGCGACGATCGGAACGTCGACAGCGGCGACCAGTTCGACTCGAGACGATGTGCACGGAACATGATCCGGTGACTGCCCGGGTACAAGGTAAAGCCGCCGTTTCGGGGTGGCACGTCGTCCAGGTAGGCGCAGGCGTTGAGTTGCTGGCACACCTGGTCCGTGTGCGGTCCTAGCGCGCGAACGATGTCCTCCTCGGCGCAAGACCCGTCCTTCTTCCCTCGCGGAAACACGGCGTAAATGCCGCGGGTCCGGGTACTCGGTCTCAGATCGTCGCCCAGCAAGGCGCGAACGACATGCCGCACGCGGGGGTTGTTGGGAACGAGTTCGAGAAGGTAATCCGCATCGCCAATGTCGTGCAGCTTCACCGTGCGGCCTGAGTGGAAGATCCGTTGCCGACCCTGGTAGGGGCCGGACTTGCGCACCGCTGGCATGGGCACCCAACGCGGGTTGGCCCAAGTCGTCGGATCATCCGGCACCGGCGGCACCGCCCCCTCGGCCGTCGGCAGTTGCTCCAGGAGATACGCCCAGATCCGATCCAGTGCGGAAGCCAGGGCGTCCCGGTCGATCAGCAGCTTCTTCACCAGGAACCCGTTGTCGACGAAGAAGCGGATCTCGGCGTCCGACACGAGCTCACCGTCGACCGACAGGTCGGGCGCGTCGAAGACAACGCTCGGCTTCTTAACCGGCTCGCTTGGCGTCTGTCCGGACTCCATCAAACTGCCATCGACATTGAGACCTTGATCTTACCTATACCAGTCCGATTGCGCCGCCGACGCCTTGCAAAGGGGACATCCACCCTTCGGCGAAAAAGGGACATCCACCCTTCCGAAGAAAGGGGACATCCACCCCGACGCATGATCGCTCGGCGAGAAGCCGTTAGGCCGCAGCCGCCCGCGTCGGCCCGGTCGTCAAACCGCAACAAGCGTCGGTAGTTCCGGGTCAATCTCCTACACGAATTACCGCGATTCTCTCCTGTTGGCCGAACTCAACTGCGCCGACAATGCACACCATGACACGAGCGAGATCGCAGATCATCGATCGCGAGGAGGGAGGCTACTACCACCTCCTATCGCGTTGTGTACGCCGCTCGATGTTGTGCGGAGCGGATCCCGTCACCGGAAGAGATCTAGCGCATCGACGGGAGTGGATCGAGGACCTGGCGCTTGACCTGACCCAACTGTTCACGGTGCACGTGATCGCATACGCGGTCATGTCCAACCACTACCACATCACCGTCAACTACCGACCACAGGAACGTCTCGCCCTGTCGGACGAGGAAGTTGCCCGTCGCTGGCGCGTGCTCTATCGATCGCCTGGAAATGACGACGCGGGCACCGTCAACTCCCTACAAGAACCGGGACGCATCGAAGTATTGCGTGACCGTCTGGGCGACCTTTCGTGGTATATGCGCCACCTCAACGAAACGATCGCCCGCCGCGCGAACCTGGAGGACGACTGTACCGGCCGGTTCTGGCAGGGGCGGTTCAAGGCCAAGGGCCTACACACCAGCCGGGCCGTCTGGGCCTGCATGGCATACGACGATCTCAATCCCGAGCGCGCACGCATCTCTGATCAGCAAGCTACCTCCTACTTCACGTCGCTTCAGCGACGACTCGAGGAGGCGAGCGAGATGCCCGAGCGTTTTGACCAACCGATGGCGCCGCTGACTCGCAGAGCAGGAATGGTAGTCAGCGCTCCGAAGCCTGCCCCACGGCTGGAGTTGACGCTGCGCGAGTACTGCGCACACGTGGATTGGATTGCATTGGCGACAGCGTCGGCAAACACCCAGACGGATCGCATACCGGCACCAGAGGGCGACGCCGCATCCTGGCTTGCCCTGATGAAGTCGTTCGATCGACGAACTCGCACACCTGCATTGCCCCGGTCCGCACGCGCGATCGACCTCAACGGACGGCACCTAACGGGACGCGACATAACCAAGGGTCGACACCCCTGATCCTAGGTGAGGAAATCCAGCCCGTCGGTAGAGTGCCCGCTCGTCTCTCTAGGGTGGATGTCCCCTTTTCGCCTTAGGGTGGATGTCCCCTTTCCGCTCTAGGGTGGATGTCCCCTTTCCGCTCTAGGGTGGATGTCCCCTTTCCGCTCTAGGG
>VXPO01000044.1 GCA_009839505.1 Gammaproteobacteria bacterium
CGACGTGCTCCTTCTCCGCAGAGTCGTCGGCTCCCGGCTGAGCTTCCTCGTCGGGGTCCGCGGCGGGCGCCGCGTCGGCGTCGGCGTCGTCGTCGTCGTGGTCGTCTTCGTCGTCGTCGTCGTCGTCGTGGTCGTCGTGGTCGTCGTGGTCACCGTCGTGGTCGTCATGGTCGGCGTGCGCGTCATGAGCGTCGGCATGTTCCCCATGTTCGGCGTGGTCGTCCTCGGAGTGGATGGCCTCCATCCCGGCGAGGGTGATGTGCACCGTTCGGTCCACCGGGGTGCCGGTCCTGTCGAGGATTCCGGTCACTCGGAACGGCACGTCGTCGTGGTCGAGGAAGCTGACGTCGCCGATGCCGTGGGAGACGATGATCTTGTCGCCGATCGCGTACTCCAGCGCCTTCGCAACGTCGGCGCCGATTACCGCTTCATCGAACTGGGAGAACGCTTGGCCTGTGGCGAAGGTGAGGGAACGGTCGCGGGCGAACCGGTAGTGCTCGAAATAGCCCTGGTCCGTGCCCAGGACCCGGAATCCCCGGTGTGCGTCACCCAGCGAGATGGGGATGGTCCAGGCGACCTCCGGTCGGGCGGCGATCTCCTGATAGCTGTCCCAGCCGATGTTGTTGGTGGCGTCGCCGATGCGGAATACCGAGTAGAGGAGCAGGTTCAGGGGGCCGCTACGGGCGCCGACGACAAGGTCGGCACCCGAAATCGTGTTCATGAAGCTCGACTTGGCCTCGGTGCGGATGCGATCGACGCCGACCAGAAGCGCGACGCTCACGGCGACCGATACGACGGTCAATGCGACGGTGCCCCGGCGGTTCAGCAGGCTCTTCAGCGCGAGGGAGACGAGGACTCCGCTATGCATCGTTCGGAGCCTCGAGGGGTGCGGCGTTGATGTCCTCCATTCGCACACTACGTTCGAACGACGGCGCGAGCGATGGATCGTGGCTTACGAACACCACGGTGCTCCCTGCGCGCGTGCATTCCTCGAGTAGCAGATCGACGAATCTCAGGCGCGTAGGGGCGTCGAGGGAGGAGGTGGGCTCATCGGCGACGATCAGCGACGGACTGCCGATCAGCGCTCGCGCCAGGGCAACCCGCTGCTGCTGGCCGATGCTGAGCTCGGTGACGGAACGTTCGAGCAACGTCTCGCCCGCAAGGCCGAGGCGTTCAAGCAGCCGTACGGCTTCCGCCTGCAGCGACCCGGAGCCGGAGCGAGCGGCGGCGGCGCGCGTTGCGGAGAAGCGACAGGGCAGAAGCACGTTGTCGACCAGCGACAGATAGGGCAGCAGGTTGAACATCTGGAACACGAACCCTACCCGGTCCGCCCGAAGTCGGTCGCGTCGAGTGGGGCCAAGGTCTGCGAGCTGCTCTCCGAGAACCTCCACAATACCGGCCGTGGGCATGAGGATGCCGCCGACGAGCCCGAGCAACGTGCTCTTGCCGCTGCCGCTTGGACCCTCTAGGAAGACGCGCTCTCCCGCTTCGACCCGCAAATCGGCAATGTCGAGAACAGCCGCGCCCGAACGGTAGGCGAACACCGCGTTCGAGAAGCGGATGGCCGGCGGCGGGGTCACTGTTGGTCTCGTCGGGTGCGTCTGTTGGCGATCAAAGCGCCTCGAGGATCGCTTCGGCCCTGCTTACCTCGAAGGCACCGGGAGCTTCCACCGCGAGCTTGGTGACGACGCCATCGTCCACGACCATCGCGTAGCGCTGCGAACGCGTACCCAGGCCGAAACCGGTGCCATCCATCTCGAGACCGATGGCCTTGGTGAAGTCGCCGTTGCCGTCGCCGGCCATCACCAGTTCGCCGGCATTGCGGTCCGCCCCCCAGGCGTCCATGACGAAGGGATCGTTGACGGCAACGCAGACGATGCTGTCCACCCCGCTGTCCTTGATCTTGTCGGCGTTGACGACGAAGCCCGGCAGATGTTCCTCGGAACAGGTCGGCGTGAACGCACCCGGTACCGCGAACAGGACGACCTTCTTGCCGCCGAACAGGTCTGCTGTCGAGACCGCCGTCGGGCGTCCCCCCCGCATCACGTGCAGTGTGGCGTCGGGAAGCTTGTCGCCTTCTTGAATCGACATCGTGGTTTCCTTAAGTCGGTACTTGCGAATGGGCGAGTGTACTGCAACCGTGCCAGGGGGCGTGTTACCGTTCGTCGAGAATCGCGTGAAGCGACCGATGGAGTCCCCATGACCGGTGTTGTCGAGGCAATCTACGTGTCCGCCAGGCACGGTGAGCCCAAGACCCGTATCCCCGATGCCGAACTGCGGGCCAGGATTGGTCTCGTCGGCGACCGCTACGCCGGGCACGGCGTCGTCTCGATCATCGAGGCGGAAGCCGTGGAGGATTTCAACCGGGTGACGGGACTCGAGGTTTCACCGGGCGAGACCGGTCGGAACGTGGTGACCCGCGGGGTGCGTCTGAACGACTTGGTAGGACGGACGTTTCGCCTGGGCGACGCGGTCCTTCGGGGTTTCGAGCTGTGCGAACCCTGCCTCAACCTCGGCAGCCGCCTGGCGACCGACGATGTCTCGCCACCGCAGATCGTGAAGGCGTTCACCCACAGCGCCGGAATTCGCGCCCAGGTACTGGAGTCGGGTCGCGTCGCACATGGCGACGGTCTTACGGAGCACGCCGCCGAGTGATTCCTGGCTGACTGAGCGTCCCCATGGCGACTCGGTCGACAGAACGCCGGGCGCTGCTCTACGGGCTGACGAGCGTCGCACTCTGGTCGACCGTCGCGACGGGTTTCAAGCTCGGCCTGCGGGAGTTGTCTCCCGCGCAGTTGCTGCTCGTGGGCTGCCTGATCGCCCTCGTGTTCTTCGCGCTCGTCCGTGCGTTCGTCACGGTCAGGATGTCCGCACGTCAACACCTCGTCGCTGCGGGCATGGGTGTCGTCAATCCACTCGCCTACTACCTGATCCTGTTCGAGGCCTACGACCGCCTGCCGGCGCAGATCGTCCAGCCGCTCAACTTCACTTGGGCGATCGTCATCGCGCTGTTGGCGATTCCGATGCTGCGCCAGCGTCTGCCGCCGAGGGGTTGGGTGGGCGTGTTCGTCGGCTACGCGGGCGTGCTGGTTCTCCTCACGCGGGGCGAGTTGGCTAGCTTCGGCCACTTCGACGCGGTGGGCGTCGCATTGGCGCTGGCCAGCACCTTGCTCTGGGCCTGGTATTGGATCATGACCGTGCGCCTCGGCATTCACCCGGTCGTGCTGATGCTGAACTCCTTCGCCGTCGCCTCCGTCCTTCTCGTGATCGTGTGTTTGACCACCGACGGTCTGCCGGCCATCAACTGGGAGACTCTCGGCTACGGCGCCTGGGTGGGCCTGGTGGAGATGGGCGTGGCGTTCCTGCTCTGGCAACGGGCCCTCGCCCTCACCCGGCACGCCGGTCGGGTGGGCGTCCTGATCTTTCTCGCGCCGTTCCTGTCGCTGGTCCTGATCGCGACGGTGCTAGGCGAAGTCATTCACCCGAGCGCCGTGGCGGGACTCGTGCTGATCGTCGCCGGTCTGGTGCTAGCTCGTTGGCCGTAGGGGCGACCCTTGTGGTCGCCCGTCTCAAACACGTCCACAACCCGGACGTCAAAGCACCGCTTCGATCAGATGCGGACCGCCATCAGCGAGCGCGGCGGTCAAGCTGGCGTCGAATTCCTCGCAGGTGGTCGCCCGCGATCCCGGCACGCCCTGGGCCTTGGCGAGCGCGACCCAGTCGAGGTCGGGTCGCGAAAGGTCGAAGAGGCTCGCCGCGCGTTCGCCGATCTCATTGATGCCGAGACGCCGATACTCCACTTCGAGGATGTTGTATTGCCGGTTCGAGAATATGACCGTGACGAGATCGAGGTTCTCCCTCGCCGCCGTCCACAGGAACTGGTTGGTGTACATGGCGCCGCCATCGCCGAGCAGTGCGAGTACGGGACGGTCGGGGCAGGCCAAGGCAGCCCCGACGGCCGCCGGTCCACCTTGGCCGATGGAGCCGCCGGTAAGGTTTAGCCAGGTGTGTGGCACGCAGTGCTGCATGGCCGGGTAGGCGGCCCCGCCACCTCCGGAATCCACGGCAACGATGCAGTTGTCCGGCACCCGCGCGGCGAGGGTCGCGGAGATGCCCCGCACGTTCAGACGACCCGTCGGTACCGGCGGCCGGGAGCCGTTGGGAAGTTCCGCGGTGGGTGCATCCAGGGCCTCGGCCAGATCCACGAGGGCGTTTTCGACATCCTCATGGCGGTGTGCGATGCGGATCACCTCGCAACTGTCGGGCACGAGGTCGCTCGGCAGGTTGCGGTAGGCGAAGAAACTCACCGGCCGTTCGGCACCGACCAGGACCAGTTTCCGAATCGGAGCGAGCAGTTGCAGGATCTGTTCGGGGAAGTAGGGCAGCCGATTGACCAGCGGCAGGTCGGGTCCGGCTTCGACACGAGCCGGAAAGGTCGGTGAATAGACCGCGCAGCCCGTCTTTGCGGCGATGCGGCCGGCCGCCGAGACGCCGCGTTTGGTCAGGCCGCTGCCGTCGACGAACAGCACCGTTTCGGCGTCGATTCGCGGTGCCGCCGACTCGATCACCTCGGCGGGAACCGGCGGCTTGGCGACGGCGGCGTCGAATCCCGGTGACTTGGCCGCAATGCGCCCGGAGCCCCAAGCGCAGTCCGCCGGGAGAATCAGCGTTGCAATGCCCCCGCGCGGGTCCGGGTTCGGCGTCCGTGCCGCGCGTACCGCGTCTGCGGCGTCCAGACCGGCTCCCTCGCTGGTCCGTGAGGTGCGGATCCAGGCGGAGACGGGCTTGGCGACCGCTTCGATGTCGGACGTCAATGGCGCGTCGTAGGCGACGTGATGCACGGCGTGGTCGCCGACCACGTTGATGAGCGGCGTGGCCGCGCGGCGACAGTTGTGTAGGTTGGCGATGCCGTTGCCGAGGCCAGCGCCCAGGTGCAGGAGGGTCATCGCGGGCGTTCCCCGCATGCGTCCGTAGCCGTCGGCGGCGCCCGTGCACACGCCCTCGAACAGGCACAGAATCGCGCGGCTCTCCTCCACCGCGTCGATGGCTTGCACCAAGTGCATCTCCGACGTGCCGGGATTGGCGAAGCAGGTGTCCACGCCGTGGGCGACGAAAGTTCGAATCAGGCTCTCGGCACCGTTCACTTGCCGGCTCCTCGGGTCAAAGGGCGGGAAGTTTGCCATATACTGATCGGCTCGCGGCCCACGCCTTCCGAGGAAACCCAATGGCCTACGCCTTCACCCGGCTGAAGACGAACGCGCCCGACTTCGCCGCTGCGCACGGCGCACTCCGGGCAGACGCCGACGCGGCGTTGGCACCGGCGACGGTGTGGGGGGTGTTCCACGGTCTCTTTGGGATAGGGTCGAACGAGTTGATCCTGGTCACCTATGGGGACGTCGGCGGTGTCCAGGACACGGTCGCAGGGTTGCCGGAGGTGGCGGGTGCGGAGACGATCCTGATCGAACCCACAGTGCGTCCCACGGAGGATGCGCCGCGTACGCGGGAGGGGCTCTACGTCTTCCGTTTCTTCGCCGTGGAGCACAAGGATGTGGACGAAATCGCGGCGCTGTCCTTCGAGGCGTGGAAGGACTTCGAGACCGCCGATGTCTACGCGGCTGAGCCCCAGGGGTTGTTCTGCCAGCAGGACCGCAGCGCGCCCGCGGGGCGAATGCTGCTGTGTACCTGGTACGACGGCCTGAACTCGTGGCAGGCGTCGCGGACGCCCCCTGGCCAGGCCCGCGAGAAGTTCCGCCGCCGGCAGGCGCTCACCCAGGGGACCGTCGCCTACGCGACGCGTCTGGTTCTCCGTCAACCATAAATGTGCGCGTCAGGGGCGACCACGACACTAGTATGAGCCCGGAGGATCACGCCCGCTTCGCCAACGACACGTTCTACCTCGCGTTCGCGCAAAAGGACTTCAAGTCGATGGAGCGGCTGTGGGCTCGCGCGCACCCGACGCTCTGCATCCACCCCGGCTGGCCGGCGATCACCCGCCGCGACGAGATCGTCGAGAGCTGGCGGCGAATACTCACCAACCCCGAACAACCCGGCATCGATTTCTACAACGCCACCGCCAATGCGGTCGGATCGCTCGTCATGGTGACCTGCTACGAGGAGATGCCGGGTTCGATCTGCGTTGCCACCAACGGTTTCGTCGAGGAAGACGGCGATATGCGGGTGTTCCACCACCATTCGGGACCTTGCGCGAATCCACCGCCGCCGAGTGGAGCGCGATCAGGGTAAGTCACACCGCCGAGGTGCCGGATCGACACTGGCCGGGGTCAGTGGCGTTAACGCCGCCGACGTTAACGCACCGCCATCAATAGCCTTCGAGTTCTCCGTAGCGGTTGCGATGGAAGTTGGCGTCGCCGAAGGTCTGCTCGGTGACGGCTGCGCGCTTGATGTAGAAGCCGATGTCGAATTCGTCGGTCATGCCGATGCCGCCATGCATCTGGATGCCTTCCCGCGAGACCGTGTGGAAGGTCTCGCCGACTTTGGCCTTGGTGAGACTCGCGAGTTTGGCGATCTCGGCGGAGTCGCGTGCCTCGTCGAGCGCCGTCAGCGCTTCCAGCACGCAGGACTTGGACAGCTCGATTTCGCAGAACATGTTGGCGGCGCGGTGCTTCAAGGCCTGGAAGGAGCCGATGGGCACACCGAACTGTTCGCGGTCCTTCAGGTACTGTACGGTCCGCTCGAAGCACTCTTCGGTAGCGCCGAGCATCTCGGCCGAGATGCCAATGCGGGCGATGTCGAGGGACGGGTCGAGTACGTCGGCGCCTTTCCCCTCGTCGCCAAGCAGGGCGTGGGCAACCACCTGGACGTCGCTCAGCTCGATGTTGGCGGCGTTGCGGCTGTCGACCATCCTGGTGCGCGTGACGGCGACCCCGTCGGCGTCGCGGTCGACGATGAACAGGGAGATGCCGTCACGGTCGCCGGGGCTGCCCGAGGTGCGTGCCGCGACGATGAGCTTGTCCGCCACGTGGCCGTCGAGGACGAACTTCTTGGATCCGGAGATGGTGTAGCCGCCGTCCGTAGCGGTGGCGGAGGTCGCGATGCCGTAGGGATCGTGGCGGTGGGACTCCTCGAGCGCCAGGGCGAGCAGCAACTCGCCGCCGGTGACCCTAGGCAGCAGTTCGGCCTTCTGCGCGTCGCTGCCACCGATGTTCAGGAGCGTACCGCCGAGCCAGACGGTGGCGTAGAGCGGGCTTGCCGCCAACGTGCGGCCGGTTTCCTCGGTCACGACGCCGAGTCCCTTGTAGCCGAAGTCGAGCCCACCGTGTTCTTCGGGGAACGGAATGCCGGCCCAGCCGAGTTCCACCATCTGCGTCCACGTGGCGCGATCGAAGCCCTCCGCAACGTCGTCGTCGCGCAGCTTGCGCAGTTGGTCGATGGATGCGTTGTTGGTGCAGAAGTCCTTGGCCGTGTCCTTCAGCATGTTCTGCTCTTCGTTGAGAATCATGGGCATTTGGCTTCAGTTCCCCTCGATGACCGGACGATGATATGTCAGCCGCGCCGCCGGTAGGAACCCCTCCATGTGGACGGCTGCGACCGCTTCCGTCCTGCGTGGCTCCGCTGACGTCCGATGAAGTAGATTGCACGGACGAGGGAAAGAGGAGGAACCCATGACCGACGTCATCGCCACCGATCTTGCGAACATCGACTGGCCGGACCTTGTCGCCGGCCTCAACCGGTACCTGCGTCTGCGCACCACGCCCATCGGCATGAAGCTGTTCAAGACCGTGGCCGAGATGGAGGCCGTTCCCCGCATCCGGCGGCCCAAGGATATCCATACCACCGATCAGGTCGTCGGCCAGGCGAGCCGCAACGGCTGGACGGTGGGTGTCACCGCCGAGGACCTGGTGGGTGATCAGTGCCGCACGGTGATCGGACTCGCGCCGCGGAGCGACGAATGGCTTGCCGGTCGAAACATGGCCGGCGTGTGGTACGAGAACGAGGAGGAGGCGGCGAAGCACCAGCACGCCATGGATCTGGCACCGTTCGGCGAGCATGCCGCCATGGCCGTCAGCCCGCTGGCAAACGGCCGACTCAACCCGCCGGACATCGCGCTGATCTACGCGACGCCGGCGCAGATGATCCTGTTCATCAACGGGCTGCAGTGGACGGGCTACCGCAAGCTGGAGTGGGGCTGTGTCGGCGAGTCGGCGTGCGCGGATTCCTGGGGCCGGGCACTCGCCACCGGCGAGCCGAGTCTGTCCATTCCCTGTTTCGCCGAGCGCCGCTACGGCGGCGTCATGGAAGACGAACTGCTGATGGCGATCCCGCCGGGTTATCTTCCGAAGGTGATCGAAGGCCTCGACCGCCTGTCGCGCAACGGGCTGCGCTATCCGATCCCACAGTACGGCATCAACAACGACGTGCGGGCGGGTATGAACGTGAGCTATGGCTGACGATCCAGGTACGGTTCACGGCGTGACGCGCGGCGCGTTGCCTGCAACGGATGGTCCGCAACGGGAGGGCAACACGGCCGATGGCCACCTATCTCGGATAGTCCAGCCGGCAACCCGTTTCGTACGCCGGCACGAATGAGAAGCGGGCGCACCAGGGCTCGAACTCGGCAACCCTTCCCCCGGAGATCGTGACGTCGAAGCTGCCGTCCGGATTGCGGCTCACCGAGGCGGTCACGCCGCCGCCGAGGTCGCGGCTCTGACCGTCGGTGATCATGGAGTAGTCGTCGCGAGCGTATCCGACATCTCTCAGCCAGTTCGGGTTCTCCCTGTCGTAGAACGCCGGACCGACTCTGACGCGCGCCCCGGTGCCATAGGTCTGGTCGTATCGATTCACCTGGACGCCTTCATAGTTGCGCGTCCGCTTCCCGCCCTCGACCGAGGGGTCGTGGATGCTGACGTCGAGCCGCACGCTCTGCATGTCGCGGTCCGGATGGACCTCCAGGGTGGTGAAGGCGTAGCGCCGCCCGGAGTGCACGACGAGGAACTGGTGCCCGGGATCGAACGCCCTGCTCAACGTGTACGTGCCTTCATCGGCGAGGTGCAGGGCTACCCGCTCGGGCTCGATCCAGCCGGCCGAATAGCGGTTGATCGCGAGCGTCGGGTAAGTCTGTCGCCACCCCTCGGCCTCGCCAGTTCGGGACATGAAGTCGTAGTAGTTGTTGTATTCGTTCGGGAATTCGATCTCCAAGTCGTCGTCGGGTCGCCACAGCACTTCCGCGAACGAGTGCGGCCACAACAACCAGGCATGGCCGATCTCGTGAATGATCGTCTCCATGCGGGCATCGACAATATGAACGAGGCCCATCGCCGCCCAGCCGTTCCAGGCGCGGCCGCCTGTGTCGTTGGCAACGTCCGTGAACAGCAGGCGGTTCATCGCCCCCCAGGCGTAGAGCTGACACGGCAAGTCGTCGCCGCACGTCCAGCCCGTGAGCTCCTTCTGTTGGCGGTGCATGGCGTCGGGTGATCCGTCGTCTCCGACCTCGAAGTCGGCGCCCGGGCTGAACGTGATCCTGAATTTCCCCTCGGAGAGTCGGCGGTAGAAGGGCGCGACATGTTCGTTAAGGGTTCGGACCGCCTCGTCCATCGTCAACGCGACCCGCTCGCCGTCGTCGCCAATCCATCCGACGGCATCTGTGGGCACGCGGGCGACATCGACGAAAATCTCGATGTCGCCAGATGCCGTGTAGTACGTCGGATCCGCGGGGTTGTCCAGCCTAAAGGCATCGGGATACTTCCAACTCCGCGTGCAGCCATAGAATCCTTCGTTGCCGTAACGCAGGACCGTGCCGTCGCCGTGGAACCGGATCAGCGAGAGCGGGTCCGAACCGCCCAGGTCCGGCATGCCAGCCGCTACCCACGGCGACGCCGGATTGTCGACCGGCGTGCACGAATACGGCGCGGATTCGGGCCACCACGATCTCGACTCCCGATCGTTGAGCGCCTCGAAGTAGGGGTCGATCGGCGGTTCGTCCCGTGACGGTGGCCTAGTCGACAAGTTGGTCAGATGCCCGGTGGGGCTCTCCATCTGGTTCACGACATGGACCGCGCGTTCCGCCGCCACGATCAGTTGCCACTTGCCGTCGCCGTCGCCCAGGGCGCCCTCCGGTCGCTCGGTCGATCCCGACTCCAGCTCCGTGGCGGAGACTGCGACGGCGCCGTCCGCGGGAACCGTCAGACGCACGGCATCGGCAACGGCGTTCGGAACGAGCAGCTCCTCATCGGCGCCAGGTACTCGACCCTTGTCATCAATGCCGGTGATCGAGACCTCGACTGGCTCCGACCCTGGATTGATCACCCTGAGCCGGCTCACCTGGTTCGGGTTGCTTCCCGGGTTAAAGGTCGACACGCGGTGCCGGTACCCGGCATGGGGGACTACATCGTGCATGCTGGTCACGAAGCCGTCGCGTGTTCGGATGTACGCCAGCACGACGATGTCGAGGTCGCTGGTCAACTCGAGGCGCAAGTCGCTCATGCCGGTGCGGATGCCTGCTGACAATCCCTTGTCCGCGTTGCCGTCCTGGAGATCCCTTGAGTTGAAATGCGATGCGCCGTTGGCGGCGACCGTCAGCGTCGCCGGCCCAGACGGCCCCCCCGAGTCGTCGAAGGAAATGATTCTCACCTCGCCGGGCACGGCCGAGCGATTGATGACGCGCACGAACCCTTCCCGGGCGGGCCAGGAAGTCGCGGGGGGCATGTAGTTCACGCGATGCACGCGGGCGCCGCCGACCGGCGCACGGGGCACCGTGGAAAGGTTGGTCAAGTGCCGGGTCGGGCTGTCCAGAAGGCTCATGGCGACGATGGGTCCGTCGGCTTCGACGGTCAATCGCCACTTGCCGGTGCCTGCACCCAGCGCGCCATGGACTTCCAAGTCGTCGTGACGACCCTCCTCCAGCTGCGGCGCAGTGAACGAACGCGCCTGACTCGCGGGCAGCGTGAAACTCACCGGCTCGCTGGCGGACGCTCCGCTGTCGTCAACGCCTCGAACCACCACGGACGAGTCCTCGGCGCCGAGGTTGACCACGCGCAACACGCTCACTTGGCGCTGGTTCTTCCCCGGGTTGAATGTTGGAACCCACAGGCCGTCGTCGCCCGCGGCAACGGTGTCCACCATGCTGGTCAACATGCCGTCCTTGGTGCGGACGTAGGCCAGTGCCTCGATGTCAAGGTCGCTCGTGAGCACGAGTCGCCAGTCGCCCTGCATGGGGGAACGGATGCCGTCCTCCAACCCCTTCGATGAATTGCTGTTCTCAAGGTCGCCCGAATTGAAATGAACGGTTTGTTCCGCGCCGAGGTCCAGCGCTACGGCAGGCGGCGCCCAACCCGAGTCGTCGATCGCCCGGATCTCAACCCGACCGTCCACGGCGCTACGGTTGATCACGCGCACGAAGCTCTCGCGGTCTGCGCGCGAAGCGGACAGGAACAGGGGAATCGAGTGCTCCGTGGAATCGGTGTCGACGTCTAGAGTCGCGCTCGTGATCGCCCTGGCGGTAACGCCGGCGTCGTCGACCATCGACGAAAATTCGGACGAGGCGACCGCGGTTGCCCCAACGGCCAGTGCAATGGCGACTGTCGCAACTGAGACGCAACGCCCCGGTTCCAGTCCGCGCATCCGCTCGCCTTGCAATGACGGCGCTACGTACACGACCAAGCACCTACGCCGACGATCCTTTTTCGTTGAGGAACTATAAACCTCACATGGCGGACATCCGTGTTGTCACCACTGTCCTTCCTGCGACTTGGTCATGCATACGATTCATGCAGTTCAACGGTTGCGGCGCACGTCGCGTTGGCCAGCTTTCTGCAATCGGACGGAACCGAGCCTCACTGAACGGGTGGAGTTCCCGACGGCACGCTGACCGACGGCTTGGGCGGGGTCAAGCCAGTCAGAACGAGGCGTTGTTCGGCACCCGGGGGTAGGGAATAGCGTCGCGGATATTCTCCATGCCGGTGACGTAGAGAACGAGGCGTTCGAGGCCGAGGCCGAAGCCGGCGTGGGGCACGGATCCGTAGCGGCGCAGATCCCGGTACCACCAGAGTTCCTCCTTGACGGCATCGGTCATGCGCCCGTCGAGCGCATCGAGACGCTCCTCGCGCTGGCTGCCGCCAATGATCTCGCCAACACCGGGAACGAGGACGTCCATGGCCGCGACGGTGCGCCCGTCGTCGTTCGCCCGCATGTAGAACGCCTTTATGTCCTTGGGGTAGTTGACGACGACCACGGGACCCCGCGCATGCTGCTCGGTGAGATAGCGCTCGTGTTCCGACTGCAGGTCGCGACCCCACTCGACGGGAAAGTCGAAGGTCTCGCCCGAGGCCGCGAGGATGTCCACGGCTTCCCCGTATTCGAGTCGCACGAACTCGGACTCGATGACGTTCGCGAGGCGCTCGATCACCGAGGGATCAATGCGGTCCCGGAAGAACGCCATGTCGTCGGGGTGTCGGCGCAGGATCTCGCTGAAGATGCTCTTCAGGAAGTCCTCCGCTAGGTCGGCGAGATCGCCGAGGTCCGCGAAGGCGATCTCCGGCTCGATCATCCAGAACTCGGCGAGGTGCCGGCTGGTGTTGGAGTTCTCCGCCCGGAAGGTCGGTCCGAAGGTGTAGACCTTGCTCATGGACAGGCAGTAGGGCTCGACGTTGAGTTGCCCCGAAACGGTGAGAAAGGTGTCCCGGCCGAAGAAATCCTTCTGTTCGAGGGGGGGACTTCCCCCCCTCGAACCCCCCGCGCCGGCTCCGCCAGCGGCGCTGGGCGCTTCTTGGTCCTGGGCGGCGTGATTGGTTCCCAGGGTGGTTACCCTAAACAGTTCGCCGGCGCCTTCGCAGTCGCTCGCCGTGATGATGGGCGTGTTCACCCAGACGAAGCCGTTTGCGTCGAAGTAGCGGTGCACCGCCTGGGCAATGGTGTTGCGTACCCGGGCGATGGCTCCGAAGGTGTTGGTGCGCGGCCGCAGGTGGGCGACGGTGCGCAGGTACTCGAAGGTGTGGCGCTTCTTGGCGATGGGGTAGGTTTCCGGGTCTTCGACGTGTCCGACGACGTGCACCTCGCCCGCCTGGACTTCCCGGTCCTGCCCCTTGCCGGGTGACTCGGCCACCGTACCGGTCACGACCACGGCGCAGCCGGCGCCGAGTTCGACGATCTCGTCGTAGTTGGGGAGTGCCTGGTCCGCCACCACCTGCAGGTCGGCGAAGCAGGAGCCGTCGTTGATGGCGATGAACGAGAAACCGCCGCGGGAGGTGCGCCGGGACTTCACCCAGCCGCTGACTTCGACCTCGGTACCCGACGTCCCCTGGAGAACGGACCTGACGGAGTGGCGACCCATGGCCGGTAATGTAAACCATCGCGAGACGTCGGAGCACGAAGCTCCCGTAGCGCCCCAAAGCCGTCCCCGGCGCTTCGCTTCGCTGTGCCCCGGGGTTCGCCTCCGGCCCAGCCACGCCGACCTTGTGGTCGCCCTTCTCGGCCAACACGACACCGTGCGGTAACTGGCGGGGGCGACCACAAGGGTCGCCCCTACGCCCGTGGTTAGCGAAGGTCTGCTTGGGGCAGACGAACGTCCACGCGGAACGGGGAATGGCGTTGTTCAACGTACGCGATGTCCTCTTCGACGTAACGCCGCTCGTCCTTCAGGTAGCGGTGCACGGCGGAGCGCAGCCGCGGGTCGCGGATCCAGTGCGCCGAATAGGTGGGTTGGGGCATGTAGCCGCGGGCGAGCTTGTGGGCTCCTTGGGCACCGGCTTCCACGCGTTGGAGTCCGTGCTCGATGGCGAAGTCGATGGCTTGGTAGTAGCAGACCTCGAAGTGCAGGAAACGGTGGTCCTCGATGCAGCCCCAGTTGCGTCCGAAGAGGGTGTTCTCGCCGATGAAGTTGATGGCCCCCGCGATATAGCGGCCGTCGCGCTTGCACATGATGAGTAGAACCTGGTCCGGCATCGTCTCGCCGACCCGGCTGAAGAACTCGCGCGTGAGGTAGGGCGTGCCCCACTTGCGGCTGCCGGTGTCCACGTAGAAGGCGTAGAACGCATCCCACTGGGCTTCCGTGATGTGCCCCGTCAGCCACTCGATCTCGATGCCCTCCGCCAGGGCTTCGCGGCGCTCGCGACGAATGTTCTTGCGCTTCTTCGAGGACAAGGCCGCGGTGAAGTCGTCAAAGGTGTCGTAGCTGTCGTTCAGCCAGTGGAACTGGGTGTCGATTCGCAGTAAACAGCCGAGTTCGCCGGCGCGCCGCCACTGGGCCTCCGGCATGAACGTCAGGTGGACGGAACTCACCTCGATCTGCTTGGCCACCTGGACCGTGGCACCGAGCAGCATGTTCTCGATCTCGTCCGTGTCCAGCCCATCCGCCACGAGCAGGCGACGACCGGTGGCGGGTGTGAACGGCACGCTGACCTGCAGCTTCGGATAGTAGCGTCCGCCGGCTTGGTAGAAGGCCTGCGCCCAGCCCGAATCGAACACGTACTCGCCGTGGGAATGGGCCTTCAGGTACATGGGGACGACGCCGACGGCATCGTTCATCCCGCCGTCGGGATCCGAGAGCACGACGTGGAACGGTTGCCAGCCAGTCTCCGCCGAGACGCTGCCGCTCTGCTCGAGGGCACTGAGGAAGCGGTGATCGAGAAACGGGTTGTACTCGCCGCTCGCCGGATTCGCACACCGGTTCCACGCCACCGGATCGATGGCGTCGATGTTTTGCAGAATCCTGGCGGCGCGTTCGGGCAAGCTGGCAAGCGATGCGGGTCGAGACACCATTGTACGGTGTCAACGTACCGCGTCATCGGTCGTCGGCGACGATGATCCGATCGCTCAGCAACAGTCGAGCCGACTGCAGTAGGGGAGGCGTGACGCGTTCCTCGGGCACGCCCTGCCCGGCGGCGATGTCGCGGGCAAGCGCGGCGACCTCGCGCTTGCCCTGGGCGCGCTCGATCTCGCGGACGAGGAGTGCGACCAAGGGACTCACCGGCAGATCGACGCGACCGGCACCGCGTATGGCGTGGCCGCGTTCGAAACGGCCGTCGCCGAGCACCGCCGTGGCCACGACTTCGAGGCCAGGCGACAATCTCGGCTTGAGCCTGCCCACGTCGTCCGAGACCGGCAGTGGCGCTACGGCCGAGAGCATCGTGGCGAAGTCGTCGGGCAGTTCGCCGTGACTCAGAACGGATCGTTCGTAGCCGGCGGCTGCCTGGCCGGATACGGCGCGCACGAACGCTTCCCGGGGAGGTCGCTGCTCGCCGGTGATGCGCCTGGCTTCCCAGAAATAGGAGTCGACGCTGCGGTTGCCGGCGTAGAAGAGTCTGGCCAGTTCGTGGAAGTGCTCGTACTGGGTTCGGTATAGGCGTTCGAAGACGGAGGCTGCCTCCCCGGCCAAGCCGGGATCGGTCAACGCCGTGACGACGTAGGCGGCGCCGATGTGGCCCGCGGTAACGGCAAGATGCACGCCCGTCGAGAACAGTGGGTCGACGAAGCAGGCGGCGTCGCCGAGCGCTACCCAACCGGGTCCCGAGAAGGCCGTCGCGGAATAGGACCAGTCGCGAACGGCCTTCGGGGCGGTGATGGCCGTTGCGCCGTCGACAAGGCCCGCGGTGTGGTGCGCGGCGGCGATCTGGTCGTTGAGGAAGTCCTGCAGACCGGAGGTCCGGATCGCCTTCGCTCCGGCATCCCGGTCGACGACCGCACCGATGCTGGAGATGCCGCCGGGTAGCGGAATCTTCCACAGCCAGCCGTTCTGGTACGACTCGATGAAGATGTTGCCGTCGTCCGGCGCCTCTAGGTGACGGCAGTCCCGGAAATACCCGTAGACCGCCAGGTTACGGAACAACGGGTCCCAGGTCTTCAAGCCGCGTCTGCGGGCGAGCAACGACTCCTGGCCGCTGGCGTCGACGACCATCGCGGCGGAGAGTTCCTCGCCGTTCTCCAGCACGACGCCCGTGGCGCGGTCGCCGTCGAACAGCACGTCCTTGACGCCGGTGCCTTCCACGATCGCCGCGCCCGATGCGCGGCTGTGGTCGAGCAGGATCTGGTCGAAGCGCGGCCGCCATACCTGGTACGAGTGGGGAAAGCGCTTGTTGGTTTCGTGGAAGTACCAGCTCCACGGCTCCCGGTCGCGACCCCAGCACATGGTTGCGCCGCGCTTGATGGTGAACCCCTCGCGGGCCACCGCGTCCAGGCAGCCGATGTTCTCGAGCACGGCCAAGGTTGCAGGCAGCAGAGACTCGCCGACGTGGGCTCGCGGGAAACGTTCGCGCTCGAACACGACCACCTTCACACCGGCCTGCGCCAGCAGTGTCGCCGCCGTGCTGCCCGCGGGCCCGCCGCCGATGACGACGACGTCCGAATTGTCCCCAGATCGGGGCGGGACACGGCATTCCATACTGGATACTGTAGCGGTTGGCGGCGGGCGCTGTTCGGCGTGACGATCCATCACTCGACCGCGCGCGGCCCTAACGGGTGCTACCATCCCGGTTCGATCGGCCGACGCGGTGACGGGCAGAACCGATGGCAACGGCAACCGGCAAGAAGTATCTCGAGGAACTCGATCCCGTCGAGTTCATGGCGGTGCTCGAAGAGGGCGGTCGGAAGTTCGTCGAGGAATGCAACCGCCTGGGCATCTCCCGGGTGATCGAACTCGACGGGAACCCGGTGCTGGTTCACCCGGACGGCACCCACACGCCGTTGCCGGGCAATCCAACCAGCGAGGAGATTCAGTCCTTCCTCAAGAACCACAAGGTGTCGCTGCGTGAGGTCCGCTACCCCTGAGCGTGCTAGCCCGCATATCTCACCAAGGGCCGCGGTGATCGCCCGAGGATTTTGGTCCCCTGCGCGTGCTCGCGACCGAAAGCATAGCGGGGACTACGGTTGAGGTCGCATGTGCGCGCAGGGGGCCAAAAGACCGGCGAGGACGCGGCCAGTGCAGTCTGTTCAATCTGCCATCGTCTCGAACGTCCGAAAAACACCGGAGAACCAAGCAGTTGCATCTTGGCACAAGCGACTTGGTGAGATATGCGGGCTAGCTACACGCTGTTCGCAGGCCCCAACGGTGCGGGCAAGTCCACGGCTTACGATCGGTTCTGCGCAGCGGGCTACGAGTCGGGCGAATACCTGAATCCGGATGACGTCGCCCGATCGCTGGGAGGCGGCGCAGCCATCGAATTGCGGGCTGGACGGATCGTAGTTGAACGTGTCCGGCGGCTGATTTCGACCGGGCAGTCGGTTGTGCGTGAGACGACGCTATCAGGTCGGGAGATCCAGCGTAGTGTCGAGGTGGCGAAACGCGCCGGCTTTAGGCTGGTTGTCGTGTTCGTCGCGATGTCAGAACTGCGCACGATGCACTGGCGGGTTGGCATCCGGGTGGCGACGGGTGGTCACGACATCCCGCAGCACGTCCTAGAGCGACGGTTCCACAGATCGCTGGTGAACGTGGCGCAGTTGGCGCGCGTCGCGGATATGGCCTACTTCCTCGACAACGCGGGGAGTCTGCACCGGCTGGTGGCGACGGCGAACCGGGGTGAGATCACTTTTCTCGAGGCGCACGATGCCGATTGGGTGAAACTCGCGACGTCTGGTCTGCCGGCCGCATCGATTCTCAAGTCTCGTGAGGAAGCGCTGGCGGAACTTCGTGAACAGGAAGGGTTAGCATCGGATCTCCAGGTTCGCGAACACAGTTCCGCGTACTTAGCCGCCGGGCTTGATTCAACGCGGTAAGCTCCCGCCAACAGTCATCGACATCTGGAGCATCCCCATGCGATCCACGTACCGCGTCGGCCGATGGGCCGTCGCAGCGGCAGCTTGTCTGCTCGTCGCTGTCGTCAACGTCCACGCCGCCGACGAAGGCGATCCGGTGGCGGACCGGCTCGCCAAGCTGCCGCCACTGATCGATCGCCAGGTCTTTTTCGGCGATCCAGCGATATCCGGGGCGCAGCTGTCACCCGACGGCAAGTGGATCTCGTTCCGCAAGCCCTACCGCGAGGTGATGAACATCTGGGTCAAGGGCGCGGACGAGCCGTTCGATGTGGCGCGTCCCATCACGGCGGATACCCAACGACCGGTCGGCGGCCACTTCTGGACCGAAGACAGTCGCTTCGTCCTCTACTCCCAGGACAAGGGAGGCGACGAGGACTACCACGTTTACGCGGTCGACCCCGACGTCGACGCGGAGGAGGCAACGGGCGTCCCGCCAGCGCGTGATCTCACGCCCATCGACGGCATCCGGGCGCTCATCTACGCGGTGCCCGAAGCCACGCCGACGAAGATCATCGTCGGCATCAACGACCGGGACGCGGCCCTGCACGATGTCTACCGGCTGGACATCGACAGTGGCGAACGCGACCTCCTGATCGAGAACGACACCAACGTGGCTCAGTGGGTCACGGATCTCGAAGGCATCGTGCGCCTAGCGTTCCGACAACGCTCGGACGGTAGTTACGAGACGCTGGTGGTCGAGGACGGCGAGTTGGGACGCGTGCTCTACGAGTGCGGCCCCGACGACAACTGCGGTCCAACGAGGTTCCACAAGGACGGCAAGCGCGCGTACTTCGTCAGCAACAAGGACGTGGATCTCGAACGTCTGCTGCTGGTGGATGTGTCCAGCGGCGAATCGGTCGTAATCGAATCCGACCCTGAGGGCGAGGTCGACATCTCGGGCGCCTTGTTCTCGGACGTCACCGAGGAACTGGTCGCCACCATCTACGTTGGCGACCGAGTCCGCATCTATCCGCGCACGGAGTCGCTGGCGCGCGATCTCGAGTGGCTCAGGAACGAACTTCCCGACGGTGAAATCGGCTACGGATCGGGCACCGAGGACGAGGCTCTGGCTATCGTCTCCGTGTCCAGTGACGTGAACCCCGGTTCCGTGTACCTCTACAACCGCGTCGGAAAGACCCTCGAGAAGCTCTACGACTCCCGGCCGGAGCTTCCGAACGACCAACTGGCGAACATGCGACCGATCCGCTACGAGGCCCGGGACGGACGCGAGATTCCCGGCTACCTGGTGGTTCCGCAGGGCGTCCCGGCCGAGAGGCTGCCCACCGTCATCCTGCCTCACGGCGGACCCTGGGGACGGTACTCGTGGGGTTACGATCCCTTGGTGCAGTTCCTCGCCAACCGGGGCTACGCGGTCATGATGCCGAACTTCCGCGGCTCGGCCGGTTTCGGCAAGCGCTTCCTGAACGAGGGCAACGGCCAGTGGGGCACGGGCGTCATGCAGCACGACATCACCGACGGTGTGCACCATCTCGTTGCCCAAGGCATCGCGGATCCCGAGCAGGTCGCCATCATGGGCGGTTCCTACGGCGGCTACGCCACGTTGGCGGGGGTGGCCTTCACGCCGCGGTTGTACGCGGCGGGCGTGTCGATTGTCGGCCCGTCGAACATCATCACCCTGCTGAATTCGATTCCGGCGTACTGGGGTCCCACGAAGCAGATGTTCATGCGTCGGGTGGGCGATCCCGATGATCCCGAGGACCGCGAACGCCTCGAAGCCCAGTCGCCGTTCTTCCATGCCGAGAACATCGAGGCGCCGCTGTTGATCATCCAGGGCGCCAACGACCCGAGAGTCAAGAAGGCCGAATCCGACCAGATCGTCGTCGCCCTGCGGGAACTGGACCGCCAGGTGCAGTACCTGCTGGCGCCGGACGAGGGGCACGGGTTCGCAGGTCGGGTGAACCGGCTGGCCATGTTCGCCGCCATCGAACGGTTCCTGGCCCGCCATCTCGACGGACGCTACCAGCGGGACATGGCACCGGAGGTTGCCGAGAAGCTCCGCTCGCTACGCGTCGACATCGACTCCGTGAAGATGCCGGAAGCGGTGGGCGGGCCCACCGAACTCGCGCTCGACGGCTCGGGACTCGAACCGGCCACCCTGACCTACGAAACGACCATCGAGATGGGGGGACAGTCCATGGCCATGGACACGGTCGTCTCCCGATCCGAGGCGACCCACGGCGAGGAGGCGGTGTGGCGCATCGCGACGGCTGTCGACACACCGGCGGGAGCCGCCACGGACACGGTACTGCTGCGCAAGGCGGACCTGGCACCGGTGCAACGTGTGATCGAGCAAGGGGGTGCCACGATCACCTTGAACTTCGGGGAAGGCCGGATTGCGGGGACAGCGGAGGTACCGGGAGGCGGTGCCATGGATATCGAACTCGAACTTGCGTCCCCCGTCGTCGGTCACTTGGAAACGGCACTTGCGACGATGGCGCTCGAACCGGGGTTCGCGGCCACGATCCCCGTGTTCGTTCCCGCCATGCAGAACGTGCAGCGGATGCAAATCGCCGTGGACAACGCGGAATCGTTGGAGACGCCGGCGGGGACGTTCGAGACGTACCGGCTGACCGTGAATCTGGACGACGGTTCGACGGGGATGATGTGGCTGACCCGATCGACGCCCCACGTGACGGTGAAGTCGGATGCCTCCATGCCCATGGGCGGCCGCATGGTGACGGTGCTCAAGTCGATGGAGTGACAACGCGACCGCTTTGCGGTCGCCCGAGAATTCGCTCCGTGAATTCTCCCGGCGGGACGCCCGTTGACACACCTGCTTGATCGGCGTGACGATGGCCCGAGGCGAACGGGCGTGGACATGGGTACGCGTTTGAAGATCCCTGGCATCGTGGTGGCGGTCGTTGCTGCGAGCGTAGCGGTCGGCGACGACGACCCGTTGACCAACGGCGATGTCGTGCCGACGACAACGACTCCGGGCGGCACGTTCCGCGAGGCGCTGCGCGACGGCGGCGAGGGCCCGGAGATGGTGGTGATCCCGGCGGGCCGCTTCCGCATGGGCTGCCTGTCGAACGATGAAGACTGCGCCGATGACGAAAAGCCCGTTCACGACGTAACGATCACCGCGCCTTTTGCATTGTCGGTGTACGAGGTCACGTTCGAGTACTACGACCGGTTCACGGATCCGAACAGGGTGCATGATCAGCGCTGGGGCCGGGGCGAGCGTCCCGCGATCAACGTGTCGTGGGACGACGCCAAGGAATATCTGGCCTGGCTGTCGATGCAGGCGGGGGCCGAGTACCGGTTGCCGAGCGAGGCGGAGTGGGAGTACGCGGCTAGAGCCGGTGCCACGACGAAGTACAGTTGGGGTAACGCCATCGGCGTCAACCGGGCGAATTGCGACGATTGGGGTACGGATGGTTGTCGTAGCCAGTGGAACGGGAAGCTGACTGCCCCGGTAGGCTCATTCGCTCCGAACCGGTTCGGACTGTACGACATGCACGGCAACGTCTGGGAGTGGGTGGAGGACTGCTGGAACGAATCCTATGCGGGGGCACCGTCCGACGGCGGTGCCTGGCTTCGAGGTGATTGCGCGAAGCGCGTTTTGCGCGGCGGCTCCTGGAACGACTACCGGTGGAACCTCCGCGCCGCGGACCGCAGCAGTAGCTCCGCCGGCGAGGGGAACGACATCATCGGCTTCCGGGTAGCCCGGACGCTCACCCCTTGAGGCCCGCGAGCGCGTATGGAGGCGGTGCTCAAGCCGATGGAATGACCGTTGCACGCCGGGATGACTCGTCCTCGGCACGATTGCCCTTGCCGGTCTGTCTGAACGGACGGAGCGTGCACTGCAAAGCGCCAGCGCCATAGATTTCGTGGAGAACGTCAGCCGCAGCACTGTGCTTCCCCACGGTTAGGGAGAGGTAGTACGACTCGGCCGGGCCGTCCTTAGTCCGTCGGTACCGGGATCCACTCAGCCCGACGCGCTGTTGCCTGTCGCTGTCGCATTTGACGGAGTAGTCGAGGTCGTCCAAGACGAGGGTCACGGCGTTGTCGGTCACGACCCCAATGTCGCGGCGACCAATGCGGATCTCGGTGTGCCATCGTGCGAGGACAAAAGCGAGCCCGCACATCGAGAACATCAGGAATATGACCCAGAACACGAAGGCTACTCCTGATTCCACGAGTAGGTTTCCCCAATCACTTCGCCTGGACGACGACTTTTCGATTGGCACCACAGTAGCCGGGCGCGGCGTGCGAGTCAAGATGACGAGGTAAAAAATTGCTTTATTAATAGGGCGTTACATAACTGTACGAGAAAAGTCGTGAACCGTCATGTCATGCGAGATGGCGTCCTGCCGCCGATGGCCGACAGTGTCGCGGTCGGTGTGATGGCCTCGGGGTCCACGATTAGGTGAAGTAGCGCCGGGACATCCGCGTTCCGGGCCCGCTCGAAGGCGGCGGTGAAGTCGGCATCGCGTTCGACGCGTTCACCGTAGGCGCCGTATGCCTTCGCCAACGCGGCGAAGTCCGGATTCGTGATCGACGTCGCGTGGACGCGACCGGGAAACGCGCGTTCCTGGTGCATGCGGATAGTGCCGTACATGCCGTTGTCGACGACCAGGATGATCACGTTGACCGAGTACTGCACGGCGGTTGCGATTTCCTGACCCGTCATCTGGAAACAGCCGTCGCCGGCGAAGCACACCACCGTTCGATTCGGGTGGCGTAGTTTCGCGGCGATGGCGGCGGGCAAGCCGTAGCCCATGGACCCGGACGTGGGCGCGACCTGGGTTCCGAAACGGCGGAAGCGATGGAAGCGGTGGACCCAAGCCGAATAGTTGCCGGCGCCGTTGGTGACGATCATGTCGGGGTCGTCGAGTTCTCGTAGGGCGTGCAGCACCCGCCCCATGGTCAAGTCACCCGGGGCGGGATGGGGCAGTTTCGACCAGTCGAGATAGCTGGCATGAAGGCGTCCGATGTAATCGGACCGGTCACGGGTTGAATTCGTTGCGGCCAGGAAGGCAGACGGACGCGCGTGAATGCCGAGCACGGTGGGATGTACGCGCCCGGGTTCTTGGCTGTCGGGATGGACGTGGACCACCGGCGTTCCGGGCACCGGCAAGGTGTACGACTGGCTTGGAATCTCCGACAAGCGGGTGCCAAGAAGGAGCAGGAGGTCGGTCTCCTCGACGGCGTGTCGCAGCACCGGATTGGGACCGATGCCGAGATCTCCTGCGTAGTGGGGGTGTTCGTGGTCGAAGAGCTGCTGGCGTCGGAACACGCATGTCACGGGTACGCCGGCACGTTCGGCGAACGCCCGCAACACGTCGACGCCGGACGCATTCCAGGTCGACCCCCCGACCACGGCCAGCGGCCGCTTCGCGGCGTTCAGTATGTCGTCGAACTGTTGCATCGACGCGGCATCGGGTGCCGTTTCCCCGAGTTCGACGCGCTCACCGATCGGTCTCGCACAGGGGTCGCCGAGCATGTCTTCCGGTAGCGCGACCACGACCGGCCCGGGTCGGTCGGCTAGCGCTGTGCGGAATGCGTGGACGACGACCTTGGGAACGCGCTCGGCGTCGCGGACTTCGGTCACCGACTTGGCCATGCCGCCGTAGAACGCTTCGAAGTCGAGCTCCTGGAACGCGTCGCGTCCCCGCGCGGCCCGCTCGACCTGGCCGGCGAACAGGATGAGTGGGGTCGAGTCCTGCTGGGCGATGTGTATCCCGGAACTTGCATTGGATGCGCCGGGGCCGCGGGTGACGAATACGATGCCGGGCCGACCGGTGAGCTTGGCGTCGGCCTCCGCCATCATCGCGGCGGCGCCCTCGTGACGCGCGACGACGGTCTCGATGGTGGAGTCGCGCAGGGCGTCGAGCACCCCTAGGTAGCTCTCGCCCGGAACGCAGAACACGCGCTCCGCGCCTTGCCGTTCGAGCCCGGCGACAAGCGCCTGGGCGCCGGTACTAGCCCGCATAACTCACCAGATGCCCCGCCCTCGCCGGTCTTTTGGCCCCTTGCGCGCACGTGCGACCTCAAACGTAGTCCCCGCTATGCTTTCGGTCGCGAGCACGCGCACGGAGCCAAAATCCTCGGCGATCATCGGGGTCTCTGGTGAGTTATGCGGGCTGTTAGACCGGGTCCACCACCCACAGCGGCTCTTCGCCTCGGGCGATCCGTTCGGCGTTGACGACGGCGTTGCGCGTGGCGTTGACGCTGCATTCGACGGCGCGTCCGCCCAAGTGCGGTGTGATGACGACGTTGGGCAGCGTGATCAGTTCGCTTTCCGGATCGATGGGCTCCACTTCCGTGACGTCTGCACCGAACCCGTGGAGCAGACCTCCCTTGAGAGCGGCCGTGAGGGCGGTTTCGTCCACCACGGGACCCCGGCAGGTGTTGACCAGCACGGCGGTCGACTTCATCGCCTCGAACTGGGGTGTGCTCATCATGCCCCGGGTGGTTCGGTCCAGGGGCACATGCAGCGTGACGATGTCGGAAGTGGCGAGCAGTTCGTCGAACGGAACCTGCTTGGCCCCAGCCCGCGTTTCGTATTCGGCGTCGAAGTCGACCACGTCGTGGTAGACGACCTCGCAATCCCAACCGCCGAGTCGTCGGGCGACCTGCGTGCCGATGCGCCCGAGCCCGACGACGCCGACGCGCTTGTCCGCCAAGGTCCGGAACTCCTGGATGTCGCCATGGACGTCGCGGTTCCAGTGGCCGGCCCGCACGCTCTCGATCTGCAGGTCGAGCTTGTGGTAGATCGTGACGATCAACCAGACCGCGAGTTCGGCGACGCACACCGCGTTGGCACCGCC
Organism: Gammaproteobacteria bacterium; assembly: GCA_009839505.1. Taxonomy (GTDB): domain Bacteria; phylum Pseudomonadota; class Gammaproteobacteria; order Pseudomonadales; family Azotimanducaceae; genus VXYL01. Next base: position 24,495 of record VXPO01000044.1, read on the forward strand.
GTTGTTGGCGACCCGAACGCCGTGGTTGAGAAGCCGGGCCTTGTCTAGACCCTCGGTACCGGCACTGAACGTCTGGACGAGTTTGAGCCCCGGGATGCGGCACGCCAGTTCCTGGGTGCGGGGGTGGGCTGGCGCCATGAGTATGGCGGCACCGTCGCATGCGGCGATGACGGCATCATCGTTGTCGCGCGGGTCGACCAGCTTGAACGAGAGTTCCACCTCCTGCGATTGGCGCCGCAACTCGGCGGCGCGGTGTTCGCCCTGCGCGGGGTTTGCCAGTAGGACCGCTCGGGTGGCCACCTCTAGTCCGCCGCCTGGGTGGCGGGGTTGTCCGAGTTCTCGGGTGCGTCCTCGGCTGCGGCTGCTTCGCTGTCTCGAGTCGGGTCGTTCTCGAAGGGTCCTTTGAGATCGAGTTCGTCGGCCATCTCGCGCACCGCCGGAATGACGTCCGAGCCCATCAGCCTCAAGCTCCGCATCTGGTCGTCGTGGCTCATGGCACCGTCGCCGTCCCAGAAGAAGATCGTGCCCGGCCGCAGGGTCTCCAGTACATGCCGGACCTTGGGAATCACGGAGTCCGGGGTTCCGGAGATGATGGACAGCTTCTCGGTCTGATCGACGTAGGTGTCCTTGGGTGGCGGCGGGGGCGCGGCCTTCTTTTGATCCTTCAGGTGCTGGCTGGCACGGCCCCTGGATGCGGCGGCGGCGAAACTGCGCATGGTGGGCAGCAGGTTGTTGCGCTGCGTAAGTCCGGGAAGGTTCTGAATGAACGGCCGGACGATGCCCTGGTTGCCCTCCAGGAAGGGATTGCTCGGCCCCTGGACGTACTTGCGACCGGCTTCCTCGGCCAGTTCCTCCGTCTCGTCCACGTGGACCTTGAAGAGGTAGCCCCGGTGTTCGGTGCCGGCCTCGTAGCCTTCTTGTGCGGCAACCTCGTCGTAGTACTGGAACGACTCCAGCGTCGGCTGAAGCTCGGTGGCGAGCATCAGGTAGGGGTAGCGGTGCTTCGCCGCCCAGGCCACGGTATTGCGGCTCATCACGCCCGGAATCCAGATCGGTGGATGCGGTTCCTGGTAGGGCCGCGACCACGGGTTCACGTAGCGGTAGTGGTAGTGCTCGCCTTCCCAGCGGAAGGGTCCCGGCTTGGTCCAGGCTTCGACGATGAAGTCGTGAGCCTCTTGAAAGCGCTCCCAGTTGTAAGGAGGCACGGCGTTGTGCGCGACGCTTTCGCGGCCGGTGCCGCGCACCCAGCCGGTGACCAGCCGGCCGCGCGAAATCATGTCGATCTCGGCGAGTTCCTCGGCGAGGAACAGGGGATCGTCCCAGATAGGCAGAATGTTGCCGAGCAGCACGATCTTCGCGCGGTTGGTGATGCGTGCCAGGATCGCGGCTTCGAGATTCATCACCTGGCCCATGCAGAACGGCGTCGAGTGGTGCTCGTTCAACATCAGGCCGTCGAAGCCCATCTCTTCGGCGAACACGCGCTCGTCCAGGTAGCGGTTGTACAGGTCGGCGCCGAGCCTGGGGTCGTAGCTTGCGTTGGACATGCCGAGGTCCATGATGCTGCGGCCGGTGGCGCCGAAATAACCTGAACTGGGATCCTGGTAAGGACGTTCGGTGAAGTGTCCGATGAACATGATGTCTCTCCAATCGTCCCTTACGCGTTCGAAATCAGGCCGGCAAGCGCGTCGGGTTCCTCGAGTTCGACGACGTGTCCGGCGTCGTCGATGACTTCTACGCGGGCGTTCGGAATCGCGGCCTCAAACTGCCTCGCGCATTCGAACGGAACCACCTTGTCCTGGCCACCCCACACGATCAACGTCGGTACTTGCATATCGCCCAACAGGGGTTCGAGGCGGCGGTTGAACATGTAGGGCTTCCAGGTCACGCGGGCGGTCATCTCCCGGGAGAAATCCCACAACTGGCGCACGTCCTCCGGCGGCTCCTCGCCGACGTAACCGGTATAGGTCTCGGCGTCGCGGAAGCTGTCCTCGATGTACTTGCGGTGCGAGAGCATCATCTGGTCGAGGATCTCGCCTTCGCCCGGCTGCAGGCCGGCCGCGCCGACGAGCACCAGGGACGCCAGTCGCGACGGGTTCATGGTCGCAAACTCGGCCGCGACATAGCCGCCGAAACCGAGTCCCACCAGGGTCACGTCGTCGAGGTCGAGCGCGGAGACGACACGCGTCATGATGATCGCGATGTCGCGCGGGTCGCGCGCCCACGCAGGCCGTTCGGAACCACCCCAGCCCGGCATGTCGGGAACAACCACCCGGTGTTTCTCGGCGAGGCGGTCGTGGAACGGTAGCCATCCGGGGCTGCCCCAGCTGTGGTGCAGGATGACCACCGGACTCCCGGTGCCCTGCTCGAGATACTTGATGGTACCCGTCGCCAGCGCGAGTTCCCCCTCGCGGTAGGCGCTGTCGTCGGTCATGCGGTCCCTCCCTCGGCCATCGAGTGTACCGAATCTCGGACGCACGCGACTCGCGTCCTACACGCCGAGTGGCAACAATCGCACACGCCTCCGCGGACGGACCGAGCACAGCTTGCTCCGAGTCTCCCCGACGACCGAGTTCCGGACACACGCGACTTGGGTCTTACACCGCACAGCGCAAAAGTCCCACACGCCCTAGTGCGCGAGATCGGAAATCCGCTCGCCCGAGCTCGCCTCCGTGGTGCGTTTGGAGCGTTGCAACGGCCGTTGTTCCAACGGGCGTAGAATCTCTTGCCACGGGGCCGACCAGGAGGGCTGCGATGACGGTCATCAGAGCGGACGACCTGACCGAGAGCGTCGCCGATGCGCTGCAGTACATCTCGTACTATCACCCGCCGGACTTCATCCGTGCCATGGCGGCCGCCTACGAGCGCGAGGAATCTCCGGCGGCGAAATCGGCCCTCGCCCAGGTGCTCGCCAACTCGCGAATGTGCGCGTTGGGCAAGCGGCCCATCTGCCAGGACACCGGCATCGTCAACGTATTCCTTGAAGTCGGCATGGAGGTTTCCTGGGAAGGCGCAAAGAGCGTGGACGAGATGGTCAACGACGGTGTGCGCCGCGCGTACCTCCATCCGGACAACGTCCTACGCGGCTCGATCGTCGACGACCCGGACGGTGCCCGCGTCAACACCCGGGACAATACCCCTGCCGTCATCCACACCCGGATCGTGCCGGGCGACAGGCTACGCGTCGAGGTCGCCGCCAAGGGCGGAGGCAGCGAGGCCAAGGCGAAGTTCACCACACTGAATCCCTCGGACTCGGTGGTCGACTGGATTCTCGAGACCGTGCCGACCATGGGCGCGGGGTGGTGCCCGCCGGGCATCCTGGGCATCGGTATCGGAGGCTCGCCGGAAAAGGCAATGCTGCTGGCCAAGGAGGCCATGATGGCGCCCATCGACATCCACGACCTGATCGAGCGGGGCCCCGCCAACCGCGCCGATGAACTGCGCCTGGAACTCTTCGACAAGGTGAACGCTCTCGGCATAGGCGCGCAGGGTCTCGGCGGCCTGACCACCGTGCTGGACGTCAAGGTGCTGGAGTATCCGATGCACGCGGCGACCAAACCGGTGGCAGTGATCCCGAACTGCACAGCGACGCGGCACGTGAAATTCGAACTCGACGGCTCGGGCGCCGCGACATTCGAGCCGCCCGATCTTGCCGACTGGCCCGATGTCGCCTTCACGCCCGGCGATGACGTCCGCCGGGTCGATCTCGACACCATCACGCGGGCCGACACGGCATCCTGGCGCGCTGGCGACACGCTGCTGCTGTCCGGCCGCCTGCTCACCGGTCGTGATGCGGCCCACAAGCGGCTGGTGGACCTCATCGACCGGGGAGAACCGCTGCCGGCGGACTTCCGCAACCGGTTCATCTACTACGTGGGCCCGGTCGACCCGGTACGCGACGAGGTGATCGGCCCCGCCGGTCCGACCACTGCGACGCGTATGGACAAGTTCACCCGCACGATGCTCGAACACACCGGTCTGCTGGGGATGATCGGCAAAGCCGAACGCGGCCCGGTGGCGATAGACGCCATCCGCGACCTTGGCGGCGTGTCGCTGATCGCCGTGGGCGGCGCCGCCTACCTCATTGCCAAGGCGATCACCAAGTCCAAGCGCCTCGCGTTCGAGGACCTCGGCATGGAGGCGATCCACGAATTCGAGGTAAAGGACATGCCGGTCACCGTAGCGGTGGACTGCCTGGGCGAGTCGGTGCACGTCAGCGGACCGAAGATCTGGGCGCAAGAGATCGAAAACCGGATCGCCGCCGCGACGCTCGACTGACCTCGAATGAACATCGCCGAGCTGGTCGTCCTCCTGCACTTCGCCTTCATCGCCTTCGTGGCGGCGGGCGGCCTCCTGGCGCTGCGCTGGCCGCGGATCATGTGGATCCACCTGCCGGCGGTTGCCTGGGGTGCCTGGGTGCAGTTCGCCGACTGGATCTGCCCGCTGACCTACCTGGAGGACTGGCTGCGCGGCGGCGCACCGGAGACCGGCGGTTTCATCACGCGCTACCTGATGCCGATCATCTACCCGGAGATCGCCCAGGAAGGCGTGCTGACGCCGACCGTCCGGATGGTGCTGGGTTTTTCGGCGCTCGGCGTGAACGTCGTCGTCTACGGCTTCGTCCTGTGGCGGTGGAAACGGCGAAGAAAGGACGCGTAGGGGCGACCCTTGCGGTCGCCTGCCTAGCCCGCGTGTTTCACTAGACCGCTCTGTCGGGCCACGCTGCTACGCTCTGCTACAACGACAGCGGAGGGGAGGCTCTCCATCATGGCGTGCAGTTGGCGGGTGGTGGCGCTGGCGGCGTTGATCGCAACGATCTCGCTCGGGCGGGCTTTGGCGGAAGCCGCGCCTGGGCGCCCGGCGTCTGCGCCCGCTGACCGTGTAGGAATCGGTCGCGACGCCCCCCATGACCCAGCGCCACGGGCAATTCCGGGCAGCACGTTCCGCGAGACACTGCGTTCGGGCGGCGAAGGCCCGGAGATGGTGGTGATCCCGGCGGGCCGGTTCCGCATGGGGTGCAGCTCGAACGACGACAGTTGCTTCGGCCCCGAAAAGCCCGTGCACCAAGTCTCAATCGCGGCGCCGTTCGCGCTGTCGGTGTACGAGGTGACGTTCGAGGACTACGATCGCTTCACCTACCCCAACCGAGTGGACGACGAAGGCTGGGGAAGGGGTCGGCGTCCGGTCATCAACGTGTCCTGGGACGAGGCGAAGGAGTACGTCGCGTGGCTGTCGGCGCAGACCGGCGCGGAGTACCGGCTTCCGAGCGAAGCGGAGTGGGAGTACGCGGCGCGCGCGGGCACGACGACGAAGTTCAGTTGGGGCAACGAGATCGGCGTCAACCGGGCGAACTGCCGGATCCTCTGCGGCGACCAGTGGGAGCGGACCGCCCCGGCGGGCTCGTTCGCGCCGAACGGGTTCGGCTTGCACGACATGCACGGCAACGTGTGGGAATGGGTCGAGGACTGCTGGAACGGCAGCTACGCCGGTGCGCCGTCGAAGGGTGGCGCTTGGCTGCGGGGCGACTGCGCCCAACGCGTTTTGCGTGGCGGCGCTTGGTTCAACATCCCAGGGAACCTCCGCGCCGGGTACCGGGACGGGGTCACCACCCGTATCCGCGACGACAGAATTGGTTTCCGCGTGGCCCGCACACTCACCCCTTGAGTCGTTACATCCTTACCTCGGGGGTTCCGGGCGGGCCTCGTCCCAGTCGGCGGTTTTTCACGGGCGTTTGAACCGAGGCTGAGGAGCCGAACGCCGGTGACCGACCTTCCAACGGCGCATGACCCGGTGGCTCTAATCGACGTCTCAAGGAATTGCTCCCCGGCCGTTACGATTGCAGTTCCACGAAGCGGCGGTACGCCCCGCCCTCGCGTTGCATCAACTCGTCGTGACTGCCGGTCTCGAGGAGCACGCCGTCGTCGAGGAACGCAATCTTGTCCGCTCGGCGGATCGTCGAAAGCCGATGCGCGATGACCACGAGCAGCCTGTCCTCGGCAATCCGGTCCAGCGAGTCGAACAACTGCTGCTCCGTTTCGGGGTCCAACGCGGAGGTTGGCTCGTCGAGAATCAAGACCTTGGCATCGCGCACCAAGCCTCGGGCGATGCAAAGACGTTGCTGCTGGCCGACCGACAACGTATTGCCGGACAAGCCCAGCGCGGTGTCGATGCCCTCCGGCATCCCGCGCACAAAGGACATGCAGCCGGCGAGTTCCAAGGCGCGCAGCATGTCGTCCTCGGTGGCGTCGGCGTTGGCCAGCAGCAGGTTTTCGCGGATGCTCTCGGCGAGCAGGAGGTGCTCCTGGAATACGTACGCGACATGGCTGCGCACGCTGTCGATGTCGAGCGAGGCAAGGTCTCGTCCATCGATCAGCACGCGCCCCCGCGTCGGGTTGAGGAAACCGGGAA
>VXPO01000094.1 GCA_009839505.1 Gammaproteobacteria bacterium
AGTTATGTGGTGAAGCTCGTTATGGGGAGTTCCCGACCGCGATGCGCGTCGCGCATCGACCTAGGCTTCAGTCGCTCCACATAAGATCTCAAGATCGATTTCCCGGCGGCCATTCCGGGCGCCGCACGACAGGAGATCGATCTTGGATTCATTGAACACAACGACAACGCGCGACCTTCCGGTCGACGACCTCGTCGCACGCGCGCAGCGCGAACTGGAACGACTCGGCTACAGCATCTCTTGGCGACGCGTGTACCACGCCACTTGGCGTCAGTTCATCGCCTTCGCCGAAGACAACGGGGGGACCGACCAAGCGTACTCGGACGACTTGGGCGCGCGCTTCGTGGAAGCGTCGCGTCTCGCCCCTGACGAGGATCTGGACAAGGGCGAGCACTGGCGACCCCATGTGGTCTACGGGATCAAGGTGCTCGGAGACTGTAATCGCCACGGCCGCGTGGAGCCGTTCCACACCGACATGCTCAGGGTCGCGCTTCGACCGTCGATGAAGACGGTGCTACGCGAGTACCAAAGGTACAGCAGGGATCGGCGGCATCTTCAGCCACGGGCACTTGCGGAGCGGACACGCGACGCAGCGCGGCTGCTGCATTTCCTGGACTCTAGGAAGGTCGAGAGGCTGCAGGAGTTGCAGCCTGCCGATTTGACTGCCTTCATCGAGTCCCAGAGCCATCTCAAGCGCAACACGCTGTCGAAGCTTGTCTCCGGGGTTCGGGTGTTCCTGAAGTTCCTCGCCGAGGCAGGGACGTTGCGGCAAGACCTCAGCAAGGCGCTCCCGACGGTTCGCGTTCCCGCGGGCGGCAGCATCCCATCGGTGTGGGACGGCGAGGCCCTGGTCAAGGTGCTTCAAGCCGTCGATCGCCGTTCGCCCAGAGGCAAGAGGGACTACGCGATGCTGCTGCTCGCTTGTCGCCTCGGACTCAGGGCGGGCGACATTCGCGCCCTGACGCTAGACGAGATCGATTGGGACAGCGCGACGGTCAACCTGACCCAGGCGAAGACGGGGGTACCGCTCCAACTGCCGTTTTCGGAAGAGGTCGGCGAGGCTCTGATCGACTATCTCAGGTCGGGACGGCCGACGTCGGACCACCGCGAGGTTTTCCTCGGGGTCAACGCCCCGTTTCAACCGTTCGGCGAGAACAACCACCTGCACCACATCCTGATTCACTGGCGACGGGTCGCGGGGATCAAGTCCAACAGGCGGAAGCGGTCGGGCTTTCACTCACTGCGCCACACCCTGGCCACCCAACTGCTTCGAGAGGAGACGCCCATTCACCTCATTTCCGAGATTCTGGGGCACACGAAGACGGCATCGACCTTTATCTACGCAAAGGCCGATACGGAGATGTTGCGTGGGGCCGCCTTGAACACCGAGGAGACGCCCGATGTCGAGTAGGAAGTCCAACATCGTATTCCAGAGCGCGCTGGGCGCGCTGATGGAGCAGTTCCTGCGGCAGAAGCGCGCAGTCGGATACCGGTACGAAGCGGGAGCCTATGAACTGAAGTGTTTCGACCGCTTCCTGGCCCGCGAAGCTCCGCAGGACGAGACGTTGCGGCGCGACACAACCCGCAAGTGGCTCGCCAGGCGTCCCCACGAGAGCGGGGCGCGGCATCAGGTCAGAGTGAGCGTTGTTCGCCAGTTCGCGAAGTTCCTGCTCGGTCTAGACCACGCTGCGTACGTCCCCGAGCACTCCCTTGCCGCCAAGCGGATCAGGCGTTTCTCGCCGCACGTTTTCACCCACGCCGAGATGCAGCGGCTACTGCTGGCCGCGGATGGGTTCGCTCCTTCCGCGCTGTCCCCGCTTCGGCACCTCGTCATACCCGAGGTGTTCCGTTTGCTCTACGGATGTGGGTTCCGGATCGGCGAGGTGCTCGGACTGCGCGCCGCCGACGTGGACCTGAACCGGGGCGTCCTGACAGTACGCGACGGCAAGTTTGGCAAAGACCGCCTGGTCCCACCCGCCTTGCCGCTGGTGAACCGTTTGCGCGCGTTCGACGCGATGATCGGCAAACGGCCAGGGCGAGCGTTCTTCTTCCCATCGCATCACGGCGGACCGTGGCGACCAAGCTCCTTCCAAGGGCTGTTTCGGCAGATGCTGTTCCGATCCGACATTCCGTTTGGCGGCCGCGGCAAAGGGCCGCGTCTGCACGACCTGCGCCACACATTCGCCGTTCACACCCTCCTGCGCTGGTATCGCGAGGGAGCCGACCTCGATGGCAAGCTGGCGGTGCTGGCGACTTACATGGGACACAGTTCCGTTGATGGAACACAACTGTATCTCCATCTGACTGCCGAACTGTTCCCGCAGATCACGGCGCGAACCGGCGCTGCATTCGGCGACGTCATCCCGCGGAGGGCCGAGTCATGAAGCCCACCGACTTGTCCATCCACTTGGATCGTTTCCTCAGGCACCATCTGGCCGCGCAACGCAACGTGAGCCCGAACACCATCACAGCCTACCGGGACGCGTTCACGCTGTTTCTTCGGTTCTGCCGCGACTCCCGCGGGATTGCGCTGGAACGCCTGTCGCTGGCGGACATCGACGTACCGCTGGTCGAAGCGTTCCTCGAACACCTCGCAGGAGAGCGTCGCGCATCGATCAGCACGCAGAACCATCGGCTGGCGGTCCTGCACGGGTTCTTCCGCTACGTGCAGTCCGAGGTCCCCGAACGGTTGCTGGAGTGTCAGCGGATTGTAGGCATCCCTTTCCGCCGCGAGCCGCGCAAGCTCGTAGGCTATCTGTCGAAGGACAGTCTCGCTGCGATTCTCGCGCAACCCGATCTACGCATCCGCCAAGGGCGTAGAGACGCCGTGCTCTTGAGCGTCCTCTACGACACCGGTGCGCGGGTGCAGGAGTTGATCGACGTGTCGACCGCGGACGTCCGCTTGACCCATCCGGCGCAAGTCCGACTATTCGGCAAGGGGAGGAAGATGCGCGCAGTTCCGTTGATGGACGCCACCGTGCAGCTGTTGCGAGACCACCTCGCCGAGTACGGTTTGAATCGCCCCGAAAGGTCCGATGAGCCCGTCTTCCAGAACCGCCAAGGCGACCGGCTTACGCGCTGGGGGGTTCGGTACATTCTGGACAAGCACGTGCGGGCCGTTCGCAACGCCAACCCCGGCTTTACCCAGCGTGTCACTCCCCACACGCTTCGTCACACGAAAGGCATGCATTTGCTTCAGGCCGGCGTTTCGCTCGAGATCATCCGCGATTTTCTCGGGCACGAGCAGGTGACCACCACCCAGGTCTACGCGCGAGCGAACCTTGAGATGAAGCGAAAGGCACTCGAGAAAGTCAGCGAATCGTCCACGTTCCCCGACGTGCCGTCGTGGAAACGGGATGGCGACCTCCTCGACTGGCTTCACGCGCTTTGAGCGTGACACGCGCGGCAATGCTGCCAAGAAACCGAGATCCGCCTTTCACGGATCCTGAGTTTTATGTGCAGTGTCTCGTAACCGAACCCCATTGGGTTCCAACGGTCTTGTCGGTTAGCTACACATAACGCGCTTCACCACATAACGGCGTTT
>VXPO01000060.1 GCA_009839505.1 Gammaproteobacteria bacterium
TCCGCCGCAGGGTGGATGTCCCCTTTCCGCCGCAGGGTGGATGTCCCCTTTCCGCGGCAGGGTGGATGTCCCCTATTCGCCCCAGGGTGGATGTCCACTATTCGCCCGTATGAACGGGCGATGTTTAGTCGGGTTGTCCACGCTTTGTCCACGGGGCCGGTCCTCAAGCAAACGAGGCACGGTGGGCAAAGGGTGGGCAACCCGACACGCCGACCAATTGAAATGGGCGATGTTCGATACGGAGCCGTGGATTCTCGACTCGTTGGCCAAGGAAGTCGACGTGGGGTTAGCCACCCTTTGCCCACCGCGACTCGATTACTTGAGATCCGCCGCCGTGGACAAAGCGTGGATAACCTCGTCAATGGCGGTGCCAATACGCGAGAGGGGTCAGCCTCGAGGAACCCCAGCGTTCTGCGCTCGGTCCCGGAGCAGGTGGTCCATGAGGACCAGCGCCACCACCGCTTCGGCGATGGGGGTGGCACGGACGCCGACGCAGGGGTCGTGCCGGCCGGTGGTCACCACCTCGACCTCGTTGCCATCGGTGTCCAGGCTCTTGCCGGGCTTGGTAATGCTCGATGTGGGCTTCAGCGCGATGCTTGCGACGAGATCCTGGCCGGAGGAAATGCCGCCGAGGACGCCGCCAGCGTCGTTGGACAGGAATCCGGTCGCATCGCGTTCGTCGCGATGTTCGCTGCCGCGCTGACGTACCGAGCCGAAGCCCGAGCCGAACTCCACGCCCTTGACCGCGTTGATGCCCATGAGCCCCTTGGCCAGGTCCCCGTCCAGCTTGCCGAACACGGGCTCGCCCAGTCCCACGGGCATGTTCGTCGCTGTTACCGTGATCTTGGCGCCGATGGAATCGCCGTCCCGGCGCAGGGCATCGATCAGTGCGGCGATCTCATCCACCGCACCCGGATCGGGGCAGAAGAACGGGTTGGCGTCCACCGCGTCCAAGTCGACGACGTCGAGTTCGCGGTCGCCGATCTGCGCGAGATACCCGCGGATGGCGATCCCGGCATGCTCGTTTAGGTACTTGCGCGCGATCGCGCCCGCGGCGACCCACAGGGCTGTTTCGCGCGCGGACGCCCGCCCTCCCCCGCGGTAGTCGCGGATCCCGTATTTGGCGGCGTACGTGAAGTCGGCGTGGGCCGGGCGGAACTGATCCTTGATGCGGCTGTAGTCCCGAGAGCGTTTGTCGACGTTTTCGATGGCTAGCCCAATGGGCGTGCCGGTGGTGACGCCTTCGAAGACACCGGACAGGATGCGCACCCGGTCGGGTTCCTGTCGTTGGGAGGTGTACTTGGATGCCCCCGGACGCCGGCGGTCCAGGTCGCGCTGCAGATCCCCCTCTTCCAGCGCCAGGCCTGGCGGACAGCCGTCCACCACGCCGCCGAGGGCCGGGCCGTGGCTCTCGCCGAAGGTGGTGAGCGTGAAGGCTTGTCCGAAGGTGTTTCCCGCCATGCGACTAGGTTAACGCAATACCTGCCGCGCCGAACCCGTCGGCGAATGCGACGAACACCCCAAAGCCGCCTCCCGCCTGCGGTTCGGCCTGCTCCAAGTCGACCCAGACGGCGCCGAGGTCGGGGAACGTCTCATCGAAGGCGGGGCCGAGGTTTCCCACCTCGCCGACCAGCACGCCATTCGAGGCCAGATGCTCGCCGACGCGGGCGATGATCCTGCGCCACACGGCGAGACCGTCGACACCCCCGTCGAGTCCGTGGCGGGGCTCGTGGCGGAACTCCTCGGGCACCGAGGCGAGTTCGGCGGTCGGCACGTACGGCGGATTGCAGAGCACCAGATCGTAGCGCCGCCCGAGCAGGTTCTCGAACAGGTTCGAGGCCACCACCTCCATACGCGTTGCGACCGCCCGATCCGCGTTGCGGACGTTCGCTTCGACTGCGGCGATCGCGACCGGATCGTCGTCCACAAGGTCCACCGTGGCTTTCGAGAACACATGCGCCGCCGCGATGCCGATGCAGCCCGACCCGCAGCACAGGTCGAGAATCCGCTTGGGCTCGACTGTGAGCCAAGGTCGAACCCGCTGCGCGACGACCTCGGCAATGGGCGAACGGGGGATCATGACGCCCGCCGCGATGCCGAGGCGCAAGTCCCCGAACCACGCCTCTCCGGTCAGGTAGGGAACGGGAATGCGTTCGTCGATGCGGCGCTCGAGCAGTCCCTCGAGTTCCCGCTTGAGTATCGGGGTGAGCGGGCGTCCGCGAAGCGCGCCGGTCACCAACCGCCATGCCTCGTCGTTGGCGTTGTCCGTGCCGTGGCCGAATGACACGTCCGCGGCATCGAGGCGAGCCGCGAACGTCGCGATCAGGTGCTCGACGTCGCCGTGGGACTCCTGTTCGTCAACGGCTCCCTCCCGGCACCACGAGCTCAAGGCGAGATGCCGGCACACCTTCCCGGGGCGCGAACGCACCCGCCCCGAACCCGGCCGCATCCACGCCACCGGCCTTCAACCGGGCGGCGGCCGTCTCGGCGCATGCTGCGGAGCGTGTTGCGGCACCCTCCGCGTCGGCTCCGCCGAGGTGGCAGACAACGAATACCCGGCCTTCGAATCCCCCCAACGCGGAAGCCAGCTCGTCGAGCGCTTGCAAGTCGGCGTCGTCCAGGCTTCCTGCGTCATCCGGGGCCGCCCCACCCAATACCGCGAAACCCTTGGACTCCAGCGCCTCCACCACGTCGTCGGCGGACAACCCCGCTTGCAGCTCGTCGGTGCCGGCGACGTCCACATGGGCGTAGACGCGCCGGTTGGGGCGCTGCGCGACGTAGATGGAGACCAGGCGCGAACCGGCACTATCCACGGCTGCCACGTAGAACTGCGCGGCATCCGGGGCGGCCAGCTCCTTGACGCCGAAAACCTGGTTCGCCCAGATCGTGCTGAGGCCGCAGTCCAAGCCTCGGCAGGTGAACTCGATCTTCGCGCCCACCTCGTCCGCCACGTCCTCGTAGTGGGCGATGACGTCGTTCAGCCGGGTTCCGTCCGGCATGCGGTAGGTGACCCGAACAAGGTCCGCCCGAACTCGCATGCTCTGCTCGATGCGCACTTCACGCCGGATTCGCGCGACCTTGCTGGTGACGAATTCGTAGGCACGCACCGCCGTCTCCGGGGAGTACTCAACGATCCACGAGCCCGGAAAGCGTTCGAAGCCCTCAGGATCGGCGGAACCCGCGAGGTCCGTCTGCGCCCACGCAGGAACACAGGCCAGCGCGCCGATGGCAAAAACGACCGCTGCAGCCTTCATTGCTGGTGACTCCATACCGTGGGTGCCACGAACTCTACATCCACTCGCTGTTCGCTGTTCATCAAACCCGAGATGATACCGCCCAAGTCGGCTCCGTCGAACAACAGTCGGTGAAGTCCGTCGGCCAAGGGCATGTAGACGTCCAACTCCCGGCTCTTGGCGTGCACGACGCGCACCGTGTTGACCCCTTCCGCCAGCTTGCCGAGCTCGTCCATGGCATCGTCCAGCGGCGTGCCCCGCGCGAGCTTCACGCCGAGTTGGAAGTTGCGCGACAGCGGCGATGTGCAAGTGGCGAACAAGTCGCCCACGCCGGCGAGTCCCAAGAACGTGAACGGATTCGCCCCCATGGACACGGCGAAGCGTCCCATCTCGGCCAGGCTGCGGGTCACCAGCATGGCCAGGGCGTTCTGGCCGACGTTGAGCGCGGTCGCCATGCCGCAGACGATGGCGTAGATGTTCTTGAGCGCCCCGCCGAGTTCGACGCCGTAGACGTCGTCGTTCGAATACACGCGGAACGTGGGGCTGGTGAGGATGCGCTGCGCCGTGGTGCGCAGCTCTTCGTGTTTGCTTGCGACCACGGTACCGGTATAGCGGCCGTCGGCCATCTCCTCGGCGAGGTTCGGACCACTGATCACGCCGATCCTGGCTTCCGGGAGCATCTCTTCGAGTATCTGGCTCATCAGCCGGAAACCCGCCTCGATGCCCTTGGTGGCGCTGATCACGAACGTACCTGGCTGCACCCGGCCGTCGAGTTCCGCGGACACCTGGCGAAACGACGCGCTCGGGACGGTGACGAATACCACGTCGGCGGTGCCGAGCGCGCGAGACAGATCCGATGTCGGCGCGATGCCCTCGACGAGCGGGTGACCGGGGAGATAGCGACGGTTCTCGCCATGCACCAGGATGTCGGCAAGTTGCGCTTCGTCGCGTATCCACAGATGCACGTGGACCCCGTTCGAAGCGACGATGTTGGCGATGGCGGTGCCGAAATTACCGGCACCGACAACAGCGGCCTGCATCGTGGTTCCCTCCCTCCAACAGCAGCCAGGAACACGGGCCAATGAACTTAAGGCTCACTTGCAGCGTTGTCCACCGCCCCGGATCGCCGCCGCACCGCGGGTCGCCGGTCCGTTTGACCTCCTGCACGGATTTCGCGATGCTTGCCCGTCCGACAAACGTCGTGCGGACGTTGAACGGGGGGAATGCTCCGCTACGGACAGCTTCAGCCATGGGCGGGCGGATTCCGGTGGACGCTGGGGGGTGCCCTGTTGCTCGCGGTGGCGGCCGGACCGATCGCATGGGGACACGGAGACCGCGGCGAGTACATCGCCGATCTCGACGCCCGAATCGAAGCCCAACCCGACGCCGTTTCTCTCCTGCTCGAGCGGGCCGAGGCACACCGGCGGCTGGGTCATCGCCAACAGGCTCTCTCCGACCTCGAGCGTGTGCTCCTGATCTCTCCCGGCCATCACCGCGTTCAGTACCTGCTCGGCCTGACACATCTGGATGGCGAAGCGTTCAACGCAGCCGAATCGGCACTACGCCGCTTTCTCGAGACTCACCCCGACTCCCCGACGTGCCGCACTGCGCTCGCGCAAGCCCTGACCGGGCAAGGCCGCCACCTCGAGGCTGCCCGCGAGTACGACCTGGCGATCGCCGTACAGCCAACTCCCGTACCCGATCACTATGTCGCCCGGGCCAGGGCGTACCGGGCGGCGGGCGGACCGCACTTGGACCGCGCCGTCGAGGGATTGGACGATGGAATGCGAATCATCGGGCCCCTGATCACGCTGCAGAAGTTGGCCATCGAAATGGAACTGGCACGGGGGAACCACGCCGCCGCGCTCAGTCGAATCGACGATGTCCTTGCCCGGACCGAACGCAAGGAGACCTGGCTCGTGAACAAGGCCAAGGTTCTTGCGGCCGCCGGACGCCATCGGCAAGCCAAGGACACATTCAGCCTCGCGCGCGAAGCGTTGGGTTCACTACCGCACCGGATCCGGTCGTCCCCGGCGATGATTGCTCTAGCAGAGACGATCTCCAACAACTTAGACAAGGCGACATCACGATGACATGCACCATGACCCTCCCTGGCCGGACGCGCTTGACGCTATCGGCATTCCTGCTTCCCGCGATGCTCGCCTGGGCGATGCCCGACGCGCATGCGGAAGAGCTGATCGCCCGAGGAGCCGATTGGCACTACCTGGACGACGGCAGCGACCAGGGAACCGCATGGCGCGCGACCGATTTCGACGACTCGGGCTGGGAATCGGGGCCCGCGCAACTCGGGTTCGGCGACGGGGACGAGGCAACGGTCATCGCAAGTGGCCACATCACCTACTACTTTCGGCACACGCTGACCATCGACGACCCGGCGGACGTCGCCGGGCTCGCGCTCTCCATCCTGCGGGACGACGGCGCCGTCGTGTACATCAACGGCACCGAGGTGTTCCGCACCAACATGCCGGCGGGGACGATTCTCTACACCACCCGCGCAGCGACCGCAGTGGAAACGGGCGAGTACTTCGAGCACGAATTCGAGTCGTCGAGCCTAGTATCGGGGTCGAACGTCGTCGCCGTGGAGGTCCACCAAAGCAGCTCGACGAGTTCGGACGTAAGTTTCGACCTCGACCTGGAGACCACGGCCACCGCTCCCGGTGCCAACGACATCGTCTCGTTGGGGTCGACCTGGAAGTATCTCGACGACGGCACCGACCTCGGTACGTCTTGGCGCGAATCAGACTTCGACGATTCCGCTTGGGCGGAGGGCCCCGCGCAACTCGGCTTTGGCGAGGGCGACGAAGACACGGTGATTGAACGTGGTGCCACCACGTTCTACTTCCGCCACCAATTCAACGTCGACAGCATCGAGGAGATCGTCGGCCTTGAGGTCGAATTGCAGCGTGACGACGGCGCGATCGTCTACCTGAACGGCACCGAGATCGTCCGTTCGAACATGCCGGCGGGCGAGGTAACGGCAAGCACGTTCGCATTCAACGCTGCCGACGACGGACAGAATCTGCACGAGTTCACCCTATCAGACGATGCGCTCGTCGCCGGCGACAACGTGCTGGCGGTCGAGGTCCACCAGGTCAACACCACCAGTTCCGATCTGAGTTTCGACCTCAAGCTGGCCAAGATCCTTGAGGCCGAGTCGCCCGAGATCGTACGAGGGCCTTACCTCCAGATGGGTACGCCGAACTCGATGATCGTCCGCTGGCGAACCGACGGGTTCACGGATACGAAGCTCTCCTTCGGAGCGGCCGTGGGGAGCCTCGGCACTGTCATCGAGATGGACGAGCTGACCAACGAGCACGAGGTGAAGATCACCGGCCTCGACAGCGCTACCAAGTACTACTACGAGGTCGGCAACTCCAAGACCACGTTCGCCGGTAATGACGCCGACCACTACTTCAAGACCTCGCCGCCGAAGGGCGCCCGGGTTCCGGTGCGGATCTGGGTGATCGGCGACTCGGGACAGTGCGCCGTCGACACCGCCGGCTGCAACGACGCGATGGCCGTCATGGACGAGTACCTGGATTGGGTCTCGGGGAACGGCGGCAACCAAGCCGACATCATCCTGATGCTCGGCGACAACGCCTACAACGACGGCACCGACAGCGAGCACACCCGCGGTCTGTTCGAGCCCTTCGCCAAGGTGCTGCGCAACCACGTCCTGTGGCCGGTGCCGGGCAACCACGAGTTCGGCGACTCGGACTCGCCGACGCAATCCGGCCCGTACTACGACGCGTTCACCCTGCCAACCGCGGCAGAAGCCGGCGGTATCGCCAGTGGAACCGAGGCGTACTACTCCTACGACTACGCGAACATCCACTTCGTGGCGCTCGACTCCCACGACACGGACCGCTCCGCACCCACCAATCCCACCACCAACATCTGCCCCGACGACGGCTCCGGGGGCACGATGTACAACTGGATGTGCGAAGACCTAGCGGCGACCACGCAGGATTTCATCATCGCCTACTGGCACCATCCGCCCTACACGAAGGGTTCGCACGACTCCGATGCCGAATCCCAGTTGATCGAGATGCGCCAGAGATTCGTGCCTCCCCTCGAGCACTACGGTGCGGACCTGAATCTCACCGGCCACAGCCACTCCTACGAACGTTCCGTGCTGATCGACGGACACTACGGTCTTTCCTCGACCTACCAGGAGAGCACTCACGCCAAGGATGCGGGCTCGGGAAGTCCCGAGAGCGGCGGCTATACGAAGGATGCTGGCGCCAACCAGGGCGCGATCTACTCCGTGGTCGGCAGTTCGTCCAAGAACCAGGGCGGGCTGTCGGAACACGTCATCATGCACTACTGGGAGAACTACGAGGGCGCCCTCGTCGTGGACATCGACGGGAGTCGTCTCGATGCCCATTTCATCAACAGGGACGGCGAGGTGAACGATGTCTATCGTCTGACCAAGAGCCTCGACGGCGACGGCGACGGCGTCGCCGACGACGATGACAACTGTCCCGCCATCGCCAACGACGATCAAACGGATACCGATAGTGACGGCGAAGGCGACGCCTGCGACAGCGACGACGACGACGACGGCACGCCGGACGAAGAGGACGCCTATCCGCTCGACGCCTCCCGCAGCGCGGACGACACGCCTCCGCAGATCACCGCCGCCGATTTCACGGTGGAAGCTCGATCTCCCAGGGGCATAGCACTCACACGCTCAATACTGCTCGAGCATCTGACCTTGTCGGACGACCTCGACTCGATCGACGACATCAGCCTTGCGACCAGCCCACCAGGGCTCTTGGGTCTCGGCGCGCACGCCGTGACCATCACGGCGACCGACCAAGCCGGGAACTCGGCGTCGGCCACGGCAACCGTCACCGTGGCGGATACGACACCGCCCGTCATTCACGCCCCGGCGACGGCGACGATCAGCCTGTTTTCGCACGACGACGGCGTGTTCGTACCGGCGACGCTGATCGCCAGGGATTCGACCTGGCGGTATCTGGACGATGGTTCGGATCAGGGTACGCAGTGGCGCGATCCCGGGTTCGACGACTCCGCCTGGTCCAGTGGCGCTGCCGAACTCGGATTCGGCGACGGCGACGAGGCGACCACGCTGTCGTCGGGACACATCACCTACTACTTCCGGCACGCGTTCTCCCTAGAGCACGCCGACTCGGTGGAGGGTCTCGTCCTGGAGTTGCTCCGCGACGACGGCGCGGTGGTCTACTTGAACGGCACCGAAATCCACCGCTCGAACATGCCGGACGGCGAGATCGACTTTGAAACGGTGGCGTCGGCGGCCGTGGGCGGCAGCGCCGAGTCGACCTACAACGTCGTGGAGCTTGCGCCGAGTGCCCTAATGGAGGGCGACAACGTGCTTGCCGTCGAGGTCCATCAAAACTCGAGCAGCAGTTCGGACGTGAGCTTCAACCTCGGACTCGTCACCGGGCTCGCTCCGGGAGCGAACGACCTGATTGCTACCGGTGCCACCTGGCGGTACCTCGACGACGGCAGCGACCAGGGGACCGATTGGCGGGCCGCCGGATTCGACGACTCCGCCTGGTCCACCGGCGCTGCGCAACTAGGATTCGGCGAGGGGGACGAGGCGACCGCCATCACGTCGGGGCACATCACGTACTACTTCAGGCACGACTTCGAGGTGGCGAACCTGGCCGAAGTCGCGGCACTCAAGCTGTTCCTCAAACGCGACGACGGGGCGGTGGTGTACCTCAACGGCGCCGAGGTCGCCCGCGACAACCTGGCGGAAGGCGAAGTCACCTACACGACGACGGCGGACAACGCCTCGGACGACGGCCAGTTGTTCCACGAGTTCGTCATCGACGTCACCCACGTCGCCAATCTCGTCGCGGGCACGAACGTCCTCGCCGTGGAGGTGCACCAGGTCAGCACAGGAAGTTCGGACCTGAGCTTCGATTTGAGGCTCGTCAAGGAACCGCCCGCGAGGGGCGTTGCCGCGTCGACCACCGAGAAGGCCCGGCGCTTCGTCGACTCGGTGACGGCCACGGACCTCGTGGACACGGACGTCGATCTGACCAACGATCTGCCGGACACGCTCGTCATCAATGCCGAGATCGAGGTCGAGTTCACGGCCACCGACGACTCGGGCAACACGGCGACCAAGGCGGTCATGGTGTTGACCAACCTGGGCCCCGACCTCATCCCGCCCGCGGACATCGTCGTGGTCTCGCCCAACGGGCGGGCCGTGTCGCGCAATCTGGCGGCCATCGTGGCGTTCCTCGATGGCGCCGTCGCCCAGAACGCCGACGGCAGCACTCTCCAGGTGACCAACGACGCCCCGGCGTCGTTCGAACTCGGCGTCACCGTCGTGACGTTCACCGCGATGGACAGCGGCCAGACCGCCAAGGCAATCGCCTTGGTCACGGTCGTCGACGATAGCGACCGGGACGGCGTGCCGAACAATACCGACAACTGTCCGGACGTCGCCAATGGCGACCAGACGGACACGGATTCGGACGGTAGCGGCGATGCCTGCGACGACGACGACGACAACGACGGCGTCGCCGACGCGGACGACGACTATCCACTCGACGAGACCCGCAGCGTTGACGACACACCGCCCGCGGTCACCGCCGCAGACTTCTCGGTGCAGGCGCATTCCTCCGCCGGCGCAGCCCTCACCCGGTCGCTGCTGCTCGCCCACGTGACGGTCACCGACGACGTCGACGAAGTCGGCACCATCACGATCACGGCCGATCCCACCGGTCCGCTAGCGGTCGGCGATCATTCAGTGACGTTCACGGCGACCGATTCGACGGGGAACTCCGCGACGGCCACCGCGACCGTGACCGTGTTGGCAGCAGGGACGTGGGAGGAACACGCCGTGCTGGTCTTCCCCTCGGCGTCAGACGCGATCCGCCAAGGCTTCTCGCGTGTCATCAACCACTCCGCGAATGCCGGAGCCGTACAGATCACCGCGATCGACGACGAGGGAATGTCGTTCGGTCCGGTGTGGCTGCGGATCGGCGCCGACGCCACCGTCCATTTCAATTCGAACGACTTGGAAGACGGCAACGCGCGAAAGGGGCTGCACGAGGGCACCGATGCGGGTAGCGGCGATTGGCGGCTGATCCTCTCGAGCAGTCTCGACATCGAGGTTCTCGGCTACATCCGCACCCCGGCCGATGGATTCCTGACCTCGATCCACGACCGGGCACCCGTGGACGAGGACGGCGATCACCGCGTGGTGATATTCAACCCCGGAAGCAACGTGAACCAGGTGAGCCGGCTGCGGATGATCAATCCCGGCGACACGACCGCCGAAGTCACGATCACGGGGACCGACGACGCTGGCGCGTCTCCGGGCGACGATGTCAGCGTTTCCATCCCCGCCGGCGTTTCCCGAACGTTCGATGCACAGGAGTTGGAGTCCGGGGGCAGCGGATTCAATGGCGCTCTCGGAGACGGTACCGGCAAGTGGCAACTACACGTTTCGTCCGACGAGACGATTCACGTGGTCAGCCTCATGCGGAGCCCCACGGGGCACCTCACGAATCTCTCCACCGCGCCGGCGAACGAGCAGGACGGCGTGCACACCGTGCCCATGTTCCCGGCGGCTTCGGATTCCTTGGGACGTCAGGGCTTCGTTCGGGTCATCAATCATTCGAACGACGCCGGCAACGTGTCCATAGACGCCTTCGACGACACGGACACCGATTTCCCGACATCGACGCTGGCTTTGGCCGCGGGCGCGACGGTGCACTTCAACTCCGACGATCTCGAACAGGGCAACGCCAACAAGGAGCTCTCGGGAGGCAGCGGTGCCGGCCAGGGCGACTGGCGGCTGACGCTCACCAGCGATCTGGACATCGAGGTGCTGGCCTACATCCGCACCAAGACCGACGGCTTCCTGACCGCGATGCACGACACCGTGCCGCGCGACGGCAACCGTTATCGCGTGCCGACGTTCAACCCGGCGTCAAACGTCAACCAGGTGAGCCGGCTGCGGCTGGTCAACGCGGGCGATGAGGCTGCACAAGTCACGCTTTGGGGGATCGACGACGGCGGCGTCCGGTCTCCCGACGTTACGCTCTCCGTCGCCGCTGGATCGTCGCGCACGCTCACGGCGCAGGAACTAGAGGAAGGCGTCGACGGGGACGCCGCGCAACAACTGGGCGACGGCACGGGCAAGTGGCAGCTCGTCGTCGAGTCCGACCAGCCCATCACCGTGATGAGCCTGCTGGCGAGCCCGACGGGCCACCTGACGAACCTCTCCACCGCCCCGGGAGGGTAGCCCGGCGCACGGCGACCGCGCGACCGCGACACGCGGGCGCGCGGTCAGCCGAGCAGTTCGACCAAGAGCTTGTTGACTCTCTGGACGTAGGCACCCGGCTCCGCCACCGCGTTGCCTTCGGCGAGGGAGGCCTGGTCGAAGAGAATGGAGACCACATCGCCAAAGCGGTCTTCATCGGCCTCGTCGTTCAACCGTTCGACCAGGGGATGCGCCAGGTTCACCTCGAAGTGCGGCTTGCTGTCGGGGGCGGCTTGACCGGTCGCCTCCATGATGCGCCGCATCTGGATGCCCATGTCGTGCTCGCCGAGGACGAGGCACGCCGGCGAGTCGGTTAGCCGTTTGGATTCGCGGACACTCTCGACCTTGTCGCCGAGCACCTCGCCGATGCGCTTCAGCAGGGGCTCGTCGTCCGACTTCTTCTCATCTTCCTTGGACTCGTCCGCCTCATCGTCGAGATCGAGCTCTCCGCGCGCCACGTCCTGGAACTTCAAGCCGTCGAACTCCTCGACGAAGGACATCCACCACTCGTCGATCCGATCCGACAGCAGCAGCACCTCGATGCCGCGGGCGCGGAACGCTTCGAGATGCGGGCTCGACCGGGCCGCGGCGTCCGAATCGGCGATCAGGTAGTAGATCTTGTCTTGGCGCTTGCCACCCGACTCGTCGTCCACCGTATCGCGGTCCGACTCATCGTCGGTTGACTCCTCGTCGGCTTCGGCCTCTTGTTCGGGATCGGCCTGCTCCGAGGTGCCGTTCATCCGCGAAATGTAGGCCTTGAGCGATGTCCGCTGCGTCGGGTCGGAGTCGTGGGTGGAGGCAAACCGCAGGAGGCCGAGGAGTTCGTCCTTGTTGGCGAAATCCTCGCCGAGGCCTTCCTTCAGCACGAGTCCGAACTCGTCCCAGACCTCGCCGTATTCCTCCGCGTCCATCTTGGCGAGCATGTCGAGCACGCGTTTGGTCAGGGCGTTGCGGATCGTCCGGGTGCGGTCGTCCTGCTGCAGGATTTCCCGCGAAACGTTGAGCGGCAAGTCGCTGGAGTCCACCACGCCGCGCACGAAGCGCAGATACAGCGGCAGGAACTCATCCGCCTCGTCCATGATGAACACGCGCTGCACGTAGAGCTTCAGGCCACGGGGCATCTCCCGGTTCCACAGGTCGAACGGTGCCCGCTTGGGGATGTAGAGCAGGCTCGTGTAGTCGAGCTTGCCCTCCACCTTGTTGTGGCTCCAAGCGGCCGGGTCGTCGAAGTCGTGGGAGACGTGCTTGTAGAACTCCTTGTACTCGTCGTCGTCGATGTCGTTGCGCGGGCGGGTCCACAGCGCCTTCGCCGAGTTGACTGCCTCGAGTTCCGTGTCATCGTCATCATCGTCGTCTTCGTCCTGACCGCCACTCTCCTTGGCCATCAACACGGGGACGCCCACGTGGTCCGAGTATTTGCGCACCACGGAGCGCAGCCGAAAGCTCTCGGCGAACTCCTTGGCGTCCGGTTTCAACGTTAGAGTTACCCGGGTTCCGCGAGGCAGGTCGGCTGCGTCCTCGACGGTGAACTCGTCCTCGCCGGTGGAGGTCCAGCGGGTGCCGATATCCTCGCCGGCGCGCCTAGTCAGAACCTCGACTTCGCCCGCGACGATGAACGAGCTGTAGAAACCGACGCCGAACTGGCCAATGAGGGCACTGTCCTTCTGCTCGTCGCCTGTCAGTGCGTCGAAGAATTCCTCGGTGCCGGACTTGGCGATGGTCCCCAGGTTCTCGACCGCCTCGTCCCGGCCCATGCCGATGCCGTTGTCGACCACGGACACCGTGCCCGCGTCCGGATCGAACTCGATGGCGATCTTGAACTCCGGATCGTCCGCGGTCAGCGAGTCGTCCTTCAGGCTCTCGAAGCGCAGCCGGTCGATGGCGTCGGAGGCGTTGGAGATCAACTCGCGCAGAAAAATCTCCCGGTTTGAGTACAGGGAGTTGATCATCAGCTTGAGGAGCTTCCGGGCTTCGGTCTGGAAGCCGCGGGTCTCGGCGGTGGCTTGTTCGGTCATGACGCGCTCTACGGGGCTACGCGCGGGATATGGGGCCTTCGCCGTCCTTTTCAAGCGTTCGAGACCCATCCCGCTGGGTCCGGACGGCGTGTGGAGGCCCGATCCGTGGGGGCACTGCTTCTACGGCCAGCCTGTGACCTCGCCCAGGGCGTCGCCGATCTCGGCCAGGCTCTTGACCGTCTTAACGCCCGCCGCGTCCAGGGCTTCGTACTTCTCCGCTGCCGTGCCCTTGCCGCCGGCGATGATCGCGCCGGCATGGCCCATGCGCTTGCCTGGCGGCGCCGTGACGCCCGCGATGTAGGCCACCACCGGCTTGGTCACGTTGTCGGCGATGAACGCCGCGGCCTCCTCCTCGGCGGTGCCGCCGATCTCGCCCACCAGGACGATGGCCTCGGTGGCGGGATCCGCCTCGAACAGTTCCAGCACGTCGCAGAAGTGGGTTCCGGGAATCGGGTCGCCGCCGATGCCGACGCAGGTGGACTGGCCGAAGCCCTTGTCCGTGGTCTGCTTGACGGCCTCGTAGGTCAACGTGCCGGAGCGGGACACCACCCCGACCTTGCCAGGCAGGTGGATGTCCCCCGGCATGATGCCGATCTTGCACTCGCCCGGGGTAATGACACCCGGGCAGTTGGGGCCGATGAGGCGCGCCCCCAAGGTGTCCAGGCGATCCTTGACGATCAGCATGTCCAGCGTCGGGATGCCTTCGGTGATGGCGACGATCAGTTCGATCCCCGCGTCGATGGCCTCGAGAATGGAGTCCTTGCAGAACCGCGCCGGTACGTAGATGACCGACACCGTCGCGCCCGTCTCGGCGACGGCCTCGGCGACGGTGTCGAAGACCGGCCGGTCGAGGTGCGACGAACCGCCCTTGCCCGGGGTCACACCGCCCACCAGTTGGGTGCCGTAGGCGATGGCCTGCTCGCTGTGCAGCGTCCCCTGTGAGCCGGTGAACCCTTGGCAGACGACCTTGGTTTCGCTGTCGACGAGGATGCTCACGGTCCCTCCTCCGCTGGGGCGGCCTGCTCCGCTGGGGCGGCCTCCTCCGGCGCGGCACCGGCCGCGGCCACGGCCTGGGTGGCGGCATCCTCCAAGGAGGCGGCCGTGGCGATGTCCAAGCCGCTCTGTTCAAGCGCCTTGAGTCCCGCTGCCGCGTTGTTGCCTTCGAAGCGGACGACGACCGGCACCTCGACCCCTACCTGGCGGACCGCGGCGATGATGCCGTCGGCGATAATCCGGCACGACACGATGCCGCCGAAGATGTTGATCAGCACGGCCTTCACCGCGTCATCGGAGAGAATGATCTTGAACGCCTCGGCGACGGCTTCCTCCGTAGCGCCGCCGCCGACGTCGAGGAAGTTGGCGGGATTGCCGCCGTGGAGCTTGACCAGGTCCATGGTCCCCATGGCAAGGCCGGCACCGTTCACCATGCAGCCGATGTTGCCGTCGAGCGCCACGTAGTTCAGCCCGAACTCGTCCGCCTGGGCTTCGCGTTCGTCCTCCTGGGACGGGTCGCGCAGCGCGGCGAGGGTCGGCTGCCGGTAGAGCGCGTTGTTGTCGATGTTCACCTTGGCGTCCAGGCAGTGCACGTCGCCATCGCCGGTCACCACCAGGGGATTGACCTCCACGAGCGAGCAGTCGAGGTCGTGGAACAGGCGCACGAGGTTGACGAAGATGTCGGCGAACTGGTTCACCTGTTTGCCGTCGAGGCCCAGCGCGAACGCCATCGCCCGCCCCTGGAAAGGCTGCGGACCCGCTGCCGGGTCAATGGCGGCGCGCAGTATTTTCTCAGGAGTCTCGGCCGCCACCTGTTCGATCTCCACACCGCCCTCAGTGGATGCCATGACGACCACGCGTCGGCTGGCACGGTCCACGACGGCACCGAGATAGAGTTCGCGGTCGATGGTCGCGGCTTCTTCGACGAAGACCTTGCCCACCGGCTGGCCTTCGGCATCGGTCTGCGCGGTCACCAGGCGACGGCCCAGCCACTCATCGGCGAATGCACGAACGCCGTCGATGTCGTCCACGAGCCGGACACCGCCTGCCTTGCCGCGCCCACCGGCGTGCACCTGGACCTTGCAGACCCACTTCTCCCCGCCGAGTTCCTCGGCTGCAGCAGCCGCCTCGTCGGCCGTGCCGGCAGCGATACCCTTGGAGACAGGCAACCCGTAGTCCGCGAACAACCCCTTGGCTTGGTATTCGTGGAGGTTCATGCCCGGCCCCCGTTCCAGCGCAAGCGTTTGTGCAGCGTGATCAACTGCGCCTCCTGTTGACCATGTGGATGGCGTTGCCGCCGATCCCGAGGGCTGCCTCGTGCACCGCCTCGGAGAGCGTCGGATGGGCGAACATCGTCAGTCCCAGGTCTTCGGCACTGGCGCCGAACTCCATGGCGATCACCGCCTGGGCGATCAATTCGCTGGCCTGGGGTCCAAGGATGTGCACGCCCAGGATGCGGTCGTTGTCGGCGTCCGCGAGGATCTTCACCAGGCCAGTGCCCTCGTTCGCGGCCAGCGCGCGACCGGTGGCCGCGAACGAGAACTGGCCGGTGCGGTACGCCTCGCCGTCGGCCTTGAGTTCCTGTTCGGTCTTGCCCACCCAGGCGATCTCGGGGTGGGTGTAGATGACCGACGGGACGCAATCGTAGTTGACCAGTGGCTTGTGACCCGCCAACCGCTCGACCACCATGATCCCCTCCTCCATGCCCTTGTGCGCCAGCATGGGACCGCGCACCACGTCGCCGATGGCGTACACCTCCGGCGCATCGGTGGCGCAAAGGTCGTCGACGAACAGGAAGCCGCGCTCATCGAGGTTCACACCACTGTCCTGGGCGAGCAGGCCCTCGGTGAACGGCACCCGACCCACGGCGACGATGAGCTTGTCGACGTCGAGCTTGTGATCGCCCTCTTTGTCCTGGTATTCGACCTTGACGCCGGCCTTGGCGACGGATGCCCCCATGACCCGGGTTCCCAACCGGATGTCGAGGCCCTGTCGGCCGAATTCCCGCAACGCGTCCCGGGCAATCCGCGGATCGGCCACGGGAAGGAAATCCTCCAGTGCCTCGAGAATCACGACGTCGGCGCCCAATCGGCCCCAGACGCTTCCCAGCTCCAACCCGATCACGCCGGCACCGATCACCCCGAGCCTCTTGGGAACCTCGAGGAACTCCAGGGCGCCCGTGGAGTCGACGATGACGTCGTCCGTCAGCGGAGCCGGCGGTATCCCCACCGGCACCGAACCCGGCGCAAGGATGACGTGCCCAGCCTGCAGGGTCGCTGCCTCGCCCTCGTGCGGGGTGAACTCGATCCGGCGGCCCGCCTGAAGCCGCCCGTGACCGGCCAAATGGGTGACGCCATTGCCTTGGAACAGCGCGCCGATACCCCCAGTCAACTGGTCGACCACGGCGTCCTTGTGCGCGATCATGCGCTCGACGTCCACGCTCACCTTCGCGTCGATGCCGATCTGGGCAAACTGCTCGTTGGCCTCCGCGTATTTGTGCGAGGCGTCCAGCAGGGCCTTGGACGGTATGCAACCCCAGTTCAGGCAGGTGCCGCCCAGGGTGGGTTCGCCGTTCTTGCCAATGGACTTGTCGATGCAGGCGGTCTTCATGCCGAGCTGCGCGGCACGTATGGCCGCCGCGTAGCCGGAAGGTCCGGCCCCGATGACGATGACGTCGTAGCTCAGGTCCATCGTTACAACTCCAGGAGGATCCGCGCGGGATCCTCGATCAACTGTTTCACCGTCACGAGGAAGCGCACCGCCTCGCGCCCATCGATGAGCCGGTGGTCGTAGGACAGCGCCAGGTACATCATCGGCCGCACCACCACCTCGCCATCGACCACCACCGCCCGTTCCTCGATCTTGTGCATGCCGAGGATGCCCGTCTGTGGCGGATTGAGAATGGGCGTCGACAAGAGCGAGCCGAACACGCCGCCGTTGGATATGGTGAAGGTTCCGCCCTGCATGTCTTCCAGCGTCAGCTTGCCTTCCCGGGCACGCGTGCCGAAGTCGACGATGGCGTCCTCGATCTGGTGCAGACCCAAGGCGTCGGCGTCGCGGACCACCGGCACCACGAGACCGCGGTCGGTGCTGACGGCGACACCGATGTCGTAGTAGCCGTGGTAGACGATGTCGTTGCCGTCGATGGTGGCGTTGACCACCGGGTAGCGCTTCAGCGCCTCCACGCAGGCGCGAACGAAAAAGCTCATGAAGCCGAGCTTGGTGCCGTTGTGCCGCTCCTGGAACTCATCGCCGTATCGGCGGCGCATGGTCATGACCGGTTCCATGTCCACCTCGTTGAAGGTGGTCAGCATGGCGGCAGTCTGCTGCGCTTCGACCAAGCGCCTGGCGATGCTCGCGCGCAGACGCGTCATCGGCACCCGGCGTTCCACCCGTTCACCTTGGGGGATCACGTCCTCCTCGACCTCCGGGGGCGGCTCCGCCGGCGTCGGCTCGGCGACCTGAGACGCCTCGTCGAGTGCGCGCTGCACATCCTC
This sequence comes from Gammaproteobacteria bacterium, assembly GCA_009839505.1. Classification (GTDB taxonomy): domain Bacteria; phylum Pseudomonadota; class Gammaproteobacteria; order Pseudomonadales; family Azotimanducaceae; genus VXYL01. The sequence continues at coordinate 18,032 of VXPO01000060.1, forward strand.
CTTGGTCACCCGGCCACCCCGTCCGCTGCCGTCGACGCTGCCGAGATCGATGCCCGATTCGGCGGCGAGCTTGCGCGCCGCGGGCGAGGCGGCGGGACCGTCAGTAGCCGCTGCCGTCGGTGTCGGCGCGGGTGCCTCGGACTGTTCATCCCCGGCCTCCTGCAAGCGGCCAAGCAGCTCCTCCGACTCCACCACGTCACCTTCCGCTTTGAGGATTTCCACGACCACGCCGTCGGCGGGCGCGAAGATCTCGATGACCACCTTCTCCGTCTCGATGTCGAGGAGCACGTCGTCCCGGTGGACGCTATCGCCCACGCCCTTGTGCCAGCCCGCCACCGTCCCTTCCGAAATCGACTCGGCGAACGTCGGGGTGCGGATTTCGATCAGGTCCGTTGCCGTCGTCGTGTCATCCGCCATGGGATTCTCCGTATAGGGCGGCGTTTACTAAGCTCCGCTGCCGTTGTATGTGGAGCACCGTGTAGCCGCTGGCCGGCGCGGCAAAGGCTTCACGGCCGGCATAGGTTAGCGTCGGGCCGGGACCGTGGCGCTGTAGGACGCGGTGCATATGGTGCTGGCTGGAGTACCAGGCGCCCTGGTTCCTGGGTTCTTCCTGGCACCAGACGACGTGCTTCAAGCCTTTGTAGTCATCCATCGCCGCCCCGAGTTCCGCCTCTGGGAAGGGATAGAGCTGCTCGAGGCGCAGGATGGCAACGTTCTCCAGGCCCGCCCCACGACGTTCCTCCAGGAGATCGTAGTAGACCTTGCCGCTGCACAGCACCAAGCGGTCGACCGCGTCGGGATCAAGATCGTCGATCTCCCCGAGGACGGGCTGGAAACTGCCGTCGGTCAAGTCCTCCAGGGTCGACACCGCCAACCGGTGGCGCAACAGGCTCTTGGGGGTGAGCGCGATCAGCGGCTTGCGCAACGGCCGGATGACCTGGCGCCGCAGCATGTGGAAGATCTGCGCGGGGGTGGTGGGCAGACAGACCTGGATGTTGTGCTCCGCCGACAGCTGCAGGTAGCGCTCAAGGCGTGCCGACGAATGCTCCGGGCCCTGCCCCTCGTAGCCGTGGGGGAGCAGCATGACGAGCCCGCACAGACGTGCCCACTTTGTCTCGCCGCTCACCACGAACTGGTCGATGACGACCTGGGCGCCGTTGGCAAAGTCGCCGAACTGCGCTTCCCAGATGACCAGCGTTCCCGGCGAGGTTGCACCGTAGCCGTATTCGAAGGCCAGCACCGCCTCTTCCGAGAGCAGCGAGTCGTAGATGTCGAACGTGGTGTCGTTGGTCAACAGGTTGATCGGCACGATGCGCTTGCCGTCGCGCTGGTTGTAGAGCGAGGCGTGGCGGTGGGAGAACGTGCCGACGCCGACGTCCTGACCGGTGAGTCGCACGTCGTAGCCTTCGTCCACGAGTGTCGCGTAGGCCATGGTTTCCGCGAATCCCCAGTTCAACTGCATCGCACCCGCAGCCATGCGCCGTCGGTCGTCGAGGATCTTCTGCACCTGGCGGTGCAGGGCGAAGCCGTCGGGCACGGCGTTGACACGTTCCGACAGGGACCGCAGTCGCGACAGCTGCACCCGCGTGTCCCCAGCGGCGTCCCAGTCGTGCCCGAGGTATGGACGCCAGTCGACGAACAACGAACTATCGGGTTCGTGCACCAGTGCCAGGGCCACGTGCTCGCCCGCCTCGAGCGCGTCGCGATAGTCGTCGACCATGCTTTCCATCGTCCCACGGTCGATGACGCCCTCGCCCACCAGTCCGCCCGCGTAGAGCTCCCGCGTTGTCGGGTGGACCTCGATCTGCTGGTACATCAGCGGTTGGGTCTTCATCGGATCCTCGGCCTCGTTGTGGCCGCGCCGCCGGTAGCAGACCAGGTCGACGACCACGTCCTTGCGGAACTGCATGCGGTAGTCGACAGCCAGGCGCATGGCGAACAGGCAGGCTTCCGGGTCGTCGCCATTGACGTGCAGGATGGGCGCCCGAACCATCTTCGCGACTTCGGAACAGTATTCCGTGGAGCGCGCGTCGTCGCGGCGGTGCGTGGTGAAGCCGATCTGGTTGTTGACGATGACGTGCACCGTGCCGCCCACGTGGTAGCCCCGAGTCTGAGACATCTGGAAGGACTCCATCACCACCCCCTGGCCAGCGAACGCCGCATCGCCGTGGATGATGACCGGCACGACGAGATCGCCCGGGTAGTCGCGACGCCGGTCCTGGCGGGCGCGTACGGATCCGGTCACAACCGGACCCACGATCTCCAGGTGGGATGGATTGAACATCAGCGCGAGGTGCATCTCCCCGCCCGGGGTCATGACGTTGGACGAGAAACCCTGGTGGTACTTCACGTCGCCCATCTGGTCGGTGGTCGGCATCACCCCCTCGAACTCGTCGAAGAGTTCGCTCGGATCCTTGCCGAGAATGTTGACCAGAACGTTGAGGCGGCCCCGATGGGCCATGCCGATCACCGCCTCCACGCAACCGTGGGAGCCCATGTGCTGCAGCGCTTCGTGCAGCATGGGAATGAGGCTCTCGGCGCCCTCCAGGCCGAAGCGCTTGGTTCCCGGATACTTGGCGTGGAGGTACTTCTCAAGTCCCTCGGCGGCTGTCAGGCGCTCGAGGATGGCGACCTTGGCGGTGTCGTCCAGCGCCAGCGACGCATGGCTGGACTCCAACCGTTGGCGTACCCAGAGCTGTTCGCGCTCGTCGGTGATGTACATGTACTCGGCCGCCACCGCGCCGCAGTAGGTGGCCTCCAGGGCGTAGATGATGTCCCTGAGGCTCGCCTGGCCGCTCTCGAAGAATTGCGCCGATCCCGTGCTGAAGACCGTGTCGAGGTCCGCGGGAGTGAGGTGGTGATAGCCGAGTTCGAGCTCCGGTGCCGGTTCACGTTCCCAGATGCCGAGCGGGTCGAGGCGGGCTTTGCGGTGGCCGCGCGTGCGATAGGCGCCGATCAGTTCGAGCACCCGGATCTGCTTCATCTCGTGTTCGGAGGAGACCTCCGTGGCGACGCGTTCGGGCTTGGCTTTCAGGCGGTTCCGACCGAGACGCTCGAAATGCGCAACGATGGTGCTGTGCGGCACATCAACGGCCGCGTCGTCCACCATCGGCAGCCGGTCGAAGTCGCGCCGCCACTCTTCCGGCACGCCATTCGGATCATCGAGATAGGCCTCGTAGAGTGCTTCGACGTAGGCACCGTTGCTCCCGGCCAAGTGGGAACTGCGGCGCATTCGTTCGACGAAAGTGTCCGAGACGCTCACGCTTGCTACCGGCTTCCGCCCGCCCAGCGGGTCAGATCCCTTGGCTCAGCAGCATGGTGCGTATCTTGCCGATGGCGCGGGTCGGGTTGAGACCCTTGGGACAGACGCTGACGCAGTTCATGATCCCCCGACAGCGGAATACGCTGAACGGATCCTCCAGGGCCGCGAGCCGTTCCGCGGTCGCCGTGTCGCGGCTGTCGGCGAGGAACCGGTAGGCCTGCAGAAGGCCCGCCGGGCCAACGAACTTATCCGGATTCCACCAGAACGACGGACACGCGGTGGAGCAGCAGGCGCACAGGATGCACTCGTAGAGACCGTTGAGCTTTTCCCGATCCTCCGGGGACTGGAGCCGTTCCCGGGCTGGGGGCGCAGTGTCGTTGACGAGCCACGGCTCGATCTTCTCGTATTGACGGTAGAACTGGCTCATGTCCACCACCAGGTCCCGGACCACGGGCAGCCCCGGGAGCGGCCGCAGCGTCAGTTTGCCCCGGGGCGCGGCCTCCGAAACCGGTGTGATGCACGCCAGGCCGTTCCTGCCGTTCATGTTGATGCCGTCCGATCCGCACACGCCCTCTCGGCACGACCGGCGATAGGCAATCGAGGAATCCTCGGCCTTCAGAAGTTCCAGCACATCCAGAACCATGAGGTCACGGCCCTCGGGCAGGTCCAGCTCGAGGCTGTCCATGCGGGGAGATTCGTCCGTGTCGGGATCGAACCGGTACAGGCTGATCTGCATGGCTTGCTCAGTAGCTCCGTTCGGTCGGGTTGAAGGGTTCCATCGTCTGCGGCGTGAAGTTGACCGACCGCTTGCCGACCCGCTTGTCCGGCGCGAAATAGATCGAATGGCACAGCCAATTGTCGTCGTCGCGTTCGGTGTAGTCGTTGCGCGCGTGGGCACCTCGGCTCTCTGTTCTCGCCTCGGCCACGATCGCCGTCGCTTCGGCAACCTCGAGCAGGTTGTCCAGCTCCAACGCTTCCAGTCGCGCCGTGTTGAATACCCGGCTCTTGTCGGCCAGGTGCGCGCGAGCAATACGTTCCCGCAACTCGGCGAGTTCGCCGATGCTCGACCGCATATTCTCGCCACTGCGGAACACGTTGAAGTTCACCAGCATCAGGCGTTGCAGTTCGCGCTTGAGATCCGCCACCGACTCGCCGGACGAGGATCCGTTCCAGCGCTCAAGCCGGGCGGTCGCGCGCGCCAGATCCTCCTCGCCGGGCCCGCGGCGGTCGATGCCCTGGCGCATGGCCTCCTCGATATGGATGCCGGCGGCGCGGCCGAACACGACGAGATCCAACAGCGAGTTGCCGCCGAGGCGGTTGGCGCCGTGCACCGAAACGCACGCGACCTCGCCGATGGCGTACAGACCACCGACCACGCGGTCGGCACCATCCACACCCTGAGTAAGCGCCTGGCCGTGGATGTTGGTCGGAACGCCTCCCATCATGTAATGGCAGGTCGGCACGACGGGGATCGGCTCACGGGCCGGATCGACGTGGGCGAAGGTCTTCGACAGTTCGATGATGCCCGGGAGGCGTTTGCGCAGGGTGTCCTCGCCGAGGTGGTCGAGCTTGAGCAGCACGTGGTCGGCATCCTCGCCGACCCCCCTCCCATCCATGATCTCCAGGATCATGGATCGCGCCACGACGTCGCGTCCGGCAAGGTCCTTGGCGGTCGGTGCGTAACGCTCCATGAAGCGCTCGCCGTCCTTGTTGACCAGGTAGCCGCCCTCTCCCCGGCATCCTTCGGTGACCAGGACCCCGGCCTGGTGGATGCCGGTCGGGTGGAACTGCCACATCTCGATGTCCTGAACCGGGAAACCCGCGCGCAATGCCATGCCGACGCCGTCGCCGGTGTTCATGAGCGCGTTGGTCGTGGTGGCGTAGATCCGTCCCGCTCCTCCGGTGGCGAGTACCGTGGCCCGAGACTTGACGAACACGACCTCGCCGGACTCGATCTCGAGGGCGACCAGGCCACACACTTCGCCGTCCTGGTTCAGCACGAGGTCGATGGCGAACCACTCGTTCAAGAATGTCGTTCCGGCCTTGAGGTTGTTCTGATAGAGCGTGTGCAGCAGGGCGTGACCGGTGCGGTCTTCCGCCGCACACGTGCGCGAGGCCTGGCCGCCCTTGCCGTAGTCCTTGGACTGACCGCCGAAGGGCCGTTGATAGATGCGCCCGCTCTCAGTGCGTGTGAACGGCAAACCCATGTGCTCGAGTTCGTACACGGCTTCCGGACCCACGCTGCACATGTATTCGATGGCATCCTGGTCGCCGATGTAGTCCGACCCCTTCACCGTGTCGTACATGTGCCAACGCCAGTCGTCGTCGGGATCGTCGCTGCCGATGGCGCAGGTGATGCCGCCCTGGGCGGAAACCGTGTGCGACCGCGTGGGGAACACCTTGGAAATTACGGCGGTTTTCAAGCCGGACTGGGCGAGTTGCAGACCAGCGCGCATGCCTGCGCCGCCGCCGCCGACGATGACGCCGTCGAACTCCATGGTGGGCAGGCGGCTCATGGCACCGTCCAGACCACCGACAGGGGCCACAGCACGTAGACGGAGATCAGGCCGATGCACACGATCAGGTAGATGGCGAGATACACGGTGTGGCCGGCGCCGAAGTAGTGGCGCCTGATGTAGTCCGTGCCGATCGTCCACATGCCGATCCAGGCGTGCGCCGCCAGCGACACCACCGCCAGCGTCGTGAACACGCGCATGGGCAGCGACTCGAAGAAATCCGCGAGTGCGGCGTGGTCGACCGGGGCGGCGGTGACGAAGAATCCTAGGAGACACAGCGCGTAGAGACCGACGACCACGGCGGACACCCGTTGCAGGACGAAGTCGGCGAGGCCGCTACGTCCGAAGCTGGCGACGTTGGTTACCAAAGCCAGATCGCCAGTCCCACCGCCGCCACCGCGGCGAGGACAAGGGTGAGCCACGAACCGATCCGACCGGCCTGGAGGCTGTCGCCGATGTGGAAGTCGAGCAACAGGTGCTTGACACCGGCGACAACGTGGTACGCCAAGCTTGTCAGGATCGCCCAGGCGGCCAAGGCTCCCGGGGGCGCGTCGATGATCGCCGCGGCCTGCGCGAAACCCGCTTCGCCGGTGAGCGCAAGGTCGAGGAGGTAGCACAGGAACAGCGTGCCTGCGAACAGCACGATGCCGGTAATGCGATGCAGGATGGACGCCACCGCGGTCACCGGCATGGCCGCAGCCAGGCGTGGCAGAGGGAGGTTCACGGGCCGGTCGGGATGCATGGATGGCGAGCGTCTATCGAACGCCGACGATGATAGCAAATGGCAGCTACGCGCCCGTCATTCGCATTGACGGAAAAGACAGGGCTTTATAGGCTCACCCGAGCCGAAGACGCGTGGGGAGCGGTCGGCGAATGGCAGATACAGGGGAAGGCATGGCACCGGGCCGCGAACGCGACGACACGACCGACGCCGACGGGACCAGGCTCGCCCGGCTCTACGTCAACGGGGTCGACAAGCCCATCGAGCTGCCCATCCTGACGCCGAGTCTCGGCCAGGAGGTCATCGACATCGGCTCGCTGACGAACGAGGGCTTCTTCACCTACGACCCGGGATTCGTGTCCACGGCCGCGTGCGACTCCAACATCACCTACATCGACGGGGACGCCGGCACCCTGCTGCACCGCGGCTACCCGATCGAACAGCTCGCCGAGCAATCGGACTTCCTGGAACTGTGCTACCTCCTGCTGCACGCCGCCTTGCCGACGGCGAGCGAGAAGGCGGCCTTCGAGGACGCCGTCACCCGCGAGCGCGGGATCACCGAGGGCATCCAGGCCATGGTCGGGCAGTTCTCCCGCAGTGCCCATCCCATGGGCATCATGACGGCTCTAACCGGTGCTCTAGCCGCCGAAAACCACGAGGGGCTCGACATCACCGAGGAGGCGCACCGCCTGAAGACGGCCGAGCGGCTGATCGCGAAGATGCCCACCCTCGCCGCGCTGACCTACCGACATGGTAAGGGCAAGTCCTACCTTCCGCCCCGCGACGACCTGAACTACGCCGAGAACTTCCTGTACACGACATTCGCGGATGACGAGAACTACGTGATCAATCCGGTGATTGCGCGCGCCATGGACCGGATCTTTATGCTGCACGCGGACCACGAGCAGAACGCGTCGACCTCGACGGTCCGACTCGCGGGCTCGACCGGCACCAATCCGTATTCGGCCATCGCCGCTGGCATCGCGGCGCTGTGGGGTCCCTCCCACGGAGGCGCGAACGAGGCGGTGCTGAACATGCTTGGGGAGATCGGCTCCGTCGACAACATCGACACCTTCGTCAAGAAGGCCAAGGACAAGGACGATCCCTTCCGGATCATGGGATTCGGCCACCGCGTGTACAAGAACTACGACCCCCGCGCCAAGGTGATGCAACAGACCTGCCACGAGGTCTTCGCCGAGCTTGGCGTGGACAGCGACCCCCTGCTGCAGATGGCCCAGCGGCTGGAGAAGATCGCGCTGGAGGACGAGTACTTCATCGAACGCCGGCTCTATCCCAACGTCGACTTCTATTCGGGCATCACGCTCAAGGCGGTCGGCATTCCAACCGAAATGTTCACCGTCATCTTCACCACCGGCCGCACCCCCGGCTGGATCGCCCACTGGCGCGAAATGGTCAGCGAACCCTACAAGATCGGCAGGCCGCGACAGCTTTATAGAGGGCGCACCGCCAGGGACTTCATCCCCCTCGACCGGCGCTGAGAGTTCCGGACACACGCGACCCGGATCCTACAACCGCACGAGCCCACGTCGCACGGCGACGTAGGCAGATTCCCACATACGATGTCGGCCTGACCGCCCAGATTTCGGGACACACGAGACACTCGCGCTAAAGAGGCCCCAATGTTGGGGACGCGGGTCGGGCGAGTCCTTCTCTATGCTGCCGCTGCCGGGCGTTACGAGCGTACCGGAGGCGTTTGCGGATCCGCTCGGCGTCCGGCCTCCGGGTAGTGAAGGATTCATGCCCCGGCGAGACACAACCAGGGAGGCGAACGGCAAGGAAGCCGCCACGGATCGGCGTGCGGGAATCTTCGGGGCTCGCGCAAGCCGTCGCTCGCGCGTGCAGCCATGTCAGCGGGATTGCGCGGTCACTGCGCCGTGCCTCGGTCAGCGCTCTCTGCCCGCCGCCCTGGCGTTGTCGCTCTGTGCGTTCGTCTGCTGTGCCCCTCAGGCTGTCGCCAACACCGACACCGTGGTGGCCTTGGCGGACGTGGGAGCGACCGAAAACACGACCATCACCGACCTCTCTGACGACGCCGCCCTACGCGGTCTCACGATCGAGGACGCCAACTCGAACGCGATCAGACTGATGCCCTCCTTTGCCTCCTCGACAACGTTGTACTGGGCGAGCGTGGGGCCGGATGTCGACCAGATCACGATCGTGCCGGAGACGAACGACGACGACGCGACGTTCGCCATACTCGACGACCAAGAGAGCGTGCTCGACGACGCCGACGAGTCGGCGGATGGCTTCCAGGTCGACCTGCACGAGGGCGCCAACACGATCAAGGTGAGGGTGACGGCCGAGGACGGCACGAGCACCGCGACGTACCGCGTGGTGGTGACGCGGAGGGTCAACGTCGTGAGCACACTGGTGTCCAATGCCGGACAGCGGCTGTGCACCGATCCCCCCAACCGGTTGTCGCAGCCCTTCACGACGGGCGACAACGCCGCCGGGTACACGGTGACCACCGTGAACGTGGGGATCTCGTCGGCCACGTCGGCGTACCTCGTGCGCCTAGTCCCAAGCGCGAGCGATGGCAGACCCGATGAGAGCGACCCGAGCAAATTCGTCACTCTCACGAATCCCGACCAGGTGGCGACCGGTGTGCTCAACCCCTTCACCGCCCCGGCCGGGACCACGCTGGCAGCCTCGACAACCTACCACGTCATGGTTACCGACACGTCGGGAACGGGAAGTGCCGGTCGAGTCAAGGTGACCGCGTCCCCTGCCGAGGACAGCGGCGGCGCGGCCGGCTGGATGATCGGCGACACCAGCTACCACAAGACCATAGGCGCCACGCACTGGGATGCGTCGAGCACGCTCTATCTCTGGATGGCGGTACAGGGCTACGCGAACGTTGTGGCGGACACTTCCACGCCGTCCAAGCTGCGGAGTTCGATTACATCGCCGAACACCCCCGAGGCGAACCTGCTAGCGGGTTCTCAGGACGACACCGGCGGTCCGTATCCTGCCAAACCGCCATCGGCCCCGCGCGGGCTGACCGCCACCCCGGGCGATGCCCAGGCGACGTTCGCGTGGACGCCTCCCCTATGCGACGGGTCGGCCGCCATCAGACGCTACGAGTATTCGGTCGATGACGGCACCACATGGACGGACAACGGCCTCGATACGCAAGTCACGCTCACCGGACTCACCCGCGGCACTTCGATCGCCTTCCGGGTGCGGGCGGTGAACTCGGCCGGGAAAGGCTCCGAGGCGAGTGTGACGACCACGCTGCCGGGCGGAACCGATGACGGCGGTGGAGATGGTAGCGGGGGCGGCAGCGATGGTGGAGGTGGAGATGGCACAGCCTCGCCGCCGGCCGTCGAGAGGGAGATCGGCCCACAAACGCTTGCCGTGGGAGACGTCGTGGAATTGGACATCTCCCGTTCGTTTTCCCAGCACACCATCGACTACAAGGCGGAGTCATCGAACCCGTCAATCGCGACGGTGGAGGTCACCCCCCAAGCAGTGGTCAGAGTCACCGGGCACGCCCCCGGGGACACCGCGGTTACCGTGACCGCTGCCAACCATCAAGGGCAGACGGTCTCACAGATATTCGTCGTCTCGGTCATCGGGACGTGGCACGTGCCGCTCTTTCCGGCGGCAGCCGATTCGCAGGGTCGGGAAGGGTTCTTGCGGATTGTGAACCTTGCCGACCAGCCGGGTGAGATCGCCATTGAGGCAATCGACGACACAGGCGTCTCCGCGGGAACACTGACGCTTCCGATCAAGTCCAACAGCGTCGCGCATTTCAACTCCACCGATCTCGAGCACGGGGCTCCCAAGAAGGGGCTGTCCGTCGGCGTGGGATCCGGCCAAGGGCAGTGGCGCCTCGTCCTGACGAGCGACGACGCCGTCGTCGTCCTTGCATACATCCGCACGTCCGACGGGTTGGTGACTTCCATGCACGACGCATTGCCTGCCATCGAGGGTGTCTACCGCGCGGCGATCTTCAATCCGGCAAGCAACCTCAACCAGCTGAGCCTGCTGCGGATTGTGAACCCGGGGGACGAGCCCGCCGAGGTGACGGTCACCGGCACCGACGATGCCGGCCACACCCCCGATGACGCGGCATCGCTCACCGTGGGCGCCGGCACATCCGCCGAATTGATGGCCGACGAGATCGAAGCGGCGCTCGGCGACGGGTTCGGAAAGTGGCGGCTTCAAGTTCATTCAGCCGAACGCATCGTCGCGATGAGCCTGCTCGTAAGCCCCACCGGTCACCTTACGAACCTCTCGACCGTACCGGTCGTACCAGATCGGGAAGGCGGAACGCACCTCGTACCCCTGTTTCCGTCGGCTTCCAATCCCCAGGGTCGGCAGGGTTTCGTACGAGTGGTAAACCGCTCGACCGACGCTGGGGACGTAACGATCACGGCCGATGACGACAGCGACGTCGACTACGAGTCCATCACCCTTGCGCTCAGTGGCGGACAGACCGTGCATTTCAACTCGGACGATCTCGAACTGGGAAACGCCCAGAAGGGCCTCACCGGCAGCACGGGATCCGGCACGGGGGATTGGTATCTCGAACTGGCCAGCGACCTCGACCTCGAAGTGCTGGTCTACGTTCGGACCCCCGACGGCTTCTTGACAGCCATGCATGATCTCGTGCCCAGGTTGGATGGCGATCATTGGATCGCCACCTTCAACCCCGGCAGCAATACGAACCAGGTGAGCGCCTTGCGACTGGTGAATCCGGCCTCGGAAGATGCGGACGCGACGATCACCGGTATCGACGATACGGGAGCTTCGCCCAGTTCCCCAGTCGTCGTCACCGTGCCCGCGCGGGCGTCGCGCACAATCTCTGCCGTGGACCTAGAGTCCGGCGGCGACGGGCTAACCGGCGCACTCGGCGACGGCACGGGCAAGTGGCGCCTGCGGGTGTCCTCCGATGCGGCGATCCTCGCAATGAGCCTCATGATGAACCCCGCCGGGCACCTAACCAACCTCTCCGGCGCGCCGGAACTCTAGAAAGTTCCGGACACACGCGACCCGGATCTCACAGCCGCGCGAGCCCGCGCCGCTCGGCGACGTAGGCCGATACCCACGTTCCGATGTCTTCCGGCCGCCGGCGCCGGCGACGCGGGCGGCTGCGGCCGCACCTGCGCACCGCGGAGTCGGACCCGAGTTCCGGGATCCGAGTTCCGGACACGGGATCCGAGTTCCGGACACACGCGATCCGTGTCCCGCAGCCACGTCAGCCCGCGCCGCACAGCGACGTAGGCGGATTCCCACATTCCGGTGTCTTCCGGCCGCCGGCGACGGGGACGCGGGCGGTTCCGGCCGCGCCGGCGCGCGGCGGGGTCGCACCCGAAGTTCGGCGATCTCGCACACGCCGCGGGGCGGATGTCCCCTTCGGGCGCCGCCCCCGGCGCGCGATCATCGGCGCCATGACCACGCCCCGCAAGCTGCTCGTGGACCCGGTGCACGAGTGCGACTACCACCTCGCGTCGCGCTGCGTGCGCCGCTCCCACCTGTGCGGCTTCGACGCCCCCGCCCGGCGCGACTTCTCGCACCGGCGGACCTGGCTCCCCGAACGCCTCCGGCTGCTGGTCCCGGCCTTCGCCGTCGACCTCTACGCCTACGCCGTGATGAGCAACCACTTCCACCTCGCCGTGCGCCACGACCCCCTGGCGTGCCGCGCCTGGGACGACGACGAGGTCGCCGCCCGCTGGCTCGACGCGTTCCCGCCCACCGTCGCCGGCGCGGTCGCCGAGGAACTCAAGCCCGAACGCCGCGAACTGATGCTCGGCGACCCCGGCCGGGTGGCCCGCGCGCGCGCCACCCTGGGCTCCCTGTCGCACTTCATGAAGCACCT